>NZ_CP013438.1:1671125-2005350 GCF_001718795.1 Burkholderia latens | reverse complement strand
TGAACGACGAGCCCGACAGACAGTTACGCAATTTACATCTCGTTCCGCGCGAAAACGCGGTGCCGGAACCGGTTCACGTCGCGACGCTGCCCGTGCGGCGTGCCGGTACAATGCAGCGAATCATCCGACGGCGGCCTGCCGGCGCGCTGTACAACAACACACGACACGATCAGGAGACACGACCAAGATGGTCTCAACGGACAGCATTCCCGAGGCAGCTGCCTCGTCTTCCTCCATCGACCCCGGCTCGATCTCGGCACGCCTCGACCGCCTGCCGCCCACCCGCAGCGTCTGGAAGCTCGTCGTGCTGCTGAGCCTCGGCTTCTTCTTCGAACTGTACGATCTGCTGTATAGCGGCTACGTCGCGCCCGGGCTCGTGAAAAGCGGGATCCTGTCTGCGACCACGCACGGGTTGTTCGGCACCACGGGCGTCGCGAGCTTCATCGCCGCGCTGTTCTCCGGCCTCTTCATCGGCACGATCGCATGCGGCTTCCTCGCGGACCGCTTCGGCCGCCGCGCGATCTTCACGTGGTCGCTGCTGTGGTACACGGCCGCCAACGTCGTGATGGCGTTCCAGGACACGGCGGGCGGTCTGAACTTCTGGCGTTTCGTCGTCGGCCTCGGGCTCGGGGTCGAGATGGTCACGATCGGCACGTACATCTCCGAACTCGTGCCGAAGCAGATACGCGGCCGCGCGTTCGCGTGCGAGCAGGCGGTCGGCTTCGTCGCGGTGCCGGTGGTCGCGTTCCTCGCGTACCTGCTCGTGCCGCACGCGCCGTTCGGCGTCGACGGCTGGCGCTGGGTCGTGCTGATCGGCGCGCACGGCGCGCTGTTCGTGTGGTGGATTCGCCGCGAACTGCCGGAAAGCCCGCGCTGGCTCGCGCAACAGGGCCGCGTCGATGAAGCCGACCGCATCATGCGCGCGCTCGAGGCGAAGGTCGAAGCCGAATACGGCCGGCCGCTGCCGCCGCCCGCGCCGGCGGAACCGGTGCCGCCGCGCGGCAGTTTCCGCGACATGTGGGTGCCGCCGTATCGCAGCCGCACGATCATGATGACGATCTTCAACGTGTTCCAGACGGTCGGCTTCTACGGCTTCGCGAACTGGGTGCCGACGCTGCTGATCAAACAGGGCATCACGATCACGTCGAGCCTCATGTATTCGAGCGTGATTGCGCTCGCCGCGCCGCTCGGCCCGCTAATCGGCCTCGTGATCGCCGACCGCTTCGAGCGCAAGTCGGTGATCGTCGCGATGGCGGCGGCGATCGTGGTGTGCGGGCTGTTGTTCAGCCAGACGACGATCGGCGCGTTCCTGATCGTGCTCGGCATCGGTCTCACGCTTGCGAGCAACATCATGTCGTACAGCTTCCACGCGTACCAGGCCGAACTTTTCCCCACTTCGATCCGCGCGCGCGCGGTGGGCTTCGTCTACTCGTGGAGCCGGTTCTCGGCGATCTTCTCGTCGTTCGTCATCGCGGCCGTGCTGAAAGGCTTCGGCACGTTTGGCGTGTTTGCGTTCATCGCGGGCGCGATGGTCATCGTGATGGCAGCGATCGGGTTCATGGGGCCGCGCACGAAAGGCATCGCGCTCGAAACCATTTCGAAGTAGGCAACGGAGGGGGCGCGCATGTCGAGTGCGCGCGCACACGTGGCCGGAAATCGCGAACACGTCAGCCTGCGCTGCACCCGCGACGCAACCCGCAACGAGTTGAAACAAAGCGTGACCAAGCGCAAAATCCCCGCAAAACCGGGGGTTCGGCCCTGCGGATCCGTGTTCGCCCGAGTAGAATGAAAGACCTGACGACTCATTAGCCGCCATCGTGCCGGACGCGTTCATGCGCGCACGGCCCCACCGCGAAGAGGCGTCGGCGCCGGATGCCCAGCGTGTGTCCGGCGTGTCGATGGCTTGCGCGGAAGACGTGCCGCCGCCGCGTGCGGCGGCCGGTTCGGCCGATGGCCTCGATCGCATGACACTTTCCGACCTCGCGCGGCGTTTGTCCACACCGCGCCGCCGTACCCTCGCAGCCGCATCGATGTGGCTCGCTGCCGCTGTCCCGATTTCCATGCTCGTCGAGCAGCCGGCGTCGGCCGCGTCCGACGCGCCGGCGTCAGTTGCTACGCCATCCTCAGCAATGGCTTCGTCCGCCCATCCCGGTTCCGCCGCGCATTCGGCTTCGTCCGCGCATGCGTCGCCGGCAGCGACACCATCGTCAACCGCCTCCGCCGCACCTCACCACGCCGCGCCCGCGAGCGACGCATCGGCGCCCGCCGCGTCCGCTGCATCGCCGGCTTCTGCGGCATCGCCCGCATCGGCTGCGTCCGGCATGCCCGCGAGCGAATCAGAGGCCGCCGCACCGACGCCGCCGCGCCGGCATCCGCCGTTGTCGGCCGACGAGGCGAAAGACGCGACCGCACGCGCGATCGACATGCGCAAGCGCTTCCCGCAGGAAGTCACACGGCGCCTGAACGTGCCCGCGAGCGAACAACGTGCGTACGGCGAGCGGCTTCAGAAGGCGCTCGACGATGCGAACCTCGGCGACCTCGCAGGCGAATACGTCGCGATGGTCGATCGCGCGCCGAACGTGCAGGCACTGTTCATCTACTTCCGTGCGACGCCGAAGAATGAATGGCTGATGATCGGCGCGTCGCCGGTCGGCACCGGCTGGCCCGGACAGTACGATCACTTCCTGACGCCGCTGGGCGTGTTCCATCATTCGCCCGATCACATGGACTTTCGTGCGGAAGGCACGACCAACGACAACGGCATTCGCGGCTACGGGCAGCGCGACATGCGGATCTACGACTTCGGCTGGGTGGACGGCGAGCGTGGCTGGGGCAAGGGCGGCAAGTCGCCGATGCGCTTCCAGATGCACGCCACCGATCCGGACCGCCTCGAGCCGCTGCTAGGCATCCGGCACTCGAAGGGGTGCGTGCGGATTCCCGCATCGCTGAACACGTTCCTCGACCGTCACGGCATCCTCGACGACGACTACCAGGCGCGCGTCGAGGCGGGCAAGTCGCTGTGGGTGCTGCGCCATGATCGCGACATCACGCCGATTGCCGGCCGCTATCTGGTCGTCATCGACAGCGAACGCAAGACGCGTCCCGCATGGTCGCCGGCGCCGGGCCGCCACGCATGGTCGAAATTGCCGAAGAACGGCGACACGGCGGACTGACGAATGGCCGGCATTGCTGCCGGCCCGATTCAAGCGTGTCGGCGAGGCCGTTCATTCAGTGTGCGTAGCCGTGGGCCCTCTAGCGTGCGATGCACCGCCCGTGCGCGTTGCGATTCCTTCGGATCGGCCGCATGAAGCGCCATCGCGCTGCCGCGATCAGCGGAAAATCTTCAGCCAGTCGAACAGCCCGACATGCGGCCGCCGCCTCGGCACCGGCGCGGGCGCGCTGCGCGGCCGGAAGTCCGGCGAGAACTGCGCATGCGGATCGATTGCGCGTGCACGCAGCGCCGCATCGTAGAACGACCCGACGATCGGCAGCGCGCTGTGCGCGCCCGCGCCCCAGTAGTCGCTGCGCAGCGTCACGCTGCCGTCGTCGAAGCCGACCCACGCGCCGGCCACCAGTTGCGGATGCATCAGGATGAACCAGCCGTCCGTGTTGTCCTGGGTCGTGCCGGTCTTGCCTGCCACGTCGATGCGGATCCCGTAGCGCGACCGAATGTCGGCACCGGTCCCGTAGTCGACGACGCTGCGCATCGTGTCGACGAGCGTCTGCGCCGCCGTCTCCGGCAGCGCGCGTTCTGGCGGCGCGCTGCCGAACGCGGCGAGCACCTTGCCATCGCGATCCTCGATGCGCGTGATCATCTGCGGCGCGACGTACACGCCGCGGTTCGCGATCGTCCCGTACGCGGACACCATTTCCTTCAGCGTGACCGGGCTCGTGCCGAGCGCGAGCGACGGCACCGCGTCGAGCGGGCTGTCGCGCACGCCCATCGCGCGCGCGAGCTGCGCGACCTTCGCCGCGCCTTCGCGCTGCATCACCTGTGCGGTGATGCGGTTGCGTGACAGCGCGAGTCCGTCGCGCAGCGTCATCGGCGCGTCCGTCGGCGGCTCGGCGTCGGTCGGGCGCCACACCGCATGCGTGCCGATCGGGATCGCGACCGGGCGATCGACGAACGTATCGCCCGGACGCATGCCGTCCGCGAACGCGGCGCCGTAGACGAACGGCTTGAACGTCGAGCCGGGCTGGCGCCGCGCCTGCACGACATGGTCGAACGGCTCGCTGCCGAAGTCGGGGCTGCCGACCCACGCGCGGATCGCGCCGTTGCGCGGATCGATCGCGACGAAGCCGGCCTGCACCTGCGTCTTGCGCTCGCACAGCGCACGCATGAACGCGCGATTCGCGCCGAGCTGCTTCAGCGCTGCCGTATCGGCGAGTCCCGCGTCGCGCGCGGCGCGATAGTCGGGCGTCTGCCGGATGAAGCCGCGGAACAGGTCGTTGCGCAGCCCGCAGCCGGACGGGCCGCGCCACGCGCTGTCGGCGATCGCCTGCAGGCGGTCGGTCTGCTGCACGAGCGCTTGCGTTGCCATGTCCTGCAAGCGCGCATCGAGCGTCGTGCGCACGACGAGGCCGTCGGAATAGAGATCGTAGTTGTTGCGGTCGGCCCACGCGATCAGCCACTTGCGCAGCTGTACCGCGAAATGCGGCGCGGGGCCGGGCTGCGCTGTCTGCGGTTCGAAGTCGACGCGCAGCGGCCGCCGCTGCAGTTGCGCGAGTTGCCGCGGCGACAGCATGCCCATTGCGGCCATCCGGCCGAGCACGATGTTGCGGCGCTGAACCGCGCGTTCCGGATTCAGCACCGGGTTGTAGTAGCTGTTGCCCTTCAGCATCCCGACGAGCGTCGCGCTTTCGACGACGTCGAGATCGTCGGCCGATTTGCCGAAATAGGTGCGCGCGGCCATTTCGACGCCGTACGCGTTGTAGAGGAACGGGACGGTGTTCAGGTAGGTCTCGAGAATTTCGTCCTTGCTGTAGACGATCTCGATCTTGAATGCGGTGATCAGCTCCTTCAGCTTGCGCGTGAGCGTGGGCGCGCGCCCGACTTCGTCCGGGTACAGGTTGCGCGCGAGCTGCTGCGTGATCGTCGAGCCGCCCTGACGGCTGCCAGAAAACGTATGCAGCCCCGCCGCGAGCGTGCGGCGCCAGTCGATCCCGTGGTGTGCGTAGAAGCGATGATCCTCGGTCGCGATCAGCGCGTCGACCATGTGCGGCGAGATCTGCTTGAGCGGCACCCATTCGCGGTTCACCGGTCGGAACTCGGCGATCAGCTGGCCGTCGGCCGACAGCACGCGCGCCGGGCGGTCGATGCGCGCCTTGCGGATGTCGCCGATGCTCGGCGTGAACGGAACGAACGCGAGCAGCACGAGCACGCCCAGCAGCGGGATCGCGCCGACGGTCAGCGCGATCCCGCTGCGTGTCGGGTGGCGCACGCGCTGCCACGCGCCGACACCCAGCGCGCGGGCGCCGTCACGGCAGCGAACCGACAGATTGCGAAGAAACGGCACGAAGCGAGTCACGGCGGCGGGAGCCCGAGCGGAAAAGGCGCGATCCTAGCAAACCGGCCGGCAGCGGCTGTGACGAAAAGGCCGGTTTTCTTGCAAGATTTACAGACGATTACGTTTGTTGCCTGCGGCCAATCTTTGCGTGTAAATGCGCGCGGCGATTCGCCGGATCAGCGGCCCGCAGCCGCTTCGCCGATCACGTATGCGAGCCGCTGCGCGGCCGCCTCCATCAGCGCGCGCTCGAACCCGCCGAAACCGAGCACGAGGCCGCTGCGTTCGGTGCCCGGTGCGAACATCGGCGATACGGCCCGCACCGCGACACCGGCCAGCGCCGCGCGCGCGACCACGTCGACATCGTCGAGCCGTTGCGCGAGCCACAGTACGACGTGCATGCCCTGGTTGCCCGGCTGGAGCCACGCGAGCTCGCGCGGCAGTCGCGCGTGCAGCGTGTCGATCAGCAGCGCGCGCTGTTCTGCGTAGACGCCTCGCACGCGGCGGATGTGGCGGTCGAGGTGACCTTCGGCGATGAACGCGGCGAGCACGTGCTGATCGGCCGTCGGCGCGTGGCGATCCATCAGCACGCGCGCGCCGCAAAACGCCGGAACGAGGCTGTCGGGCGCGATCACGTAGCCGAGCCGAAGCGACGGGAACAGGATCTTGCTGAAGGTGCCGAGATAGACGACGCGATCCGGATCGAGCCCTTGCAGCGACGGAAACGGATGGCCTTCGTAACGCAGCTCGCTGTCGTAATCGTCTTCGACGACCCAGGCGCGATGCGTGCGCGCCCACCCGAGCAGCGCATTGCGCCGCGCCATGCTCATCGGCATGCCGAGCGGGTACTGGTGCGACGGCGTGACGAATGCCGCGCGTGCGTCGGGTGCGGCGCGGATGCCGGCTTCGACGTCGATGCCGTCCGCGTCGACCGGCACGCGCACCATCGCATCGCGCCGCCCGGTGCTGTCGAGCAGCGCGGTGATGCCGCGATACGCGGGATTCTCGACCCACGCGCGATCGCCCGCGCCGAGCAGCACCTGAGTCGCGAGATGCAGTCCTTGCTGCGTGCCGCTCGTGATCACGACCTGAGCGGCACTGCAGCGAACCGAACGCGACCGGCGCACGTGGTCGGCGATCGCTTCGCGCAGCGGCAATGCGCCCTGCGGATCCGTATAGCCGGACGGCGCGCCGTCGCCGCGGGCGCGCAAGCGGTTGCCGAGGCGGCGCCAGATGTCGTCGGGCGCGGTGGGGCCGGCCGGCACCGAGATCGCGAACGGCGCGGCCGGCAATGGGCGAAATTCGCGGGCGATCCGCGCGAACGTCGCGGCCGGCTCGGGCAAGCCGGTGGGCGCGCCGTGAGCGGTGCGCAGATGCGCCGCAGACGGCTCGCCGGGGGGCGCAGGCTTCGCCAGCGCGTTCGCGACCCGCGTGCCGGCGCCGCCGCGCGATTCGAGAAACCCTTCGGCGACAAGCTGCGCATACGCATCGACGACGGTTCCGCGCGCGACTTGCAGCGACGCCGCGAGCAGCCGCGTGGACGGCAGCAGGTCGCCGGGCCGCACGTCGCCGCGGCGCACCGCGTCGCGCAACGCCTGCGCGAGTTGACGGCTCAGATCGCCGGCCGCGCGGTCGAGCGTGCCGAGCGACGGGATTTCGACGATCCGGGCGGTTCTGGCCATGATTCTGGTCTGCTGAAATTGTTTGAAACTGGCTCTACAGAATAAACCAGATAACGCTCACAATCGGCGCATGCCGTGCCCGTTTCCGCCAGAACCCTGTCCGACCGTGGAGCCGCCATGTATGTCCCCGCCGATTTCGCCGAATCCCGTCCCGACGCGCTGCGCGAGCTGATCGTGCAGCACCCGTTCGGCAGCCTGGTCACGCATGGGAAGAGCGGCCTCGACGCGAACCATCTTCCGTTCGAGCTGGTGTCCGGCGATGGCGGCGCCGGCGAGTTGCATGCGCACGTCGCGCGGGCGAATCCGGTGTGGCAGGAGGTCGCGAACGGCGACGAGGTGCTTGTCATTTTCCGCGGTGGCGACGCCTACGTTTCGCCGAACTGGTATCCGAGCAAACACGTCACGCATCGGCACGTGCCGACCTGGAATTACATGGTCGTGCACGCGCACGGCCGCATCACGGTGCGCGACGACGAGAAGTTCGTGCGGGGCGTGGTTGCGCGGCTGACGCGCACGCACGAGGCGTCGCAACCGTTGCCGTGGAAGATGGCCGACGCGCCGAAGGACTATCTCGATGCGATGCTGCAGTCGATCGTCGGGCTGCAGATCGAGATCACGCGGCTCGTCGGCAAGCGCAAGCTCGGGCAGAACAGGACGGTCGACGATATGCGCGGTGCGGCCGATGCGCTGATCGCGGAGGGGCATTTCGCGATCGGTGAAGCGATGCTGGCGGAGGCCGACGCAAAGCGCTAGCGAGCGACGCACGGCGTGGGGGCGGCGAGGTCAAGCGACGGCGCGGAGCCGGGCGGGGCCGTAACGCGGAATTCGCCGCGCGTTGACGCGTCGCGGCGAAATTGCCCGTGTCGGGGTGGGTGTGTATCGTGCAGTGGCGTACTTGCCGTGACGGAACACGCGCAGGCGATGCGCGCCGCTTGAACCCCCTTTTCATCCCGCACTATGACCCTGCTCAAGCCTCTATTCGAGAAATGGAAGGCGCAATCGCCTTCCGGGAAACTTTACACATCGGGCAATGCCGCGTTGACGCTCGTCATGGGCGCCCTCGTCGCGATTCCGTGGACGGAGCAACGCACGCTGACGTTGGTGATGGCGGTTCCGTTGGTACTGTTCATGGCCGGATTCTTGATCTGGTTCGTGCCGAAACTGCTTGCATTCAGCCGGTCGCAGATCGGGACGATGCCGATCGTCGTTGTGAGCACGCTGCTTGCGCCAATCTGCTTGGGAGTCTCAAGGCAGTTCGTCGGCATGGTTGTGCGACTGCCCCCGCAGTCATTCGACGTGACGGTGGCACTGTTCGCGGTTCTTTTCATTCCCATCGGATGGGGCGTCGTTGTCAGTGCCATTCTGCTGTTCGTGTGCTCCGTGTCGATTCTGGGCGTGATGACGACGTCATCTTTTCGTCCATTCCTGCGCATCTTCGCAGTGAATCCGACCGGCTGGCTTGCATGTACGCTCGGACGCGTGGCAGCGGCCGAACGCGCGATCGGCAACCACGCGGCGGGTGCATTCGTGTTCGGCATCGTCATCCTGCTGTTGTCCGCCGGTTATGCCTCTGCTGTAGCGAATCCCGCTGTCGGCCGACTGGCCGCGTACGCGCTCGACTTCTCTTATGCGGACGAGTACCCGGGCATTCGATCCGGTGAGCGCATTCGTCTGCTCGACAACGGCCTTGTCGCGCACGCGGAGCGGCGAGGACTCGAGGTGATATTCGACGTGAACGAGTACGCGTCGCGCCCAAAGGCGAAGTGAGCCGCACCGAACAGCACGTGCCGACCTGCTACTGCGTCCGCGTCGTCCCCGCCTGCGCCAGCGCGCCGCGAATCGCCGCCTCGGTCTTGTCATACCCGCCTTCGCCATACCGCGTGTAGACGACTTTCCCGTTCGCGTCGATCAGATACAGCGCGGGCCAGTACTGATTCCCGTACGCGCGCCACGTGTCGTAGCGGTTATCCTGCGCGACCGGATACCGGATGTCGAAACGCTTGATCGCGTCGGCAACGTTCTTCGCATCGCGCTCGAACGGATACTCGGGCGTATGCACGCCGACCACGACGAGCCCCTGGTCGCGATACTTCCGGTACCAGTCGTTCACGTACGGAATCGTATGAATGCAGTTGATGCACGAGTACGTCCAGAAATCGACCAGCACGACCTTGCCGCGCAACTGGTCCAGCTTGAGCGGCGCGCTGTTGTGCCAGCGCTCGATGCCGGTGAAATCGGGCGCCTGCGTGCCGGCGAGCGACGCGGTCATGCCGGGGTCGTCGCGGGTGCCGGCGAACGCGGCGAGCCCCGCCGTGGCGGCGAGGGCGATCACGAAGGCGGCGGTCTTGAATCGGGGCAGCATGGCGGTTCTCCGGGTAGGGCGGCCGTCGCGCGGGTGCGTCGGCCGGACAGGTTTCGACAGCCCCCATTGGGCCGCGCCGACGTATCTGCGATGTGTCCGGCCGGTCGCGCATGTGCAATGTTGTGTGTCGTCGTGGCGGCGCGATACATTGCGATACAAACGCGCGCCCGCGGTGCGGTATAACAGCGGACATCGCCAGGCGAACCCTCACGACACCGACACCGATTCATGGACAAAATCGACCACGTACTGATCGTCGACGACGATCGCGCGATCCGCGAACTGATCGCGGATTACCTCGAGAAGAACGGCATGCGCGTGTCGGTCGCCGCGAACGGCCGCGAGATGCGCAACGTGCTCGACGACGGCGCGCCCGACCTGATCGTGCTCGACCTGATGCTGCCCGGCGAGGACGGGCTCACGCTGTGCCGGGATCTGCGCGCCGGCAAGTTCCGCACGGTGCCGGTGCTGATGCTGACCGCGCGCGGCGAGGAAACCGACCGCATCATCGGCCTCGAAATGGGCGCCGACGACTATCTCGCGAAGCCGTTCGCGGTGCGAGAGCTGCTCGCGCGGATCCGCTCGGTGCTGCGGCGCGCGCGGATGCTGCCGCCCGGCATGCAGGTGACGGAGACGGCCGCGATGCTCGCGTTCGGCGAATGGCGTCTCGACACGACGGGGCGCCATCTGCTCGACGCCGAAGGCACGCTGGTCGCGCTGAGCGGCGCCGAATACCGGCTGCTGCGCGTGTTCGTCGACAACCCGCAACGCGTACTGACCCGCGATCAGCTGCTCAACCTTACGCAGGGCCGGCAGTCCGATCCGTTCGACCGGTCGATCGACCTGCTCGTGAGCCGGCTGCGCCAGCGGCTGCGCGACGGCGCGCGCGAGCCGCGCTACATCAAGACGCTGCGCAACGAGGGTTACGTGTTCTCGTCGGCGGTGACGTCGGTGGAAGGCGACGCATGAACGCGCGCACGCTGTGGCACTGGCCGCGCTCGCTGTTCACCCGGCTCGCGCTGATCCTGTGCGTCGGCCTCGTGCTCGCGCAGACGCTCTCGTTCTGGCTCACCGTGATGGAGCGCGACCAGGCAACGACCAACCTGATGATGGGCTACATCGAGCGCGAGGTCGCGAGCTCGGTCGCGCTGCTCGACCATCTTCCGCCGGACCAGCGCGCCGCATGGCTGCCGCGTCTCGCGCGGCGCAGCTACGCATTCATCCTCGGCCCCGGCGAGACGGGAACGCCGCCGGAGGCAAGACTGTCGGCGCGCGTCGAGCGCTCGATTTCGGACGGCATCGGTGGCGACTATCCGCTGACCGCGAACGCGATGCCGGGCGATAGCGAGCATCTGCAAGTACATCTGCGCCTGACCGACGGCTCGCCGCTGACGATCGACATCCATCCGATGTCGACGGTGCCGCTGTCGGGGTGGCTGCCTTACGTGCTCGCGCTGCAACTGGCGGTGCTGGCCGCGTGCTGCTGGATCGCGGTGCGGCTCGCGACGCGGCCGCTGAACCAGCTCGCGCAGGCGGCCGACGCGCTCGGCCCCGACCTGAAGGGCGAACGCCTGCGCGAGGACGGGCCGTCCGAAGTCGCGCGCGCCGCGCGGGCGTTCAATGCGATGCAGGACCGCATCGCGCAGTACATGGCGGAACGCATGCAGATCCTTGCGTCGATCTCGCACGACTTGCAGACGCCGATCACGCGGATGCGGTTGCGCGTCGACGTGATGGACGACGACGCGCAGGGCGCGAAGCTGCGCCAGGACCTGATCGAGATGGAGCATCTGGTGAAGGAAGGCGTCGCATATGCGCGCACGCTGCACGGCACGGAAGAGGCCGCGCGTCGCATCGACCTCGATGCGCTGCTCGACAGCATCGTGTGCGACTACATGGATGCGGGGCAGGATGTCGCGCTGCACGGCGGCGGCCCGCTCGCGCTCGTCACGCGGCCGAAGGCGCTGCGCCGGATCGTCGGCAATCTCGTCGACAACGCGCTGAAGTTCGCGGGCGCGGCCGAGATCGACGTGCAGCCGGCGCCCGGCGGCGGCGCCGTCATCGCGGTGCTCGACCGCGGGCCCGGCATTCCGGACGATCAACTCGACGCGGTGTTCGAGCCGTTCCGGCGCGTCGAGACGTCACGCAATCGCGAGACGGGCGGCACCGGGCTCGGCCTCGCGATCGCACGACAACTTGCGCTCGCGATGGGCGGCACGCTCACGCTGCGCAACCGGCCGGATGGCGGCGGCCTGGAAGCGCGGTTGACGCTCGCGAATGCGGCGTGATGCGGTGGCGCGGCGCAGCGGGGTGACGCGGCAGGCTGGCGCCGCGTGATGCCGCGCGACGCTGCGGTGCGCGGCGAGATCGTGCATGTCGACGCCGCCGGGCGCGATCGTCAATGCCGGATATCTGACCAGAGCCGTGCGTTGGGACGCGGTGTGGAGAAGGCGGCGATGCGTCAGCACCGCCCGGTGCGCAGCGCGACGGCCCAGTCGTCGCGCCCGCGCGATGCCGCGGTGGCGGCGGCCGTGTGCCAGTCGTACTCGACCGCGTGAAACGCCGCGTGCCACCCGGCCCGCGTGCGCGACACCATCGCATAGCGCGCATGCGGCGAACCGGTTTCGATCCGGTGCGGATGCGGCTGATCGTCGGCGTATGCCTGCAGGCCGACGCTGCCCGGGTTGACGATGAGCCGGCCGTCGTCGAGCCTCGCGATGCGGGGCACGTGCGTGTGCCCGCACAGGATCAGCGATGCCGGCACGTCGCCGGCGCGCTGCGCGATTTCATCGGGCGTCGCCGCGCGGCAGCCTTCCGGTGTGACCGTTTCGAGGAAATAGACGAGGTCGCTCGCGGGCGTGCCGTGCACGAGCAGCACGTCGTCGCCGAGCGTCACGCGCTCGGGCAGCGCGGCGATCCATGCGCGATGCTCGTCGCACAGCGTGTCGTGCGCCCAGCGATCGGACGGACCCATCGTGTCGCGATCCCCGGTCAGCAGTTGTCGCTCGTGATTGCCCTTGATGGTTGGCAGGTCGAGCGCAATCAGGCGCTCGGCCGTTTCGGCCGGCTGGAGCGCCCCCGACACGATGTCGCCGAGATTGACGATCACGTCGGCGCCGCGGCGGCGCACGTCGTCGAGCACCGCGTCGAGCGCGGCGAGGTTGCCGTGGATGTCGGATAGCGCGGCGATTTTCATGACGAAGCAGTCGATGCGGGGAACGGCGATTGTCGCCAATTCGGCGTGGATCGTCCAATCGCGTCGACGGCGGCGTGCACGCATCGCACGGCCACCCGCGTCCGTTTGCCGGCCGGCGCGTCAGTCGGTCGCGATGCGCGCGTACATCGCGAAATCGCGCGGCACGCCGCGCACCATCCTGTATGCACGCAGCAAGCCTTCGTACCGGTAGCCGCATTTCTCGAGTACGCGCGCGGAGCCGGCATTGGTCGTCAGCACGACGCCTTGCACGCGCACGAAGCCTTCGGCTGCGAATGCCCACGCTGTGACGCTCGCGCAGAGCGCGCTTGCGATGCCGCGCCCCCAGTACGGCGGCGCGAGATCGTATGCAATTTCGGCGGAGCGATTAATCGGCGATATCGTATGCAGCCCGATCGTGCCGGCCAGCGCGCCGGATGCGTCGTCGACGATCGCGAGACGGCGGATCGAGTCCGGATGAGGCGATTCGATGTTGGCGAACAACGGCAGCAGATCGCGGCGGGAACGCAGGTTCCAGCTCGTGTGGCGCACGACGTCCGGATTCGACAGATACGCGAACCACTTGTCGAAATCCGCGCGGTCGAGCTGGCGGAGCGACAGGCCGGGGAAGCCGGAGCGGGGCGGCGCATCGACTTTCATCGCGTGTCAGTCGCGAACGATGTGTTGTGCGTGCCGATCCGGCCTACGCCGCATGGCGTCGATACAGCGCGAGCGAACCGGCCAGCACGAGCAGCATCGCGCCGCAGGTGCGCTCGAGCCACAGCGCGCCCGCGCGCTTCAGCACCCGCACCGCGCGTGCGCCGAGCAGCGCGTAGCCGAACATCACCGCACCGTCGAGCAGCGCGAACGTCACGGCGAGCGCGACGTATTGCGGTGCGAGCGCCGCAGCCGGATCGAGGAACTGCGGCAGGAACGCGGAGAAGAACAGGTAGCCCTTCGGATTCGTCGCCGCGGTCAGGAAGCTCTTGGCGAAGATGGACGCGTTGCGCTCCGGCGCCTCGGTGCCGTGCGCGGTGGCGACGTCGAGCGTGCCCTTCGACGTGAGCAGCCGGACGCCGACGTACGCGAGATAGGCGGCGCCGAGCCACTTCACGACCGAGAACCAGAACGCCGATGCGATCAGCAGCGCGCCGAGGCCGAGCGCGACCGCGACGATCAGCACGAAGTCGGACAGCATCGCGCCGGCGAAGCCGTAGGCCGCGCGGCGCACGCCGTAGCGCGAGCCATTGGTCAGCGCGAGCAATACGGTCGGGCCGGGTGTTGCGATTCCGACGAACGCGACGGCGGCGAAAATCAGCAAGGTTGTGTGATGCATGCCGGCGGCTCCCGTGCAAGGCGGTGCTCGATTATCTGGCGCGCGTCGCCGCGCTGTACAGCGTCTTGCGCGACGCGACGAATTGTCTCGAAATCAGCAAGAAGCTGTTTTTATTATTGCGCTATCGAACGGAACCGGTTCCATCTACCATGGCGGCCACGGCGGGCATGCTCGCCGCGACGTCGCGCGCGTATCGCACGTGCGCGTTCCCGCGTGCGGCCGCCGCCGGCCCGGCAACATCGAACACCGAAACGCCGGCGGATCTCGCCGACCGCACGTGCTACTCGCATAGAACAACGGGCTCGTCGCCCGGAGACGCTAAAAAACCATGAACAAGCAACTGATCGCAGCACCGCTGCTGCTCTCGCTCGCGGGTCTCGCATCCGCGCAAAGCTCCGTCACGCTGTACGGGATCGTCGACGCGGGCGTGACCTACCGCAGCAACGAACGGGTCGGCTCGACGGGCGCGTACACCGGCCATTCGAACGTCGGCCTGACTACCGGCAACCTGTCCGGCAGCCGCTGGGGCATCAAGGGTTCGGAAGATCTCGGTGGCGGAATGCGCGCGCTGTTCGTGCTCGAGAACGGCTTCGACATCACCAACGGCACGTCGGGCCAGGGCGGCCGCCAGTTCGGCCGCCAGGCGTTCGTCGGCGTCGGCAGCAATCGCTACGGGACAGTCACGCTCGGCCGCCAGTACACGTCGCTCGACGACTTCGTAAGCCCGGTCGGGCCGTCGTCGTTCATCGGCGGCTTCGGCGCGCATCCCGGCGACATCGACGATCTCGACCAGACCGCACGCGTCGACAGCTCGATCAAGTTCACGAGCGCGAACTATGCGGGCTTCACGTTCGGCGCGCTGTACGGCTTCGGCGGCCAACCAGGCAGCATGAAGCGGCGCAATACGTGGAGCGTCGGCGCGGCGTACGCGTCCGGGCCGCTGCGCGTCGGCGTCGGCTACGAGCGCTCGGACAACAGCAAGACGGGCGCGGCCGATCCGGCGGCGGGCAAGTGGCAAAGCACCGACGACGGCCTGTTCAACTCGTCGATCAACGAAGGCTATGCGAGCGCGCAGTCGCAGCAAATCGTCGCGACCGGCGCGACTTACGACTTCGGTGCGGCAGTGGTCGGCGTGAACTACAGCAACGTGCAGTACCGCGGCGGCCCGCAGTCGCTGTTCAACGGCCATGCGACTTTCAACGTCGCGGGCGTGTTCACGCGCTGGAACGTGCGGCCGCAGACGCAACTGTTCGCCGGCTACAGCTACACGCGCGGCAGTGACGTCGACGGCATCGACAACCGCGCGCAGTATCACAACGTCACGCTGGGCGCGGCCTATGACCTGTCGAAGCGCACCAGCGTGTACCTGCTCGGGGCGTACCAGCACGCGTCGGGCACGACGCTCGACGCGCTCGGCCGGCCGGTGGCCGCGACCGCGTCGGTGTCGGACAAGGCGAACGGCCATTCGTCCGATTCGCGCTCGCAGGCGATCGTGAGCGTCGGGATGCGTCAGAAGTTCTGACGCGCGAGATCGGTCGCAGGTGCGCACGGCGGGCAGCGTACCGACGATCCGCAGCCGACGGATGCATCTGGCGTGCGGGCAGCGCGCGAGGGCTGTCGCGATGCGCGGCCCGACTCCGTCGACAGCCGGGGCGGTACGGCGCTCGATCGCGCACGCCCGCCTGACATGGCCGCACGCGCAGCCCGCATGCGGCCTTCTCGTTCTATCGTCGGCTATTCGGTGCTTCGCCGGTCGGTCCGCGGCTTCGTCGTTCTTGGCCGTTGCTCTGTTGACGGCATTCCGCCGCGCATCGCTCTATTTCACTTCTTCATGATCGTGCGGCAATGCGGCATGCATCGTGCGCGTCGCATCGGGCCATGCCTCTGCGCCGGATTATTTTTTCTCTTTCATTTTAATTTCGATTTGTAATCATTGGCCTCGATTTGGATGCGCTTGTAATTCGATATGTGCGCATCAGCAATAATTACCAACGCCAATTCGATAATTCGCAAAAAATTCCTGTTTTTATGAGTCGCATCGGCGTCGTGCGACGGCGATAGATGCTCGTAGAAGCGGAGTGATGGACCGCCGGTTGGCCCGTGCCGGGCGGTAAAGCAATGTAATGTGAATTTCACCGCGCAATTGAACACGACTTTGCAGAAATCACCAATATTTCATGCGCGGCGAATTAAAGTGTCGAGAAACGATCGTCCGGGAGCATCATTCATGGTATCGAAACAAATGCGCGCGGCATTGCTTGGAATGTGCATGGCAATGCTGGCGGCGCTGACTCCCGCGCAAGCGCAGTACACGACGGACTGGCTCGCGAACACGTTCGGCACGCTCGCTGCGCACGTCGGCAACGGTGCGCGCTCGTTGTGGGTGGCGCCCGAAGGCGTGATCTACACGTCGTCGCGCTGGGACGAAAACGCGGGCGGCGTCGCGATCTACCAGAACGGGCAGACGCTCGGCACGATCGGCATCCACGACGAATTCCAGGGCGGCGCGATCACCGGCAACGCGAGCTCGCTGTTCGTCGCGCTCGGCTACAACCGCACGTTCGGCAGCGGCTCGGTCGGCCGCTACAACCGCAGCACGAACCAGCGCGATCTGCGCATCCCCGTCAGCACATGGACGGGCATCCAGTACGCGGACGTGATCACCGGCCTCGCGACGGCCGGCAACCTGCTGTACGCGAGCGACTTCTACGGCAACCGCGTGCGCGTGTACACGACGGACGGCGTGTGGCAGCGAGACATCAGCGTATCGGGGCCGGGCGCGCTCGCGCTGGATGCGGCCGGCAACCTGTGGGTTGCGCGCAAGAGTGCGGGCGTCGTCGCGCAGTTCAGCCCGACCGGCGCGGCGATGAGCACGATCCAGATGGCGGCTCGCGCGCGGCCCGCGTCGCTGTATTTCGACGCGCCGACGGGGCAGCTGCTGGTAGGCGACGAAGGCCCCGACATGAACATCAAGATCTACGCGCTCATCGGCGTGCCGCTGCAGGTCGGGACGTTCGGCGTGCAAGGCGGATATCTCGACACGACGACGGGCATCAAGGGGCAGGTCGGCGACAAGCGCTTCACGCGCGTCGCCGGCATCGGCAAGGATGCGGCCGGCAACCTGTACGTGCTGAACAATGCGTGGGGCGGCGGCTGGGATCTCGGGCGCAACGGCAGCACCGATCTTCATTCGTACAGCCCGACGGGGGTGCTGCAATGGAAGCTGCAGGCGCTGAACTTCGAGGCGGCCGCCGCGCCCGATCCGGCCACCGACGGCGCGTTCTTCTACAGCGGCAACACCGTGTACACCGGCACCGCGGGCGGCACGTTCGTCGCGAATACGGTCGATCCGTTCACCTATCCGAAGGACCCGCGCCTCGACATGAACGATTACCAGCGCGGCCAGCATTTCGGCCAGCTCGCGCTGGTGAACGGTACGCGGATGCTTGTCGCGACCGGACAGAACCCCGGCAACTACAACATCTACCACTTCAACAGCGCGAGCGGTTACATCGCGATTCCGGACGGCTCGATCCCCGGCAAGCCGTTCAACACGACGCTGCAGGTGACGGCCGGCTTCTCGCTCGACGACAACGGCGACGTATGGGCCGGACTCGATCGCACCAACAACATCTCGCATTATCCGATGACGGGTTTCGACGCGACCGGGAAACCGACGTGGGGCAAGCCGGTGCAGATTCAGATTCCGCGCAGCGTGCTGCCGCTCACGCGAATCATCTACCAGGCCGACAGCGACACGATGATCCTCGCGCAGGGCATCTCGGGCAGTTGGGACTGGACCGCGATGAACGGACACATCGAGGTGTATCGCGGCTGGAAAGCCGGCAACACGACCACGCCGAACGTCGCGATCGATTTGACGAGCGCGAACCCGAAATCGATGGCGGCTGCCGGCCACTATCTGTTCGTCGGCTACGTGCACACGGTGCCGAACGTCGACGTGTTCGATCTGAATACCGGCAGCCTCGTGACCACGCTGACGAACTCGAACACGTCGGCAATGGACGTCGGCAACGACGTCGATTCGATGTACGGCATTCGTGCCTATCGACGCTCGACCGGCGAATACGTGATCACGAAAGACAATTACAACGGGTCAAGCCTCGTCGTGTATCGCTGGCGTCCGTGATCGCGTATGCGCGCGTCGCAACCGCCGGTCAGAACGACACGGTCGTCGTCAGCGTGACGAGCCGCGGCTCGCCGACCGCGACGATCAGGTTGCTGTTGCTCGACGGATAGTAGGTCTTGTCGAGCAGGTTCTTCACGTTGAGCTGGATGCGCGTCGGGAACTTGCCGATCGTCGTCTCGTAGGCCGCGAACGCATCGACGGTCACGTAGCCGGGCAGCGTGAAGCTGTTCGCGGTGTCGCCGGGCCGCGCGCCGACGAGCCGCGCGCCGCCGCCGAAACGCCAGTGGCCGGGCAGGTTCGCGATCGCGGTGTCGAACACCGCGAACAGGCTGCCGGTGTGACGCGCGACGTTGACGAGCGATGTGTTGCTGTCTCGATCGTTCGCGTTCGTGTATGCATAGCTGCCGATCAGGCTCAGGTGCCGCGTGATCTGTCCGGCGACATCGAGTTCGATCCCGCGCGAGCGTGCGGTGCCGATCGTCGACGTGACGTCGCCGACGGTGACGGCCACGTTGCGCTTGTCGATCTGGTAGGCCGCAAGCGTGCCGGTGATGCCGGGCTTCACGCTGAACTTCAGGCCGGCCTCGAGCACGCGGCCGAATTCCGGCGCGAGCGGCGCCGCGACATTCGATGCGACGTTCGGCTTGAACGAGCGGCTCACGTTCGCATACGCGGTCAGCGACGGCGTGAGCGCATACGCGAGCCCGAACTGCGGCAGCCATACGTTTCCGTGCGAGCGGTCGGCGAACACGAACGGGCGGCCCATTCCCGATTCCTGCTGCCAGTCCTCCCAGCGCAGCCCGCCGACCGCGGTGAGCCGGTCGGTGATCTTCACCGAATCCTGCACGATCATCGAATACGCATGGACCTTCGAAAGCGAATCGCTTTGCTTCGCGCTCACCGTGCCGCCGGGCGCGAGCAGGCCGTACACGGGATCGTACAGATTGAAGCCTGTCGTCGCCGCGCCGCGGATCGTGTCGCCGCGATAACTGCGCTGCCGCTCGTATTCGCCGCCGATGTACAGCGCGTGGCTCATTCCCGCGAGGGTCACGTTGCCAAGCAGGCCGAGCGTCGCGATCTGGTCTGAATCGTTGCGCCCGAGGTTGGCATCGGATGAGCGCGACAGTGCGCCGGTCGTGCTGTTGAATGCGGTGGCGCGCGTGATGTACTGGTCGTACCGGTCGCGGCCCCAGCCATAGGTCGCGCGCACGCGCCACGCGTCGGAGAAGCGGTGCTCGACGCGGGCCCGCAGCGTTTCCTGGATTCCGCTGCTTTGCGCCCACGCTTCCTCGTAGCGGCGATAGCGCAGCGCATCGTCGGGACGGCCGCCTGCGAGCACGGTGCCGCGATCGAACGGTGTGGTGTAGTCGACGTATTGGTAACTGACGTCGATCGACGTGTTCGCGTCGTGCCACGACAGCGCGGGCGCGATCAGCGCGTTGCGCTCGCGGCCGAAGCTGCGCCAGTAGCGGCTCGTGTCGTAATCGCCGGTGAGCCGGAATGCGAGCGTGCCGCCCGCGACCTGCCCGGGCTTGCCGAGCGGGCCGGTCAGGTCGAACTGCGCGCCGCTGCCGCCGTGGCTCGTGCGTGAGGCCGAAATCGAGCCGCCGAACGTATCCTCCGGCTTGCGCGTGACGAGATTGATCACGCCGCCCGGATCCTGCATCCCGTACAGCAGCGACGCGGGGCCCTTCAGCACCTCGACGCGGTCGATCGTTGCCAGATAGCTGTGCAGAACCGGCGTGCGTACGCCATCGACGAGCACGGAGCCGTCGTTGTTCGAACCGAAACCGCGCTTGATGAACGCGTCGCGTGTGCCGCCGAGCGTATTGGTCTGCGTGACGCCGCTGATGTTGCCGAGCACGTCGTCGAGCGAGCGCGCCTGCTGGTCCTGCATCACGCTGCTGCTGACCACGGCGACCGATTGCGGAATCTCCTTCAGCGGGCGATCGTCGCCGCCGGCGATGCTGCTGGTGCGAGGTTGGTAGCCGACGGTCGGATCGGCGAGAGCCGCTGCGCTGACGCTGATCGCCGGCAATTCGCGTTCGGGCGGCACGGGCGCCGACGAAGGGGCGGCCGCTGCCGCGGCGGGAGGTTCGGTATCCGCATGCGCGCCGGTCGCGACGCAAAGGGTGATCAGGGCAGGCAGGCTCGCGCGCCACGGGCGCAAGGTCCGCGCATGGCGGGACGGTCGACGGGATGACATGAATCGATGGATGAAGGCGTGCCAAGGACGAGGGCGCGGGCCGCAGCACTCGACTGCGTCACCACGACAGGGTGCGCATGATATAGGTAATGAGAATCGTTTGCAATTGTAAAGATGAGCGTTCCGGCCGGAGCAGCAATCGTGCGGGAGCGATGACGTCGAATCGAGGGGCAACCGGTGATTTGACGCATGCCATCGCACGGTCTTCAACGTCGCGTGGACGTGATGCGACGGCATGTCCGGTGAGGCCGGAAAGGGTGCGCGCGGCCGACGAGCAGTCTGGCGTTCGTGCTGGCGTTGCGGCTAGCGTGTGCGTTCCACGCCGAGCGGGGGATAGAGCGTGGCGTAGCAGCTGCCGCCCGTGAACACGATCATCTGTCGCATGGGGTCCGCCGCTGCGCGCCGCGCGAGCCGCCTACAGATCGAGCACCAGCAGGCCGGTTCGCGACCGAGAGCAACACGGCATGAACTGGTCGCCGGCCGCCCGTTCCGCTTCCGTCAGATACGAATCGCGATGATCGGGCTCGCCTTCGAGCACGCGGGTCACGCAAGTGCCGCACACGCCTTGCTCGCACGACGTCAGCACGTCGATCCCGTTGGCTGCGAGCGCCGTGATGACCGTGCAGTCGGCCGGGACGTCGATCACCTTGCCGCTGCTCGCGATCTTGACCTGGAACGCGCGGTCGGCGCCAGTCGATGCCGCCGCGCCGCCGAAGAATTCGTAGTGCAGGCGCGCTTCGGGCCAGTCGCGCTCGCGCGCGGCGTTCAGTACTGCATCCATGAAGCCGCGTGGCCCGCACACGTACAGATGCGTGCCCGCAGGCACGCCGGCAAGCACGGCAGCCAGATCGAAGCGTTGCGCGGGATCGCCGTCGTCGACGTGGAGGCGCGCGCGATCGCGAAACCCGGCCGCTTCGAGCCGCTCGACGAAGGCCATGCGCGCCATCGAACGCGCGCAGTAGTGCATGTCGAACGGCATGCCCGATGAAAACAGCCGTTCCGCCATGCTCAGTATCGGCGTGACGCCGATCCCGCCCGCAAGCAATAGATGGTGCGGTGCGTCGGGCGCGAGCGGAAACTGATTGCGCGGCATGCCGATCCGCACGATGTCGCCTTGCCGGACCGCGTCGTGAATCGCGCGCGATCCGCCGCGGCCGTCGGCCTCGCGCAACACGGCGATCTGGTAGCGATCGCATTGATCGGGGTGGTTGCACAGCGAGTACTGGCGCACGAAGCCGCCCGGCAGATGCACGTCGATATGGGCGCCGGCGTCGAAGCGCGGCAACGGCGAGCCGTCGTCGCTGACGAATTCGAGGCCGCAGATATCGTGCGCTTCCTGCCACTTGCGGGCGACGCGCACCGTCAATGTCGCGTCGTTCATCACGCCTCCCCGACCTGCGCGGCGGGAATCACGGGACGTTGCGGGCGCGCGGCGTTTTCGGCGGCGAGCAGCCGGTCGATTACCTTGCGCGACAGCACGCCGCCGGCGTCGATGTTCAGCTTCAGCAACTGGCGGTCCGGCCATTGTTCGAGGTTCCGTTGCTGGCGCTCGAGCATCTCGAGATCCTCCGCGAAGATCTTGCCCTGGCCTGCGCGGATCTCGGCGGTCAGCGCGTGATCGTCGGGCCGGAAGTTGCGCGCCATCCCCCAGAAATACCAGATCGACGTGTCGGTCTCGGGCGTGATGAAGTCGACGACGATCGACGACGCTTTCTTGTTCGCGGGCGCATCGTAGCCGCCGTGGCCCGCGTGCGCGACACCGACTTCGATCATCACGTGGCTCGGCGGCGTGAAGCGGCAGATCTGCCAGCGATCGACCGGCACGTCGTCGGCGAGGCCGTTGCCGCGCAGCGCCATCCGCCAGAACGGCGGCGGCATCACGTTTTGCATGAAGCGACTCGTGACGACTTCGTCGCCGTGGCTCGTCGTCTTCGGCGGCGCTTCGTCGATTTCCTTCTGGCCGATGCTCGTCGCATGCACGTACGTCTCGTGCGTGAGGTCCATCAGGTTGTCGATCATCAGCCGGTAGTCGCAGCGGATGTGATACAGGCCGCCGCCGTGCGCCCAGGCCGGATCCTCCGCCCACGCGAGCGGCGGCAGTTTGGCCGGATCGGCTTCAGATGCGTCGCCCGGCCACACCCAGACGAAGCCGTACCGCTCGACCGCCGGAAAGCTGCGGATCGCCGGAAAACCGCCGACGCGCTGGCCCGGCATGCCGGCCGTCTTGCCGTTGCAACCCATTTCGAGCCCGTGATAGCCGCACACGAGCACGCCGTCGCGCACGAACCCGAGCGACAGCGGCGCGCCGCGGTGCGGGCAGAAATCCTCGAGCGCGGCAACCTGGCCGTCCGCCGCCCGGTAGAACACGATCGATTCGTTGCAGATCTTGCGGCCCAGCGGCTTGCCTTCGATTTCGTCGGGTGTGCACGCCACATACCAAGCGTTCTTGAGAAACACGTGTCGTCTCCTTTGGGGCGGTACCGCCGGGGCGCGCCCGTTCTTTATTCCGTGTACTGAATGTGATTCAGTGTACTTACCGAGGGCGGCCCGGGCAAGGCGGGCGGTATACTGGTTTTCCCGGGAACTGGCGCGACGCAGCGCCATGCCGCCGGCGCCCCGCCCGCCTATCTGATCGACTCATTCATGGAAAAAACGAATCCCGCCAACCTGCCGGCTTTCCCGATCGATCTGTACGACGAGCCCGGACATCTGATCCGCCGTGCGCACCAGATCGCGGTCGCGATGTTCTACGAGAAGTTCGGCCGGGACGTGACGCCGGTGCAGTATGCGGTGCTGCGGATGCTTTACGAGTCTCCGGGGCTTGACCAGGTGACGCTCGCGCAGCGCGTGGCGCTCGACACGTCGACGACCGCCGATCTCGCGGCGCGGCTGGAGGCGAAAGGGCTGATCGTCCGCGAGGTGCTGCCGCGGCGGCAGCGGCGCCTGCTGCTGACGCCGGCGGGCGTCGAATTGCTCACGCACCTGATGCCGTCGGTGGCGGAACTGCGCGCGGGGCTGTTCGACGGGATGGGCGAGGACGATTCGCAGGAATTGATGCGCCTGTTGCGCAAGTTCGTCCATTTGAACAACGAGCAAAGCCGCGCGCCGCTGCGCGTCGCCGAGGATTCGTAGCGGTCGAACGGTCCTGCGACCCGGCGACCCCGCGACCCCGCGACCCCGCGCGCGGCGGCAGCAGCGAGGCCGAGAGCGGCGCGCTGCGGCTGCCGCCGCCGTTACCTGTGTGACGCTTCGCCTTCGAGCCGCCGCACCGCTTCGGTCACTTCGTTCCTGAAGCGCACCAGCGCCGCCTGCTCCGGCGCGGGCGGCTGCACGGCCGCCCACAGCATGTCGATCAGCTGCGTGGCCGTCGTTTCCGTATCGAGCTTGCGGTGCCCGAGAATCGCATCCCACAGCACGTGCTCGATCGGCCCGAACACCATCGAGCGAAGCAGGCTCAGCGGCATGTCGCGGCGCACCTGCCCCGCGGCCTGGCCACGTGCGAGCACGTCCATCAGCGGCGCCGTGTAGCGGCGCTGCAGCGCGGTGAGTTCGTCGCTCAACGCGTGCTGCTTCGCGCGGCCCTCCGACAGGACCAGCGCACACAGCCCCGTGCCGTTCACCAGCATCAGCCGCAGGTGCGTGCGCACGATGAACGCGAACTGCTGCTGCACCGGCGCGTCCATCGGCATCCCGTGTTCGAACGCGGCGATGATTTCGTCGTACCAGTCGGCGATCACACGCGCGCACAGCTCGCGCTTGCCGCGGAAATAGCTGAACACCGTCGCCTCCGATACACCGACGCGCTGCGCGATCTCGGCGGCCGTCGCATGCTCGTAGCCCTTTTCGGCGAACACTTCACGACCGGCGCGCAGGATGTCCTGCACGCGCTGCTGGGACTTGCGCCCGGCGGGTGCGCGCGACGGGTCGGCGCGGTCGGCTTTGGCGGTGGCGGTCATGGTGTCGGCGGTAGCGGCTGTCATGTCGCCATGATATCTGAGTGTCACTCAAAAAACTATTGACGCCGAACCGGGCGAGGCGCGAAACTGTGCAAAATTTCCGCTGCATTGGCTTAATGAATCGACGCATTGATCCGATTTGAGCGAAACTCAGAAATCGGTGCGTGCAACCCACTTTCCGAAGACGGAGGAGACATGATCAACCTGCCCGGCGTGCAATTCATGCTCGGTGAAGACATCGAGATGCTGCGCGACGCCGTCGCGACGTTTGCGGCGAAGGAAATCACGCCGCGCGCGGCGGAGGTCGACCGCACCGACCAGTTCCCGATGGATCTGTGGAAGAAGTTCGGCGACCTCGGCGTGCTCGGGATGACCGTCTCGGAGGAATACGGCGGCGCGAACATGGGCTACACGGCCCACATGGTCGCGATGGAGGAGATTTCGCGCGCGTCGGCATCGATCGGCCTGTCGTACGGCGCGCACTCGAACCTGTGCGTGAACCAGATCCACCGCAACGGCACCGACGCGCAAAAGCGGAAATACCTGCCGAAGCTCGTGTCGGGCGAACACATCGGCGCGCTCGCGATGAGCGAGCCGAACGCGGGCTCCGACGTCGTCAGCATGAAGTTGCGCGCGGACAAGCGCGGCGACCGCTACGTGCTCAACGGCACGAAGATGTGGATCACCAACGGCCCTGACTGCGACACGCTCGTCGTCTACGCGAAGACGGATCTCGACGCGGGCCCGCGCGGCATCACCGCGTTCATCGTCGAGAAGGGGATGAAGGGCTTCTCGGTCGCGCAAAAGCTCGACAAGCTGGGCATGCGCGGATCGCACACGGGCGAACTCGTGTTCCAGGACGTCGAGGTGCCGGAAGAGAATATCCTCGGCCAGCTCAACGGCGGCGTGAAGGTGCTGATGAGCGGGCTCGACTACGAACGCGCGGTGCTGTCCGGCGGCCCGACGGGCATCATGGCCGCGTGTCTCGACGCGGTGGTCCCGTATATCCACGACCGCAAGCAGTTCGGCCAGGCGATCGGCGAATTCCAGCTGATCCAGGGCAAGGTCGCCGACATGTACACCACGTTCCAGGCATGCCGCGCGTATCTGTACGCGGTCGGCCGCCATCTGGACTCCGCGGGCAGCGACCATATTCGCCAGGTGCGCAAGGACTGCGCGGGCGTGATCCTCTACACGGCCGAGAAGGCGACGTGGATGGCCGGCGAGGCGATCCAGATCCTCGGCGGCAACGGCTACATCAACGAATACCCGGTCGGACGTCTGTGGCGCGATGCGAAGCTGTACGAGATCGGCGCGGGCACGAGCGAGATTCGCCGGATGCTGATCGGCCGCGAGCTGTTCGCGGAAACGATGTAACGCCCCACGTCACGCGAACGGAGCCCCGTCGATGCCGATCATCGAATCGAAACTGAACCCGCGTTCGGAAGATTTCCGCGCGAACGCCGCGGCGCTCGAGGCGGTCGTCGCCGACCTGCGCGCGAAGATCGAACAGCTTGCGCAAGGCGGCGGTCAGGCCGCGCGGGACAAGCACCTCGCGCGCGGCAAACTGCTGCCGCGCGACCGGATCGCGCAACTGCTCGATCCCGGCGCGCCGTTCCTCGAGTTCTCGCAACTCGCGGCGAACGGCATGTACAACGACGACGCGCCGGGCGCGGGCGTGATTACCGGCATCGGCCGGATCGCGGGCCGCGAGTGCGTGATCGTGTGCAACGACGCGACGGTCAAGGGCGGCACCTACTACCCGATGACCGTGAAGAAGCACGTGCGCGCGCAGGAAATCGCCGCGGAAAACCGGCTGCCGTGCGTGTATCTCGTCGACTCGGGCGGTGCGAACCTGCCGAACCAGGACGACGTGTTTCCCGATCGCGACCACTTCGGCCGCATCTTCTTCAACCAGGCGACGATGTCCGCGGCGGGGATCGCGCAGATCGCGGTCGTGATGGGCTCGTGCACGGCAGGCGGCGCATACGTGCCGGCGATGAGCGACGAATCGATCATCGTGAAGAACCAGGGCACGATTTTCCTCGGCGGCCCGCCGCTCGTGAAGGCCGCCACCGGCGAGGAAGTGAGCGCCGAGGATCTCGGCGGCGGCGACGTGCACACGCGCCTGTCGGGCGTGGCCGATCATCTCGCGCAGAACGATTCGCACGCGCTGTCGATCGCGCGCAACATCGTCAGTCATCTCGCACCGAAGATCGCGCCGCCAGTGACGCTGCGCGAACCGAAGCCGCCGCGCTACGACGCGAAGAGCCTGTACGGCGTGATTCCGGTCGACACGCGCAAGCCGTTCGACGTACGCGAGGTGATCGCACGCATCGTCGACGATTCGGAGTTCGACGAATTCAAGGCGCGCTTCGGCACGACGCTCGTCACGGGCTTCGCGCACATCTGGGGGCACCCGGTCGGGATCGTCGCGAACAACGGGATCCTGTTCTCGGAATCCGCCGTGAAGGGCGCGCATTTCATCGAGCTGTGCTGCCAGCGCAAGATTCCGCTGGTGTTCCTGCAGAACATCACGGGCTTCATGGTCGGCCGCAAGTACGAGAACGAAGGCATCGCGCGTCACGGCGCGAAGATGGTGACGGCCGTGTCGAACGCGAAGGTGCCGAAGTTCACGGTCATCATCGGCGGCTCGTTCGGCGCCGGCAACTACGGGATGTGCGGCCGCGCGTTCGGTCCGCGCTTTCTGTGGATGTGGCCGAATGCGCGGATCTCGGTGATGGGCGGCGAGCAGGCCGCATCGGTGCTCGCGACGGTGCGCCGCGACGGGATCGAGGCGAAGGGCGGCACGTGGTCGGCCGACGACGAGGATGCGTTCAAGCAGCCGATCCGCGACCAGTACGAGCGCCAGGGGCATCCGTATTACGCGAGCGCACGACTGTGGGACGACGGCGTAATCGATCCGGCGCAGACGCGCGACGTGCTGGGGCTCGGGCTTGCGGCGTCGATGAACGCACCGATCGAAGACACGCGCTTCGGCGTGTTCCGCATGTGACGGCCCGGAGGACTGACCGATGCGATACGAAACGATCAAGGTAAGCGACGCCGGCCGCGTGGCGACCGTCACGCTCGCGCGGCCAGACGTGCGCAACGCGTTCAACGAGACGACGATCGCCGAGCTGACCACCGCGTTCGAGTGGCTCGACGCGCACGAAGGCGTGCGCGCGGTCGTGCTCGCCGCCGAAGGCGCGGCATTCTGCGCGGGCGCGGACCTGAACTGGATGAAGAAGATGGCCGGGTACTCGGACGACGAGAACCGCGCCGATGCGCGCAAGCTCGCGCGGATGCTCGAGGCGATCCATCGCTGCGGCAAGCCGGTGATCGCGCGCGTGCACGGCGACGCGTATGCGGGCGGCGTGGGGCTCGTCGCGGCGGCCGACATCGCGATCGCCGCCGACGGCGCTAAGTTCTGCCTGTCCGAGGCGCGGCTGGGCCTGATTCCGGCGACGATCGCGCCGTACGTCGTGCGTGCGATGGGCGAGCGCGCGGCGCGCCGCTACTTCACGACGGCCGAGGTGTTCGACAGCGCACGTGCGGCGTCGCTCGGCTTCGTTCACGACGCGGTGCCGGCCGATGCGCTCGACGACACGGTCGCGCAGGTGGCCGCGGCAGTCGTCGCGAACGGTCCCGCCGCGGTGCGCGCGTGCAAGCGGCTCGTCGCCGACGTGGCCGGCCGGCCGCTCGACGCGGCGCTGATCGAGCAGACCGCCGACTGGATTGCGCGCACCCGCGCAGGCGCGGAAGCGCGCGAGGGGATCGCATCCTTCCTCGAGAAGCGCACGCCTTCGTGGCGTGAATGACGGCGTGCCCCTAACTTTCCGGACGACATCGAAGCCATGTTCGACAAGATTCTGATCGCCAACCGCGGCGAAATCGCGTGCCGCGTCGCCGCGACGTGCAAACGTCTCGGGATCGCGAGCGTCGCCGTTTATTCCGACGCGGATGCAAACGCGAAGCACGTCGCCGCTTGCGACGAAGCGGTGCACATCGGCGGCTCGGCCGCCGCGGACAGTTACCTGCGCATCGAGCGCATCATCGAGGCCGCGCGCGCGACCGGCGCGCAGGCCATCCACCCGGGCTACGGCTTCCTGTCGGAGAACGAGGATTTCGCGCATGCGTGCGAAGCGGCCGGCATCGTGTTCATCGGGCCGCCGGTCGACGCGATCGCGGCGATGGGCTCGAAGGCGGCCGCCAAGGCGCTGATGCATGCGGCCGCGGTGCCGCTCGTGCCGGGTTATCACGGCGACGACCAGGACGCGCACAACCTGCATCGCGAAGCGGACCGGATCGGCTATCCGGTGCTGCTGAAGGCCAGCGCGGGCGGCGGCGGCAAGGGCATGCGCGTGGTCGAGCGCTCGGAGGATTTCCTGGCGGCGCTGGCATCGTGCCAGCGCGAGGCCGCGAGCAGCTTCGGCAACGACCGCGTGCTGATCGAGAAATACCTGACGCGTCCGCGTCACGTCGAAGTGCAGGTGTTCGGCGACACGCACGGCAACACCGTGTACCTGTTCGATCGCGATTGCTCGGTGCAACGCCGTCATCAGAAGGTGCTCGAGGAAGCGCCGGCGCCGGGCCTGCATCCGGACGTGCGGCAGGCGATGGGCGAGGCGGCCGTCGCGGCCGCGCGCGCGGTGCATTATGTCGGCGCGGGCACCGTCGAATTCATCATGACGGGCGAAGCGTTCTACTTCATGGAGATGAACACGCGCCTGCAGGTCGAGCATCCGGTCACGGAGATGGTCACGGGGCTCGATCTCGTCGAGTGGCAGCTGCGCGTCGCCGCGGGCGAGCCGCTGCCGCTGAAGCAGGACGAGCTGCGCGTGCACGGGCATGCGATCGAGGCGCGTCTTTACGCGGAGAACCCGGCGCGCGGTTTCCTGCCGTCGACGGGAACGCTGAAGCACCTGCGGCTGCCGGACGGCGTCGAGTTCGCGATCGGTGCGCCGGTGCGCGTCGACAGCGGCGTGCGCGAAGGCGATGCGATCACGCCGTTCTACGATCCGATGATCGCGAAGCTGATCGTGCGCGGCGCAGACCGTGCCGAAGCGCTGGGCCGGATGCTGCGCGCGCTGCAGGCCTGCGAGGTGGTCGGCTTGCACACCAATGCCGCGTTCCTGCAGCGGATCGTCGCGTGTCAGCCGTTTGCGATCGCCGATCTCGACACGGGCCTGATCGAGCGCAACCACGACGTGCTGTTTGCGCCGCAACAGCCGCCGCGCGCGACGCTCGCGCTCGCCTGCGCGGCGCTCCTCGCGCGGGAGCGCGATGCGGCCGGGGGGCAGCGCACGTCGCCGTGGAGCGCGCTGCCTGACTGGCGGCTGAACGGCGGCTATCGGCGCACGCTCGAATGGCATGCGCCGGAACGCGAAGCGGACGTGACGGTCACCTATGAAGACGATGGCGGCGGCGCGCGTGTCGCGACCGGCGATGCGCCCGCGCAGTCGTTCGCGTGGACGCGCGGCGCGACGCCGCTCGACTTCGACGTGACGCTCGGCGGCGTGCGCAGCAGCGGGCGCGTGTATGCGGACGGCGACTGTTTCCACGTGTTCACGCAGGGCGTGGCCGAGACGTTCGAGTGGCGCAACGTGCTCGCGCACGCGGGCGATGCCGAGCACGGCGGCGGCCGCCTCACCGCGCCGATGCCCGGCAAGGTGATCGCGGTGCTGGTCGAGGCCGGCCAGAAGGTCGACGGCGGCACGCCGCTGATCGTGATGGAGGCGATGAAGATGGAGCACACGATCGGCGCGCCGGGTGCGGGCGTCGTCGCGGAAGTGCTCTACGGCGTCGGCGATCAGGTCGCCGACGGCGCGCAGTTGCTGGTGATGGCGCAAGCGTAAACGGCGTATTGGCGACGCACGGGCCGGCGTAGCGTGTTGCGGCGCGACGCCGGCCTTGTCGCGTCCGGCGGCCGCGTCGATCGCAGTCGAGCGGCGTCAGGCGCGCGCATCGCGCATCGCGTGCGGAACGTTCGACACCGCGCATGACGATCCATGACAGTTCGTTGGCGCGCGCTTCGCTACACTGGCGGATTGCTCGCGCGGCTGCGTGCCGCGCGCTACACTGCGTCCATTCACTCTCCCATCCCGCCGACGATGACGTCTCCTGTCCTGACCGGCCTGCGCATCGGTATCACGATCGGACTGCGCGCCCCCGACGAAAGCCTGTGGATCAACGGCATCAAGCAGAACGCGTTGTTCCTCGCGAAGCTGCTGATGGCGTCGCCGCACGGCTACCGCGTGACGCTGGTCAATACGACCGACGTGCCGCTCACCGATGCACTGCCGTGGGATCGCACCGTGTACGACACGCGCGCGTTCGCGGACATGAAAGACGCACTCGACGTGCTGATCGAGCTCGGCGGCCAGATCGACGCCGCACAGACCGCTTATCTGAAGGCGCGCGGCGCGAAGATCGTCAGCTATTGCTGCGGCGTCGAGTACATCAACGCGATGGAGTCGATGCTGTTCGGCCGCCGGCTGTGGGATTCGCTGTTCATCAACCGCGGCTACGACGAGGTGTGGGCGATTCCGCAGATCGCGCCGTCGTCGCTGCCGTTCCTGCAGTCGTTGCGCCGCTGCCCGGGGCGCGTCGTGCCGTTCGTGTGGGATCCGATGTTCCTGACCGAGCGGGCGGCGCCGCTCCCCGAGCACGGCGAGTACCGGCCGCGCGGCGAGCCCGGCAAGCGGCTCACGGTGATGGAGCCGAACCACAACGTGGTCAAGTTCTGCGTGTACCCGATGCTGATCATCGACGAGGCGTACCGCCGCGACCCCGATGCGATCTGCTTCACGCACGTGACGAATGCCGACCGTCTCGCGCACGACAGCCCGGAGTTCGTGATGCTGATGAACTACCTCGACATCGTGCGCGCGGGCAAGGCGAGTTTCGTGGGCCGTTTCGATACGCCGCTGTTTCTCGCCGACCTGACCGACGTTGTCGTATCGCATCAATGGTCGAACCCGCTCAACTACTTCTATTTCGATGTGTGCTGGCAGGGCTATCCGCTCGTGCACAACGCTAGCCTTGCGCCCGATCTCGGCTACTACTACCCGGACAACGATGTGCAGAAGGGTGCGGACGCACTGCTGCACGCGCTCCACACGCACGACGACGATTGGGAAGGGTACACGCGGAGCCAGCGCGAGATACTCGGCCGCTACACGTCGGCCAACCCCGCACTGGTCGCCGAGTACGACGCGTTGCTCGCGAACCTGATTGGCGCGACGGCTGCGTGAGATCGTGCGCGTGGCGTCGCCCGCATTATTTCCGGTTAATGTCTGAAGAAAGCGCGGCGTTAAAAAAGAAACCGCCGAGCCGGGGAGACTCGACGGTTTTTGAAGGCACGAATTCGACGGCTCCGAGGGAAGTCCGTCCGGAATTATTTTAGAGGTTAACAAGCTGAAAAGATTGTTAAAGATCTTTCAATCGGTTGATGTCATATAATCCAGCGACCGATATCTATTCGATGCCGCGGCCATTGTCTTGCGGGTATTTTCAATATCGTTTGAAACGGCGAAATTAGTTTCGACAATGATCGAATGCCGACGGGAACGCTCGTTCCGTGGCCATGCATGGCACGCACGGCGTCCGGGCGGTCCGCGACGGCACGATTCCGACGATCGATATACTCATACCAAATAACGAGCCATCGTGCATGTGAAACGGAAATTCCGGCAAATCGGTCGCGCGGCGTAGTTTAAAGGCGTCAAATAAACGCTTATCTGTGATAAATCGATGATGGTTTTATGTAACCTGTCGCACAATCGCCGGTTCTCATGCGTGGTGTATTTGTCGTGTTTGAATATCGTTAACAATATCGGATTTGACGGCGCGACGAAATGAAAAGTACGCTCCCGGAAAAGATCGAAACAAGAGGTTGGGCCGGGTAGGCAGTGGCGCGCGTCGTGGTCGGCTCGCTCCACGAGTATCGATAGCGCGGGCCGTCGCCGACGGCCCGACACTTGCCGGAGCGCCGGATGAATGCGGTCGAACCTCGCCTGGAGGCGAACAGGGTAGCGAATCCAAACGAGATCGAACTCGTGTTTGGCGCACCCGACGATCACCCCGACCTCGCGTCGGTACGCAGTTTCGTCGAAAGCCGGCTTGCGTTTGCACGCGAGCCGGTGTGCCGGGCCGATCTGTCGGGCGGCGTGCTGTATCACGAATGCCTTGCGCGGTTGCGCTGGGGCGCGCACGACGCGTTGCCGCCGATCGCGTTCCTGCCCCGGATCGAGTCGCTCGGGCTGATGCGCTGGTTCGACCGGCTCGTGGTCGGCCGGACGATCGACGCGCTGCGCGCCGAGGCGAACGCCGTGTACGGCTGCAACATCGCGGCGGCGAGCGCGGTCGTCGACGACGCGTGGTTGCCGATCTTCAGGCGGCTCGAGCGCGAGCCGTCGGTGGCGGCGCGGCTCGTCGTCGAAATCACCGAGACGGGGCCGCTGAACCCCGTCGCGGGCCGGTCGTTCGTCAATCGGTTCCGGCAGGCCGGATGCCGCGTCGCGATCGACGATTTCGGCGTCGGCTTCAGCGCGCTGAACAATCTCGTGATCGGCAACCCCGACATCGTGAAGCTCGACCGGTCGGTGCTGTCGTTGATCAAGCGCAACGCGATCGGACGCTACCAGTTTCGCCGGCTGATTGCGTTCGCGCACGAAAGCGCGCGGCACGTCGTCGTCGAAGGCGTCGAGAACGAGGTCGATCGGCAAATCATCCTGGATTCCGGCGTCGCGTGGGCGCAGGGAATCCGCTTTTCGAGGCGGTCGCCAGCGGCTGCATGAGCTTGCGTGAGGCCGTACGAGCCCATCGCGGGCAGCGCATTCCGGCATCGCGCAAGGACGGATTCTAAAAGGGGCGTGGGCATGATGAGGACGAAGGCGTGGGGCGGGCACGGAGCGGGCACGCGGGCGGCTGGCGCGCACGCGCTCGTCGCAATCGGCGAATTGGCGGACGTGCTGCGCCAGATCGGCGCCGACCTCGCCGAAAGCGCCGATGTCCGCGATACGCTCGATGCGCCGACGGACGTCGAGCCGTTTCTAGACGGCCTTGGCCGCGTCTCGCAACTGATTTACCGGATGAAGCTACTCGATGCCGATGGCCGCGAGCGCGCTGCGCGACACTATTTCGCCGGCGTGTTTGCGGGCGCGTGCGGCGACGATTCGGCGATCGCGTGCGGCGTCGCGGGCAGCCTCGCGCAGCAGGCGGGCGCGGTCAGCCCCGCTGCTGCCCGCTGTTTCGCAACGCTCGCACGCGTCGGCCGGCGTCATGGCCGCATGTTTGCAGAATGGCGGGGGCAGCGCGTGCCGGCATAGCGCGTGTTTGCACGCCGGGCCGTCGTCGCGATGTGAACGAGCGGATAGCGAGTGCTTGCGCTTTGATCCGTGCGCCGCTTGCCGGGGCGATGTATCTGTCGATGGCGAACGGGCCGTGGATCCGGTCGTTCACCGCGCAATTTCGAACGGTGTCCTTAATCGGCGAAACGCGGGCCGGCGCGCTCAGCCGAGCGCACGCGCGCCGAACAAACGCTGGATCTGCCCGGAATATGCGCCGACGTTGTGATCCGCGAGCGCGTCGACCCGCTGCAGGCAGCGGCGGGCTGCCGTCGCGTATTCGTCGAGCCGCGCGTCGTGCGTCTGCGCGGCGGTTGCGATCGCACGCGCGGCGTCGAATATCTCGAAGTCCGGGTAGTAGTAGCCGACGTCGCGCAGGAACGGCGAGTTGTGCACGAGCGGGTAGTTGCCGTACAGCGCGTCGTACAGCAGGTAGTTCAAGCCGTTTTCCCAGTGGTGCGATACGACGATGTCGGTGTGGTGCGCGGCCCATGCAACGAACGGCGCGCGCACGTCGGCCGTCGCCTTGCCGTCGCGCACCATCTCGAGCCCGAGCGCGAGATGCTTGAAGGCGACGTTTTCCTTCTTGTCGAACGTATTGGTCATGTACACGTGCTCGACCAGCTCGGGATGGTCCATATAGCAGGCGTTTGCGGCCAGCATCGGGACGATCGAACTCTTCACGACGTTCAGGTTCGGTTCGAAGAACGCGATTCGCTTCGCCGGGCCGCGGTTGCGGTAGCCGAAACGCGCCTTCAATTCCGGATCGGCGTCGAGGCTGCGTTCGATGAAGTACGGCGACCAGATGTGCGGCAGCTCGATTACCGGTGCGCGATAGACGGCCTGAAAGTATGCCGCGCACGTATGCATGTGCTGCGGGTTGGTCCAGATCTCGTCGAACTGCACGCGGTGCGGGTTCGGCCGCCAGTCGTTCTTCTCGAAGTTGATCGTTTCGACGGCGATCACGTAATCGTTGCCGAAGCGGTAAGACACGCACTTGCCGCCGCGCCGGCGCACCGCGTCCGTGTGCGACGGATCGATGAACGCGTTCATCTCGATCAGCAGGTCGGTCTGATGGACGATCGCCGACAGCGGCCGCAGCGCGTCGCCGAATGCATCCATCATCAGCGCCTGCGGGTAGTCGGTGATGCCGTCGTCGTGCGCGAGCCACACTTCGCCGATCAGCGGCGAACGCTTGAGCAGCATGTACAGGTACACGCAATGCTGGTTCGCGCCGTTGTACCAGATCGACTGCGTCGCGTCGCGCTGAACGTTCATCGTAATCGCGACATTGATTTTCATCGGCGGCTCCGGGCGGACGGTGCGCGGTTCAAGGCGTGTAGTTCTGCGACTGGCGCGGCACGTAGCCGGTCAGGTGCCAGCGGCCGTCGTCGCCGAGGCGAAAGCTCAGTTTTTCGTACACGGTCGTCCCGGTCGCGAGCGTCGTTGCATAGTCGACGTTCGCATAGAGCCCGTCGGGCATCGACGATGAATTCGTGTAGCGAATTCGCGTGATCTGCGCCCAGCCGCGATGGCCGACCATGCCGACCGACTGGCGCGCGCGCTGCATGTCCAGCGCGAACTGGTCCTGCTTGACGCGCGCCTTCACGAACGCGGCGGCGTCGTTCCACACCGCACCGTACTGGCCCGCGTCGAGCTGCCTGAAGACTGCATCGGCGTCGCGCAGCAGCGCGTCGGCAGATTCGCCGTCGGATTGCGCATGCGCACCGATCGCGATCGACGCGACGGCGCAGCCGATCAGCCATTTCGTGCGAGAGACGGGCGGATGTGCGTTCATGTCGGAGTCCGGGGGAAGGCGGCGCGTCATGCGTCGCGATAGAGCGACGCGATCGCGTCGGAATACGCGGCGACGTTGCCGGGGTTGTAGATGCTGACCGAGTCGAGCACGTGCTTCGATTGCTCGCGGTACGCGTCGAGGTTCGCATCGTGCTCGGCAAACGCCTGCAGCAGCGCGCGGCCGCCGGCCTGGCAGTCGAAGTCCGGATAGAAATACCCGGCCTTGCCGAGGAACGGCGAGTTGTGGATCAGCGGGTAGTCGCCGTACAACAGTTCGTAGTACAGGTAGTTCTGCGCGTTTTCCCACGTGTGGGACACCACGGCGTCACCGTACGCGGCCATGAACTCGTACACCGCATAGCGGCTTTCGAACGTCGTGATTCCGTGGTTCACGATGTCGAGGCTTTTCGCGAAGTGGACGAACGTCGCGTGTTCCTTCAGGTGCAGCGTGTTGCACACGCGCACGAACTCGAGGAACGCAGGCTTCGCGCGGTACGCTTCCTCGGTCACCAGCATCGGGATGATGCTCGTCTTCACCATGCAGATGTTCGGCTCGAACATCGTCACGCGCCAGCGCGGCTTGCCCGGCCGATAGCCGAATGACAAACCGGCGCCAAGCGTCGCACGCGCCTTGTCGAACAGCATCGGATGCCAGATGTGCGGAACGATCGTCACCGGCGCGCGCAGGCCCGTCTGGTAATAGTGCAGGCAAGAGCGCTCGAATTCCGGAATCGTCCACACCGCGTCGTACGGCGCGCCCGAGAAAAGGAAGCCCGACGGCTTGTCGAACATCGCACGCTCGATGTCGATCACGTAGTCGTTGCCGACCCGCATCGTGACGACCTTGCCGCCGCGCGCGCGGAATGCGCGCAGGTAGTCCGCGCCGAACTGCGCACTCATTTCGATCAGCACGTCGCAGCGTTGCAACGCTTCGTCCATCGACAGCAGCGGCACGTTCCACTCGCCGAGCATCATCTGCGGATCGGCGACCTGTTCGCCGCCGTTCACCATCACGGCGTCCGCGACGAGCGGTGACTGACGCAGCAGCAGGATCAGCAGCAGGCAGTTCTGGAAAATGCCGTTTTCCCACAGCGACTGGCCCGCGCCGCGCACGAACAGCGATACGCCGACGACGAGACGTTTGCCGTCGCCGGGCGCTTGACGGGCATTCGAGTCCGACATGCGTGTGCTCCGGTTCAGGCGACCAGGCGCGCGACGAACGCGTCCAGGTTCGCGGGGTTGTCGATCGAGACCGACCGCAGCAGCCGGCCGGCTTTCGCGCGATAGTCGTCGAGCCGCTCGTCGTGATGCAGCCACGCGTCATACAGCGCGCGGGCGCCGGAGACGGAATCGAAATCCGGGTAGTAGTAGCCGGCGTCGCCGAGCAGCGTCGAGTTGTGGATCAGCGGATAGCCGCCGTAGAGCACGTCGTAATAGAGGTAGTTCTGCGGATTTTCCCAGTGATGCGATACCACGGCATCCGCATGGCGCGCCATGAAGCCCGGCAGATCGAGGCGCGGTTCGAACGTCGCCTTGTGCTGGCGCACCAGCTCGAGGCTGTTCGCGAAGTGCACGAAGGTTGGATGCGCCTTCATGTGCAGCGAGTTGACGACGAACAGATGCTGCACGGCGTCCGGATGCGCGCGATAGAACTCGTCGCACGCGAGCATCGGGTAGTGACAGGACTTCACGACCGAGATGTTCGGCTCGAGCGTCGCGAGACGCCATGGGCGGGGGCCACGGCGATAGCCGAAGGTCACGCCCTCGTTCGCGAGCGCGGCGATGCGGCGATCGAGGAAGTACGGCGACCAAAGATGAGGAATCGTATAGACCGGCGCGCGGGTGAGCGTGCGCAACAGCGGCACGTCGATCTTCTGCGACTTCTCGAGCACCCACACTTCGTCGAATTGCGTGCCGTTGAAGATGTGGCCCGACGGCTTGCCGAAGATCGGCGTCTCGGCGAGACCGCTGTACGTATGACCGACGTAGCACGCGACGAGCTTCGTGCCGAGCGCCTTCACGTGCCGCATCCATTCGACCGGCAACTGCGCGCCCATCTCGATCACGACATCCAGTGCGTGCGTGACGTCGGCGGGTTTGACGAGCGGCACGTCGAGTCCGTCGAGTTCGAGGCCGGCCGGCAGTGCGTTCGCGTCGCCGCCATTCAGGAAATAGACGGGGCCGACGTGGTCCGAGCGTTTCAGCATCATCGCGAGGTACGCGATGTTCTGGTGGATGCCGTTTTCCCAGATCGCCTGGCCGTCGCGCGCAAACAGCGAGATGCCGACGGCCGGCCGTTGCGTGCGCGTGCTGCCCGAGGCGGTTTGATCGATGTCCGTCACCGGTTGGTTTCCTCTGCGGCGCCGCGCGTTCGGCGGGGGCGTCGAGCGCCGGGCCGCGAAACGGCGCGCCGTGGATTGTCGTGGTTGCGTTCGCGTCGGCGCATGCGGGAATACGAGTCGGGCTGCGCGGAGCGCTGAGCGGCCGCCGGATTCCGCGGTTGCGTCGGGCGCGATTGGCACGGCGCGCGACGCGGGCGGAACGGCCCGGCAACTGTCTGCGGCGATTGTGGCACGGAAGTCGCCGGTTTGTGGAGGGGCATGACGAACTTTGACATACCGTCCGGCGCGGACTCGCGCGGACGGGTGGCAAGCCGCGCCCGCGTGGTTCGGCAGTGCGTCGGCCGGGCGGGAATGCGCAGCCGGTGCCGGCCGCCGCGCAAGGATCGCCGCGGCCGGGCGCTCAGCGCTGCAGCGAGATCTCGACGCGGCGGTTGCTCGCGCGGCCTTCGGCCGTCGCGTTGGATGCGACCGGATCGGTCTTGCCGCGGCCGGAGACCGTCATCGAGCCGGCCTTCAGCCCATGCGCGTTCAGATAGGATGCGACCGCTTCGGCGCGGCGCTTGGACAGCGCGAGGTTCGACGCATCGCTGCCGACCGAGTCCGTATAGCCGGTGACCGACACCTGGGTATATGTGCGGTCCTCGCGTTCGCTCAGCAGTTTGTCGAGCGAGGCGCGCGCGGCGGGCGTCAACGTGGCCTGGCCGGTTGCGAACAGCGCGTCGCCCGCGAGGTTCACGTGTTCGACCGCGGCGGGCGCAGGGGCCGGCGCCGAAGCTGCGGGCGCCGCTTCGGCCGGCGCCGCGCCGCACTGGAATATCAGCGTCGCGGGATCCGCGCCGTCGCGCAGCGCGCGGGCCGAGTCGATCGTGCGTACCGGCTGGTCCGCGCAGATCTTGCGTGCGGCTCTCATGCACGTCTGCGGGCCCGACAGCAGGCCATGGCAGTCCACCTGGAACGTGCGCACGCCGTCGCGCGGCTGCAGTTCGGATGCGCTGTAGGTCGGGCCCGATGCGGTCGAGCACGCGGCGAGGCCGATCGCGGAAAGTGCGAGCGCCAGAGCGAGTTTGTTCACGGTTACATCCTCAAAACTGTGGTTGACTGAAGCGCACCGCACGATGGGCGGTGCGCTCGTCCTGCCGTCGTGGCCGCCGCGCGCAACCCGGCTCGCAAGCCGGGCGGCGTGGCGTCGCGACCGGTTACTTCCACTGATACAGCATGCCGGCGCCGATCACCTTCTGACCGCCGCTGAAGCCGCCGTTGATCGACGCCTTCAGGTTTTCCGTGATGCGAGCCTGCATGTTGACCGCCATGGCCTTCTGGCCGAGGAAGGTCGACGTGCCGACCCCCATCCCGAAGTTGGCGTCGCGGTCCAGCTGCGGGATCGACGCCATCGCACCGACCGCCGCGATACCCTGCTTCGCCATCTGGTCGGTCTGCTGCAGCTGCGAGCCCAGCGAGTTGATCTGCGCCTGCTGTCCCGACAGTGCCGTCGACAGCGTCGTCTGCACCTGCGTCAGCTGGTTCACGTTCACCGCATCGGTGCCTTGCGTGCCCGGCGCGACGTTCGTGATCTGGCGTTGCTGCTGGTCGCTGCCCACCGACACCACGTTCGAGCGACCGCCGTCGTTCGACGCCGCACCGATCGCCACCGAGTTCGAGCCGGCCGTGACGACGGGCCTGTCGTTGCCGGTGCCGTTCATGTCGGCGGCGATGCCGTTGTTGTTCGCCGTGCGGGTCGTGTTGTTGATCGTCGTCGACAATTGGCTCACCTGGTTGTTGAGGTTGGTCACGCCCGTCGACAGCGACGCCACCGTGCTGTTCGTCGAGCTCAGGCCGGTCGACAGCGAGCCGATGCCCGTCGACGTCGACGTGGACAGCGACGTGAGGTTGCTGTTGGTCGAGCTCAGGCCGGTCGACAGCGAGCCGATCGCCGTCGACGTCGACGTGGACAGCGACGTAAGGTTGCTGTTGGTCGAGCTCAGGCCCGTCGACAGCGAACCGATGCCGGTCGACAGCGACGAGATGTTCGACGCGGTCGACGTCGACAGGCTCGTGATCGCCTGGTTCGTCGCGTTGAGCTGGCTGCCGTTGATCGCGTCCGTGCTCGTGGCCGAGATCTGGCCGGCCGACACGTTCGTGATCTGGCGCGTGGCGCCCGTGGCGGCGTCGCCGACGCTGACCACGCCTGCCGGCGAACTGCCCGCGAAGAAGTACGTGACGCCGCCAATCGTTGCGCTCGACGTGCCGACTGCGTTGCCCGTGACCGAGTTCGCGCCGAGGGCGATCGAGTTCGCGACGTTGGCCGTGGCGTTCGAGCCGAACGCGAGGGCGTCGGTTGCCGTAGCCTTTGCGTTCGTACCGTAGGCCTGCGCGCCGATTGCGCTGGCCGTCGCCTGGTTGCCGAGCGCGATCGTGTTGTCCGCGGTGGCCTGGTTCGCGCTGCCGAGGGCCAGCGCGCCGTTGCCGGTTGCGGTGTTCGCGTTGCCGAGCGCCACTGCGCCGGTGCCGGTCGCGGTGTCGTTTGCGCCCATCGCGACTGCGCCGGTGCCCGTTGCAACACTCGGGTCGCCGATCGCGACCGCGCCGTCGCCGCTCGCGGTGTTGCCGGAGCCGATCGACACCGCCTTGCCGCCTGCGGCCGATGCATTCTGGCCGATCGCGACTGCACCTGCCGTTTGCGCGTTCGAGCCGTCGCCAACCGCCACGCTGCTGGCGCCGGCCGCGCTGGCGTTCGCGCCGGCGGCGAGTGCGTTGACGCCGGTTGCGCCGTCATTTGCGTAGTTGCCTTGCTGCGTGCCGTTGTCGTTGACGCTGAAGTAGTGCGTCTTCGCGGCTTCGATCGCGGTCGACGTCGAGGTGGACAGCGACGTGATCGAGCTGGTGGCCGACGACAGGCCGGTCGACGTGGACGTCGACAGCGACAGTATCGTGCTGGCAGCCGTCGACAGACCGGTCGAGGTCGACGTCGACAGGGAGGCGATCGAGCTGGTAGCCGACGACAGGCCGGTCGACGTCGAGGTCGACAGTGAAGCGACGGAGCTGTTGGTCGAGCTCAGGCCCGTGGACAGCGACGTGACGCTGCTGGCGGTCGACGTGGACAACGACGTGAGCGAGCTGTTCGTCGTGCTCAGGCCGGTGGACAGCGAGCCGATCGAGCTGGTTGCCGACGAGAGGCCGGTGGACGTCGACGTCGACAGGGAGCTGATCGAACTCGTAGCCGACGAGAGGCCGGTCGACGTGGAGGTCGACAGCGATGCCACCGAGCTGTCGGTCGAGCTGAGGCCGGTCGACAGCGAGCTGATGCCGGTCGAAGTCGAGGTGGACAGCGAGCTGATCGAGCTGGTCGCCGACGACAGGCCCGTTGACGTGGAAGTCGACAGCGAAGCGACGGAGCTGTCGGTCGAGCTGAGGCCGGTGGACAGCGAGCTGATGCCGGTCGACGTCGACGTGGAAAGCGAGCCGATCGAGCTGTTTGCCGACGAGAGGCCCGTTGACGTGGAAGTCGACAGCGAAGCGACGGAGCTATTGGTCGAGCTGAGGCCGGTCGACAGCGAGCTGATGCCGGTCGAAGTCGAGGTGGACAGCGAGCTGATCGAGCTGGTCGCCGACGACAGGCCCGTTGACGTGGAAGTCGACAGCGAAGCGACGGAGCTGTCGGTCGAGCTGAGGCCGGTGGACAGCGAGCTGATGCCGGTCGACGTCGACGTGGAAAGCGAGCCGATCGAGCTGTTTGCCGACGAGAGGCCCGTTGACGTGGAAGTCGACAGCGAAGCGACGGAGCTATTGGTCGAGCTGAGGCCGGTCGACAGCGAGCTGATGCCGGTCGAAGTCGACGTGGAGAGAGACGAGATCGAGCTGTTGGCAGACGAGAGGCCGGTGGAGGTCGACGTCGACAGGGAGCTGATCGAACTCGTAGCCGACGACAGACCGGTCGACGTGGAGGTCGACAGCGATGCCACTGAGCTATCGGTCGAACTGAGGCCAGTGGACAGCGAGCTAATGCCGGTCGACGTCGAGGTGGACAGCGAGCCGATCGAGCTGTTTGCCGACGAGAGACCGGTCGACGTGGAGGTCGACAGCGATGCCACCGAGCTGTCGGTCGAGCTGAGGCCGGTCGACAGCGAGCTGATGCCGGTCGAAGTCGAGGTGGACAGCGAGCTGATCGAGCTGGTCGCCGACGACAGGCCGGTCGACGTCGAAGTCGAGAGCGACGCCACGGTGCTGTCGGTCGAGCTGAGGCCCGTCGACAACGAGTTGATGCCGGTCGAGGTCGACGTCGACAGCGAGCTGATCGAGCTGGTTGCTGACGAGAGACCCGTCGACGTGGAAGTCGACAGTGAGGCAACCGAACTATTGGTCGAGCTGATGCCGGTCGAAGTCGACGTGGAGAGAGACGAGATCGAGCTGTTGGCAGACGAGAGGCCGGTGGAGGTCGACGTCGACAGGGAGCTGATCGAACTCGTAGCCGACGACAGACCGGTCGACGTGGAGGTCGACAGCGATGCCACTGAGCTATCGGTCGAACTGAGGCCAGTGGACAGCGAGCTAATGCCGGTCGACGTCGAGGTGGACAGCGAGCCGATCGAGCTGGTTGCCGACGAGAGACCGGTCGACGTGGAGGTCGACAGCGACGCCACCGAGCTGTCGGTCGAGCTGAGGCCCGTCGACAACGAGTTGATGCCGGTGGAGGTCGACGTCGACAGGGAGCTGATCGAACTCGTAGCCGACGAGAGGCCGGTTGACGTCGAGGTTGACAGCGACGCCACCGAGCTATCGGTCGAGCTCAGGCCGGTCGACAACGAGGTGATGCCCGTCGAAGTCGACGTGGAAAGCGAACTGATCGAGCTGGTGGCTGACGACAAGCCCGTTGACGTCGACGTCGACAGCGAAGCGACGGAGCTGTCGGTCGAGCTGAGGCCGGTGGACAGCGAGCTGATGCCGGTCGACGTCGACGTGGAAAGCGAGCCGATCGAGCTGTTTGCCGACGAGAGGCCCGTTGACGTGGAAGTCGACAGCGAAGCAACGGAGCTATTGGTCGAGCTGATGCCTGTGGACAACGAGTTGATGCCGGTCGACGTCGACGTGGACAACGAGCTGATCGAGCTGTTTGCCGATGACAGACCCGTCGACGTGGAAGTCGACAGCGAAGCAACCGAGCTATTGGTCGAGCTGATGCCGGTGGACAACGAGCTGATGCCGGTCGACGTCGAGGTGGAAAGCGAGCCGATCGAGCTGTTTGCCGACGACAACCCCGTCGACGTGGAGGTCGACAGCGAAGCAACCGAGCTATTGGTCGAGCTGATGCCGGTGGACAACGAGCTGATGCCGGTCGACGTCGACGTGGAAAGCGAGCCGATCGAGCTGTTTGCCGATGACAGACCCGTCGACGTGGAAGTCGACAGCGAAGCAACCGAGCTATTGGTCGAGCTGATGCCGGTGGACAACGAGCTGATGCCGGTCGACGTCGAGGTGGAAAGCGAGCCGATCGAGCTGTTTGCCGATGACAGACCCGTCGACGTGGAAGTCGACAGCGAAGCAACCGAGCTGTTGGTCGAGCTGAGGCCGGTCGACAGCGAGCTGATTCCGGTCGACGTCGAGGTGGAAAGCGAGCCGATCGAGCTGTTTGCCGATGACAGACCCGTCGACGTGGAAGTCGACAGCGAAGCAACCGAGCTATTGGTCGAGCTGATGCCGGTGGACAACGAGCTGATGCCGGTCGACGTCGAGGTGGAAAGCGAGCCGATCGAGCTGTTTGCCGATGACAGACCCGTCGACGTGGAAGTCGACAGCGACGCCACGGAGCTGTTGGTCGAGCTCAGGCCGGTCGACAGCGAATTGATCCCCGTCGAAGTCGACGTGGAGAGCGAAGCGATCGAGCTGGTTGCCGACGACAACCCCGTCGAAGTCGACGACGACAGCGAGGTCACCGAGCTATTGGTCGAACTGAGCCCCGTCGACAACGAGGTGATGCCAGTCGACAGCGACGAGATCGCGCTGCTGGACGACGATACCGTCGTTGACAGCGAATCCACGATGGAATTGGTCGCGAAGAGTTGGGAGCCGTTGATCGCGTCCGTGCTGGTCGGCGTTATTTGGCCTGCCGCGACATTGGTGATCTGGCGTGTGGTGCCCGTGCTCGCATTGCCGACGCTCACCACGCTGCTCGGGTTGCCCCCCGCGAACGTGGAGGTCACGCCGCCAACGGTACCCGTGGGCGTCGGAGCGGGCGCGCCGGTAACGGAGCCGCTGCCGAGTGCGACGTCGCCCGCGTGGTTGGCGATCGCATTCGGGCCGATCGCGACCGAGTCGGTGCCGAGTGCCTGGCTGTCGGCTGCCGTCGAATTCGCGTGGAAGTACTTGATGCCCTGGTTGTTGATGCTGTCGATCGCCGAGCCAACACTATTGGCGGTCGACGTCGTGCCGTTCGCGTTGTACGTCGTGTACGACGGAGCGGAAACGGTGCCGGTTGCCGGGTTATAGCTTGAACCGCCGCCGAGGGCCGCGGCCGTGCTGTTGCCGAGATTGTCGGTCTTGGTGGTAACCGTGCTGAGGCCGGTCGACAGCGAGCTGATCGAGCTATTGGCCGATGAGAGGCCGGTCGATGTAGAAGTCGACAGCGAAGCGACCGAACTATTGGTCGAGCTGAGGCCTGTCGACAGAGAATTGATGCCCGTCGAAGTCGAGGTAGACAGCGAGCCGATCGAGCTGTTAGCCGACGACAGCCCCGTCGACGTGGAAGTCGACAGCGAGGCAACCGAGCTATTGGCCGAGCTGAGGCCGGTCGACAGCGAGTTGATCCCCGTCGAGGTAGAGGTGGACAGCGAGGCGACCGAGCTATTTGCCGAGCTGAGCCCGGTCGACAGAGAATTGATGCCCGTCGAAGTCGAGGTAGACAGCGAGCCGATTGAGCTATTAGCCGACGACAGCCCCGTCGACGTGGAGGTCGACAGCGAGCTGATCGAGCTGTTAGCCGACGACAGACCGGTCGACGTGGAAGTTGACAGCGAAGCGACCGAGCTATTGGTCGCGCTGAGGCCGGTCGAGGTCGAGGTGGACAGCGAGCTGATCGAGCTGTTAGCCGACGACAGCCCCGTCGACGTGGAAGTCGACAGCGAGGCAACCGAGCTATTGGCCGAGCTGAGGCCGGTCGACAGCGAGCTGATCCCCGTCGACGTCGAGGTAGACAGCGAGGCAACCGAGCTATTGGTCGACGACAGACCGGTCGACGTGGAGGTAGACAGCGAGCTGATCGAGCTATTAGCCGACGACAGCCCCGTCGACGTGGAAGTCGACAGCGAGGCGACCGAGCTATTCGCCGAGCTGAGGCCGGTCGACAGCGAGTTGATCCCCGTCGACGTGGAGGTAGAAAGCGAGCTGATCGAGCTATTAGCCGACGACAACCCCGTCGACGTGGAAGTCGACAGCGAAGCGACCGAGCTATTGGTCGAGCTGAGGCCGGTCGACAGCGAGCTGATCCCCGTCGACGTCGAGGTAGACAACGAGGTGACCGAGCTATTGGTCGACGACAGACCGGTCGACGTCGAGGTAGACAGCGAGCTGATCGAGCTATTAGCCGACGACAGCCCCGTCGAGGTGGAAGTCGACAGCGAATTGATGCCCGTCGAGGTCGAGGTGGACAGGGAGCCGATCGAGCTATTAGCCGACGACAGCCCCGTCGACGTGGAAGTCGACAGCGAAGCAACCGAGCTATTGGTCGAACTGAGGCCGGTCGAAGTCGAGGTGGACAGCGACGAGATCGAGCTGTTAGCCGACGACAGCCCCGTCGAGGTGGAAGTCGACAGCGAGGCGACCGAGCTATTCGCTGAGCTGAGGCCGGTCGACAGCGAGTTGATCCCGGTCGAAGTCGAGGTAGACAGCGAGCTGATCCCCGTCGACGTCGAGGTAGACAGCGAGGCAACCGAGCTATTGGTCGACGACAGACCGGTCGACGTGGAAGTCGACAGCGAGGCGACCGAGCTATTCGCTGAGCTGAGGCCGGTCGACAGCGAGTTGATCCCGGTCGAAGTCGAGGTGGACAGCGACGAGATCGAGCTGTTGGCCGACGACAGCCCCGTCGACGTGGAAGTCGACAGCGAGGCAATCGAACTCTTGGTCGAACTGAGGCCGGTCGAGGTCGATGTGGACAGCGACGAGATCGAGCTATTGGCTGACGAAAGCCCCGTCGACGTCGACGTCGACAAGCTGCTGATCGCACTGGTCGTCGTGCTCATCCCGGTGCTGAGCTGAGCCACGGTGACCGCATCCTGAGGTGCAGAGCCGTCGGCGACGTTCGTGATGCGACGCAGCGCCGTCGAACTGCCGACCGACACTTCCGACGTCGGGGCGGTGCTGCCCGTCAGATACCCCGTTCCCGTCGGTGCCGCCGCGCCGGTCACGCTGCCTGCACCGATTGCGACACTCGACGTGTAGTTGGCCGTGCCGCCGAGCGCGATCGCGTTGGTGCCCGTCGCCGTAGCGCCATTGCCGAGGGCGGTTGCGCCGGAGCCCGCTGCCGTGGCTGCCGAACCGAGCGCCGTGCCGTTGGTGCCAACCGACGTGACCGTCGCATTCGAACCGATTGCGATACCTGACGTCGTCGCCGCGTTGACGTTCGAAAACCGACCCAGTGCGATCGCGTTGCTGCCGGCCGCCACCGCCCCGCCCGAGCCGGAGCTGTTGCCGCCGCCAATTGCGATCGAGCTGGAGCCCGAAGCGGTCGCGTCGTTGCCGACCGCGGTCGCGCCCGTGTTGAGTGCCTTCGCGCCGGAGCCTATCCCGATCGCGCTCGAGCCGGTCGCCGTCGTGGCCTGACCGAAAGCTTGCGAGTAGTTGCCGGACGCCGTGGCGTTCGCGCCGATTGCAATCGACGTAGCCCCGCTCGCCGTCGTGGTGCTGCCGCCATTGCCGCCGATCGCAATGCCCTGCGTGCCGGTGCCCGTGACAGTGCCGCCGCCAGCCGCGTACTGCGCGTACACGATGTTGCTATTGGCGACGCCGGCAACGAGCGCGGCGGCGGCGACCGCCTTCACGACGGCCGACTTGTTCGGCTTGCCCCGTGCCGAATCGTGTTCGGATGCCGCGACCCAGGCGCCAAGGGCTTCGTTCCAGATCGAACGGTATGTGCGGTTCATGTCGTACTACCTCCAAATAAGCACGTCACACACCGGTCTCTTTCGTTAGATGAATCTGCCGTGCGCCCGCGCGAATCTCAAAAATGATGGGCGGAGTTTATTGGAGGCGTTATTTTGAGATTGATAAACAGTGAAAAATTGCTGGTCGGAAAAGTTAAAGAATGGTTAATGAATCGCGCTTTGATGTATTGAGGGGTCGTTAAGTCGATAACTCGTGGAGAGTTGAGGGTGGGCGGCTTCTCCACGCGAGGATTGGTGTGAAAATCCTCAAAAATCAATGTCTTATTATGTTTTGGGGTCGCTTTGGTCACTCACGAACATCAGAAAAGTACGACGAATTCGAGCGCAAACGTTTGCGCAACCGAGATTTCTTTCTGTTCTGTAAGATTTCTGTCGTGCTAGTTGATAATGGTTTTGCGTATCTATTAACTTATTATATTTTTGTTTTATGGATGGTTTTCGTCGGATTCAGTGCGTATCTCTAAAATGGAATAAAAGTTAAAGGCGTATTGCCCGAGTGTGCCGATTTGCGCATCGCATCGGCCTCAGTTGCCCGTCGGACGGGCGTTTCGTTGCCCCCGCTTTCATGAAGTTGTAAAAAAATGCAACGAGCGCATCGGTGCCGTGAACGGGATTCGGCTATCGAATCGCGCGCAAAGGCGGCATTCATATGCGGGTTCAGGTTCGGCGATGAGCCGAGGCCTCTGTGGCGCCTGGCGCGGGCGGCCCGCATGCGCGGCCATTGCGGCGGCGACCGACTTTCGCAATCGTTTGCATGTGAAGCGGAAGGTCGGTGTTACGGGGGGACGTAGGGGAATGTCGGATCCGCTCCACGCCGACGACGCTGTCCGGCTCGGGCGCGGATGCAGTCCGCCGGAGCCGGGAACGGACGTGCAACGTGCGATGCGCGTGCAGTCGTGCCCGGCGGGCCGCTGCACCCTTGCAACGTCGGCGCCGGCCGAGTCAATCTGCGGCGGGAAGATTTGCGGCGGGCGCGCGTATCGATTCGATGGACGGGCGCGGATGACGGCAGGGGCGAAACCCGCTCCCGCCGCCCAGTTCCGGCACCGAAGCAGACCGCCGCGCGCGATTGGCATTCGCGCCTCGGCCCGCTACGGGCCGCCGCAGCGCTACTTCCGCATGAAGCGCAGCGCGAGGCGCGCCATGCGTGGTACGAACATCGGACGCAGCAACCGTTTGTCGTAGCCGGCCATACGGCGCTCGTTCTCGACGAGGCACAACTCGATCAGCTCGCGCGGGTTAAGCGATTCGCCGATGTCCGCCGTGCTCGTCGCCGGGAAGTTCGCGTCGCGGGCGACGCCGTCGGGGTCGATGCCGCGCGCGATGCTGACGCGCTCGCGAATCAGGAACGCCCACACGGCCGCGACGCGTGCGAAGAACCACGGCCGACGCCACCACGGCAGGTTGCGCCAGTACCACGCATACCAGTTCACGAAAAACAGGATGTGGCGACCTTCCTCCTGGATCACGGGTTCGAAGGTATCGACGAGTTCGGTCGGGAAATAGCCGGAGCGCTGCGCGGAACGGAACAGGCCGAATGCGAAGAAGCTGTCGATGCATTCGCTGAAGCCGGTCACCATCCACGCCCATTCGGGATCCTTCGGCGCCGGATAGGGCGGTTCGGGGGCGAGATCGATCCCGTATGCCTCGACCAGCTTCGACAGCACGACCTTGTGCCGGGCTTCCTCGCCGCCGTCCATCTCGAGCGCGCGGCGCAGCAGCGGATCGTCGACGGTGGCCGCGAACGTGGCAACGCGGATCGACGCGCGGCCTTCCGTTTGCACGGCAATGTCCCAAATCGGCAGCGACGTGAGCCGCTTGAGTTCGTCGGGCTTGAGCGGCGGCCAATCGATGACGGCCGGCTTGTACGGGTTGTGCGTGTCGAGCAGCATGCGGCAGAACATTTGCCTGTGCGCATCGGAACCGATCCGGACCGGGCCCGGATGCTCGAAGGTCCAGTTGCGCATTGCGTGATCTGCCGCCGCATGTTCGTGCTGCAGCGTGTCGGACATGGCTGTTGTTATGCGATTACGAGACGAAAGATTCTTGCATAGCTTCCGTAATCGCGCATTTTCGTGCGGCCGTCCGCGCCGCCGCGCGCGGCGTTTACGCTTGCGTATCGACCCACAGGCGTCCCCAGCGGGACGCATACGCGAGCGCGTGTTCCTCTTCGAAGAAGAAGTCGATGGCGTCGAACGACACGGCGCGCGGCGACGGGCCGCCGCTTGCCTTCTCGATCGTCAGGTTCGCGGCGAACAGCCCGTTCGGCAGCCGGGCGGCGGCGGGGGCGACTTCGTAGCCCTTGTAGCGGATCGTGCGGTTCATGGCGGGCACATAGCAAGTACGGGCTTTCAGCGTACGAAAACCCGCGGTCCGCGTGAACCAATCTTTCGGCCAATGCAAATCACGTGGCGAGCCGAATTGTTATCGGGCGGGAAACCGGGATGCGTGCGGGTGTCGGGGCAGTGCGCGCCGGCCGGAGGGCCGGATGCGCGCCGCCCGCACGCGGCGAGCGTCGCCGGCCGGGTGCGGGCGGTGCAAAGGCGGGCGTTACTGATTGGCGATCTTCAGCACGGGCGCGAGCGCATCGACCGATGCGGCGTGCGTGGCCGCACGATGCGATGCGAACGCGAGCGCGAATTCGGCCGCCTGCGCGCCGACGGTCTCGAGCTGCGCGACGACTTTCGGGTCCGAGCAGCTGTCGGCACTGTCGAAGCGCGTTTCGAGCGTATTCACGGTGGCGCCGAACGGCGTCGGCCAGCCGCGCAAAGCATGCACGATCGAACGCAGCGACGTAAGCACGGTGCCCGCGGCCTGCCAGCCGTACGCGGTGACGATCAGGCCGACCGCGCGGCCGTCGAGATACGGGCGCTCGTCGGCGCGCAGTTCCTCGAGCGTGTCGAGTGCGTTCTTCACGAGACCTGATACGCCGCCGTGATAACCGGGCGTCGCAATGATGATTGCGTCGGCTTCGCGCACGGTGTCGATCAGTTCGCGCTGCGAGTCGGTCAGCGTTTTATGCTCGGGGGCGTAGTGCGGCAGCGTATGCAGGAACGGGCCGTCGAACAGGCGCGTGCGTGCGCCGGCGGCCTGTGCGCCGCGCAGCGCGAACGAAAGCGCGCGCTCGGTCGACGACGCGGCCCGGGTGGTGCCGCCGATGCCGACCACGAACGGGCGGCGGTGTTGATCGAATGCAGTCAAGGGGCGCTCCTTGGGGATGGCTTGCCCGGCTAAGCACAGGCTTAAAACCAGATGGTAACGACCCCGCCGCCACTGTGAAAACGACTTTTCGTTCTATCGATATGCGCTGCATGCGGGGCGAGTGTACGCGCGGCGAAGCAGATGAATAGCAGAAAAGCTTGGTTGGGGCGGCGCGCCGGGCTCGATAAGATGGGCCCGTCTCCTCCATGATGTCTCTACTGACATGGGTTGGCCCCGCCACGCGGATGCAGGCGGGGCTTTTTTTCGTCCTGCGCCGGCGAAGCGGGGCGCGATGCTCGGACGCGCGCCACGCAGCGGCCGCTGCACGATCGGGATACCCTATTCGTCGCGCTTGCGTGTGCCGGTGCCGCCGCGCGCGACGCGCAATGCGATCGTGCCGAGCACACCGACCGCCACCACAAGCGCGCCCCACAGCACGTAGCGGCGTGTCGCATCCGCATCGTTGAGCAAATCCGGCTGCATCGGCGATGCCGGCAACGCGTCGCCGACGCGCGCGGGCCGCACTTCCGGCGCCATCCCGACCAGCAGCGCGTCGCGACTCACGGCCGACGACGACAGCGACGCATTGCCGACGCCGAGCGTGAACGGCGCCGTGCCGCGCGCGACGAAGGTCAGCGCGGCAGGATGCCAGCCAACCGCGACGGCCGGCTGGCCGCCGCCGAAGCCGCCGTTGCGCATGTCGACGACGATCCGCCACGCGCGATCGCTGTCCGGCGCGAACGCCAGCGGCGCGTTGCGCTGCTCGCCGCCGTTGCCCTGCAGCCGGAACAGCACCGCGCCGGCGACGTCGCGCCACGGCGTCTGCGCGTCGGCGCGGCTCTGCAGCGTTGCGCGCGCAACCGTGTTTGGCTGCGGCAGGTCGATGCGCACCCGATCGACGGGATATGCACCGTCGGTGTCGAACAGATACTCGCCGGGTGCGCCGCCTGCCCGCACGCGCACGGCGTCGCGCCATTGGCGCGGCACCGCCGCGGTGTCGGCCGTGCGCGCATCGCGCGGCTGCGTTTCGATGTCGATCGACTCGATCGCGGGTACACCGTCGAGCCAGCCGAGCCGTACGTAGCGCGGCACCGTGCCTTCGAGCGCGATGCGCTCCTGCACCAGCATGTCGTTGCCGCGCCCGACTTTGAGCAGTTGCGTGGTGCCGAGTGCGCGCCAGCTGCGCAGGTCGTCGCTCGCTTCGACGGCGACGCGCCCTTGATAGCTGGCGTCGCTCACGTGCACGAGCAGCGCGCCGACTTCGCCGTCCGCATGCGACAGGTCGACGAGATCGGCCGCGTGCTTCGCGTGCAGCGGCGCGGTGGCGGCCGCGCGCAGCGAACCGTCCGGTGCGACCGACACGCCGAGCGGCGCATGACCGTCGTCGGTGCGCGGCGGCGGCAGCGGAAACCAGTGCGCGGGCATGCGCGACGGCGGCACGGCGGCCGCTGCCGGTGCGTCGAGCGAATACGGGACGGGCTCGCCTGCGGCGTTGAAGATGCGCACGTCGCCGAGATCGCTGCGCCGGCTGGCTGCATACACGGCTTGCGGCACGGTGAGCTGGTAATACGCGGCGCTGCCGTCGAGGTCGAGTGCGAAGCGTCGTGCGACGCGTTCGGCGCCGGGTGTGCCGCCCGCTGCCGCGAACGACGTCAGCAGGCTCAAACCGAGCAGGGCTGCGAATCGTTTCATGGTAGGGTGCCGTTCCGGGGGGCCGCGGCCTTTGGCGGCAGCGGCGAGAAATAGCCGATCAACAGCAGCAGCACACCGATGCCGATGAACGACACGATGCGTTCGATGCCGGTGACGTGCGACAGGTCGAACAGGAACAGTTTGATCACGGTGAGCGCGAGCAGTGCCGCGCCGACGAACCACAGAGGACGCAAGCCGCGACGCGTGGCCCAGATCGTCGTCGCAAGCGCGCAGAGCGTCCAGTAGACGGAAACGGACGCCTGCACGAGCGTCGATGCCGCCATCGCTTCGACTGTATACGGCACGCCCGTCCAGTGATGCAGCGTGCGCAGCAGCAGCGCGTTGAACCACAGGAAAGCGATCGCGAGCACCGCAAGCCCGGACGCGAGCGGATGTATGTTGACGTCGAGCGTCTTCACGCGGCGCAGCCAGGCGGCGAACGCGACGAAGATCAGCAACTGCGCGACATCGAGCGGGTTGAGCAGCGGCAACCATAACAGCGGCGACGCATCGCCGTCGCTTGCGGTGCTGGCGATGCTCCACAGCCACAACAGCGCGGCGAGCGGCGCGGCGCCCCATAACTGATACGCACGCGGGAATGCCGCGACCGGCCAGCGCAGGCGCGAGCCGGGGCCCGACACCAGCAGAAGCAGCGCGCCGAAGCCGTAGGCCCACGCGCTCCAGCTCCATGCGCCTTCAGGCACGAACGCGCGCAGGCGCCAGTAGCCTTCGAGCGAGCACAGGCCGCACAACGTCCAGAACATCAGCGTGTGCAGCGGCGCGATGACCGGCGTCGGGATGGATGTTACGGCCGACGTGGCTGATGTGGCTGATGTGCCGGCGCCGGCCGTCGCCGACCCGGCGCCGCCCGCCGCCGACCCGGCGGCCGCTGCGCCGCGCGACTGACGCAGCAGCAGCGCATAGCATGCAATGACGGCGGCCGGCCATGCGAATGCGCCGATGCCGGACAGCGGCGGTTGATGCGAATCGAACGCACGCAATGCGAGCAGCGCGAGCACCGGCGTCAGCGCGAGCGCCGGCCATTCGGCGATCGGCCATGCGAGCTTGCGGCGTGCGACGTGCGCGAGCCACGCGGTGGCCGCGGCGAACAGCGCGGTTGCATCGACGACGAAGCGGTCCGCATGCAGGTCGACGTGGCGGCTCGCATAGACGAGGATCTCGTGCAGCCCGCCGCTCAGCCACCACAGCAGCCCCCACGCAGCGGCGGCTATGCCGAGGTCCGGCATCCACGGATGCCACGCGCGCGCCTCCCCGCTCCCGTGCAGCCACCAGCCGGTAAATAACCCGGCGAGCGCGATCAGCAGCATCGCGATGTATCCACTGTTGAGCACCGGCAGCGCGTTCGTATCGGCCGGCCCGAGCAGGCTCGTGAAGAACGCGCCGGCCGCGGCGAGCTGCATCGCAAGGCCGAAGCCGAACGCCAGCACGCGTTTCTGGCGCACGCCCAGCCACACGACGGCCGCGCCTTCGATGGCCCACGCGGCGCTCGTTGTCGGCCCCGAGAATGCGAGCGGCACCGCGAGCGTCGCGAAGATCGCCGCGAGCGCGAGCATCGATTCGAACAGCAGCCCGAGCCGATCTCGGCGCCTCGAAAGCCATGCGGCCACCGCCACGTAGAACGCCGACAGTGCGACCGCGCTCCACGCGAGCGCGAACGGCATGTCCTTCACGAGGGATGCCTGAAGCGCAGTCGCGACGATCGGCGTGCCGAACACGAGCGTGCCGTCCACGTAGTGGCGCAGCGCCAGCTCGCGCTTGATCGCGTACAGCAGCGCGATGCCGACATACATCAGGAAGAACAGGATCAGGAACGGCTCGGTGGTGGCGAACAGCTCGGGGCGATAAGCGGTCACGCCCCATGCCGAGCCGATCGTGAACGTGAACACGAACCCGAGCAGGTTCAGCGGCCGCCACGCCTTGAACCATGCGATCGCGAAGATGCCGGCGTTCAGCAGCGCGTAATAGCTGAACAGTGCGATGTGGCTGCCGTGCCCGGTCGACAGCAGTACGGGCGCGAGAAAGCCGCCGGCACTTCCCATGAACGCGAGCGGCAGCGCATTCTGCTTCACCGCGAGAAACGCGCTCAGCGCGCATACCGCAACCATCAGCGGGAACGCGGCGCCGACCGGCAGCAGCGCGTAGAGCTTGGTCGCGGCGAAGATCGTCAGGTAGAGGATGCCGACTCCGCCGCCTTGCAGCACGAGGCCGTACGCGGCGCGGCGCGCGCGCACGCGCCAGCCGATCGCGAGCAGCGCCGCCGCGGCGAGTGCCGTGCCGGCCAGGCGGAATTCGATCGGCAGCATGTCGTTGTCGGCCGCGTACTTGAGCAGGAACGCGACGCCGAAGAACAGCACGATGACGCCGACGCGCACCACCGTGTTGCCGCCGAGCAGCCAGTCGCGCGCCGCCTGTAGTGCGCGTTCGGCGATGCCTGGCTCGCGCGGCTGCGGGGTAGCAGGATGTTCTGTCGTTGCACGTGCATCGATCTCTGCAGCGGCAGTGACAGCGGCGGTGGCGGCGGCCGGCCCTTCGCTCGCGCGCGCGGCAAACGGTTGCGTCGGCGCAGGCGTCGATATCGACGATGCCGTGCCGGCACTGGCGGCGGCCGGCTGCGCGACGGGGAACGGTGGCGTGGCAGCGGGCGTTGTTGACGGCGCGGGCGCGGCGCCGCTTGCTGCCGTCGCTGTAACCTGCGTGCCGGCGAGCTGCGTGCGCAGCATGTCGAGCTCGCGTGTAAGCGCATCGACGGTCGTTTCGAGGCGCGCGACGCGCTCCGCAAGCGGCACGGGCGGGGGCGCCGGCGGCATCGCCGAGGTGCCGGTCGCCGCGCCGCCGCTCTCGCGATTGCGCTGTTGCAGCACGCGGCCGATGGCGAACCCGAGCGCCGCGCCGAGCAGCATGCCGCTGGCGGCCGGGAAATCCCCGAACAATGCGGCGATACCGCCCACGATGAAACCGATTGCGGCAAAGGCCCAATTCATCGCCTAGCTTCCTCTCTCATTTCGTTATCGTCCTTCGATCGTCGCGCGGCCGATCGAGGCTGTATCGGCAAGGCCGGCAGGCGAACCGGCGTCCGTGTATCCCCGGCACGCCGCGGCGCGCAAAGGTGCGCGGCGAGGTCGCAACCGGTGTGGCTGCCGGCAATGTATCACAGCGCCCATGCGGGATTTTCTGGGTTGCCGGCGCGGTCGAAAACATGACTCGCGCGCGTTCGTGGTGCATGTTTTCGTACGACCATTCGCTTTGTGCGCTCGACGCAGCCGGCTCAGTCCGATCGGACGTGAAATTGTCGCAAAGCGACGCGCGCCCGCTGGCGATTGTCGCAAAACGACCGCGCATTCGTGTCGCGCTGCTTCGCACAACGCCGGCGGGCGATGCCCGTCGTTGTTGGGCGCGCGCGTACTGCATTGCCGCAATCAGGTGCGCTCGGGCGCAGCGCCCCGCCTGGCGCGGCTGTCGGGCGTGTCGTATTTGCGCAAGCGTTTGTCGTAATTCGTCGGCAGGTCGGGGTTTTTTCTGGCAACTATGTAGGCACGCTAGGAACACGCGTGAGTCCCCGCTACACGAGGAGAAGGTTTCGATGGATGCCCCCAAGGTCGTGGTCGAAGGTCTGTGCAAGGTGTTTGGAAGCAACCCGCAACAGGCGCTCGACATGCTCGCCGCCGGTGCGACGAAAGACGATGTGCTCAAGCGTACCGGCCAGGTGGTCGGCGTGCACAACGTGTCGTTCAATGTGCAGGAAGGCGAAATATTCGTGCTGATGGGCCTGTCCGGCTCCGGCAAATCCACATTGATCCGCCTCGTGAACCGGCTGGTCGATCCAAGCGCCGGCAAGGTGCTGATCGACGGGCTCGACGTCGCATCGGCCCGCCGCTCGGCGCTGACCGCGCTGCGCCGCAAGGACATGAGCATGGTGTTCCAGTCGTTCGCGCTGATGCCGCATCGCACCGTGGTGTCCAACGCCGCGTTCGGCCTCGAAGTTGCGGGCGTCGGCAAGAAGGAGCGCGAGCGCCGCGCGATGGAAGTGCTGGAACAGGTCGGTCTCGCACCGTTCTGCCACAAGCTGCCGTCCGAGCTGTCCGGCGGGATGCAGCAGCGCGTCGGCCTTGCCCGCGCGCTTGCCGTGAACCCGTCGCTGATGATCATGGACGAGGCATTCTCCGCGCTCGATCCGCTCAAGCGCCGCGAAATGCAGGATGTGCTGCTGCAACTGCAGAAGGAACAGCGCCGCACGATCATGTTCGTGTCGCACGACCTCGAAGAGGCACTGCGCATCGGCAACCGCATCGCGATCATGGAGGGCGGCCGCCTCGTGCAGGTCGGCACGCCGCAGGACATCATCGCAAACCCGGCCGACGATTACGTGCGCGCATTCTTCGACGGCATCGACACGAGCCGCTACCTGACGGCTGGGGACCTGATGCAGACGGGCGCCGTGCCGGTCGTGTCGAAGTGCGATGCCGCGAACGTCGCGGCGACGCTGAACGGCAGCGCCGAATACGCATTCGTGCTCGACGCCCAGCGCAAGATCCGCGGCTTCGTCACGCGTGAGGCGATCGGCCAGGACACGCCGTCCGTGCGGCCGATCGAAAGCATTCGCCGCGACGCGTCGCTCGAACACGTCGTCGCGCGCGTCGTCGCGAGTCCGAATGCACTGCCCGTCGTCGACGACGACGGCTGCTACTGCGGCTCGGTCGACCGTGCACTCATCCTGAAGGCCATCACGCGTTCGCGAGGCTCCCATGTCTGAAATGATTCCGCTCGGCAGCTGGGTCGACCAGTCCGTTCATTACCTGCTCGACCATGACGCGGCGACGTTCGATGCGATCGGCCGCGCGATCGAAGGGCTTGCCGCATTCGTCGAGCACAGCCTGCAGGCGGTTCCGATGTGGCTGATGATGGCCGTCTTCATCGGCGTGGGTTTGTGGCGCGTGGGCTGGCGCTTCGCGCTGTTTACCACACTGTCGTTGCTGCTGATCTTCGCGACGGGCTTCTGGGATCAGACGGTCATCACGCTCGGCCTCACGCTGTCGTCGACGATCATCAGCCTCGTGCTCGGCATTCCGCTCGGCATCTGGGCCGCGAAGAGCAAGTGGGTCGCCGCGATCGTGCGTCCGATTCTCGACCTGATGCAGACGATGCCCGCATTCGTCTACCTGATTCCGGCTGCGATGCTGTTCGGTCTCGGCCGCGTGCCGGGGATCCTGTCGACGGTGATCTTCGCGATGCCGCCGGCCGTGCGGCTGACGAGCCTCGGCATCCGGCACGTGAATCGCGAGATCGTCGAGGCCGGCCAGGCATTCGGCTGCACGCCGTGGCAGTTGCTGTACAAGGTGCAGTTCCCGAACGCGCTGCCGTCGATCATGCAGGGCGTGAACCAGACGATCATGATGGCGCTGTCGATGGTGATCATCGCGTCGATGGTCGGCGCCGGCGGCCTCGGCAACGACGTGCTCGCGAGCATCCAGCGCCTCGACATCGGTCTTGGCTTCGAAAGCGGTCTGTCGGTCGTGCTGCTCGCGATCATTCTCGACCGCATCACCGAGAGCTTCGGCCGCGCGCCGGGCACCGTGAAAGCACCGCTGTTCTCGGGCCTGAAGCAGCTGTTCCGCGCGAAGGGCGCGCCCGTTCAAGCCTGATTCACCGGCGGCCGGCGCGTCTGCCGGCCGCCTTCCCGATTCGACTCCGGCCCTCCGCTGCATATGCCGCGGGGGCTGGCATCCTGCAACCTGCTCAACCGTTCGTCAGGAGCCCGATGTGACGTCCGCCGCCGCCGCCGCCGTGCCCGCCGCTTGCGTTTCACCGGTTTCGTCGCTTGCCCATTTCGGTTTCCTCACGCTGCCGAACTTTTCGATGATCGCGTTCTCGAGCGCCGTCGAAGTGCTTCGGATGGCGAACTACGTCGGACGTGCGGACCATTACCGCTGGTCGATCTATTCGCTCGACGGTGCGCCGGTCCATGCGAGCAATGGAATCGCCGTGCGGCCGACCCAGGCGCTCGACTACACGAACCTGCCCGACGTGATGATCGTGTGCGGCGGAATCCGCATCCGCGACGTCGTCGACGACCGTGCGCGCGACACGCTCGCGGCGCTCGCCGAACGCGGGTTGCCGCTCGGCGGCATCTGTACCGGCGCGTACGCGTTGATGTCCGGCGGGCTGCTCGACGGCTATCGCTGCACCGTCCACTGGGAAAACCTGTCCGCGCTGCATGCGGAATTTCCGCAGGTCGGGTTTGCCGACGAGCTGTTCGTCGTCGATCGCGACCGCCTCACGTGCACCGGCGGAACCGCGCCGCTCGACCTGATGCTCAACCTCGTCGGGATGCGCTTCGGCCAGCAGCTGGCCGCGCAGGTGTCCGAACAGTTCATCCTCGAGCGCATCCGCAGCTCGACCGACACGCAGCCGATTCCGGTCGATGCACGCGTCGGATTCTCGCGCGCGGAGCTGATCGAGGTCGTGCGGCTGATGGAGGCGAACATCGAGGAACCGCTGTCGCTGGAGGAACTCGCGCGGCTCGTGCGGCTGTCGCAGCGGCACCTGCAGCGGATGTTCAAGGTGTACCTGAACGTTTCGCCGACGCACTATTACCTGACCCTGCGGTTGAAACGCGCGCGCGATTTGCTGCGCACGACCGATGCGTCGATCGCACGCGTGACGACGACGTGCGGCTTCCATTCGCCGTGTCACTTCAGCAAGGCGTATCGCGCGCAGTTCGGTCACGCGCCGAGCTACGAGCGCCGGCTGCCGGGGCGCTGATGCGACCGGCGCGAACCACTTGCGCCGCGACGCCGCCGGGATCGCGGCGCGCGGTTTCAATCATCGATCCCGCACCCATGAAAAACGACGTCACTTTGAGGAGAAGACAGATGAAGCGCCTATTGATCGCAGCGGTATGCGGGATCGGAATTGCCGCGCCGACGTCGGCCGTATATGCGGCCGATCCGCCCGTGTGCAAGAACGTGCGCTTCGCGGACGTCGGCTGGACCGACATCGCGGCCACCACCGGCCTCGCGGCCACGATGCTGCAGGGGCTTGGCTATACGCCGACGAAGACGATCGCGTCGGTGCCGATCACGTTCGCCGGCATCAAGAGCAAGCAGATCGACGTGTTCCTCGGCTACTGGTCGCCGACGATGGACCCGATCATTCAGCCGTTCACGAAGGCCGGCACGATCAAGGTGCTTGCCACGCCAAACCTGACCGGCGCGAAATACACGCTCGCGGTGCCCGACTACGTGTACCAGGGCGGCTTGAAGTCGTTCGCCGATATCCAGAAGTACGCGGACAAGCTCAACGGCAAGATCTACGGGATCGAGCCGGGTAACGACGGCAATGCGCTGATCAAGAAGATGATCGACGGCAACCAGTTCGGTCTCGGCAAGTTCAAGCTGGTCGAATCGAGCGAGGCCGGGATGCTCGTCGAGGTGAATCGCGCGATTCGCGACAAGCAGTGGATCGTGTTCCTCGGGTGGGAACCGCATCCGATGAACGTGCAGATGAAGATCGACTACTTGAGCGGCGGCGACGACGTGTTCGGCCCGAACTACGGCGAAGCGAAGGTGCTGACGGCCACGCCGCCCGACTATGCGCAGCGCTGCCCGAACGTCGCGAAGTTCGTGTCGAACCTGCAGTTCACGACGTCGATCGAGAACCACGTGATGGTGCCGATCATGAACAAGGAAGACCCGAACAAGGCCGCTGCCGCGTGGCTGAAGGCGAACCCGCAATCGCTCGACAAGTGGCTGGCCGGCGTGACGACGATCGACGGCAAGCCGGGCCTGCCGGCGGTGAAGGCGTATCTCGGCGTGCATTGATCGATGCGCGCGGGCTTGCCGGACGTCGCCGGCAAGCCCGCGTCGATATCAGCCGCCGGTGGCAGGGCAGACGTCCTGCTGCCGGCGGCTTTGTCATTTTCTGCGCGCAGCGCGGCGCGCTTTGCGTCGTTCCACGTTCGCCGAGCGTCACCCGAAGCGTACGCAATACACGGGCGGCAAATGTGCGGAAATCTGCCGCCAGTGGTCGCCGCCATCCTCGGACGTCCATAGTCCACCCGTCGTCGACGCCATCGCGACACGCGTGCCCGAGTCGTCCACCGCGAGCCCGTGCCGGTACACGAGGTCGTAGGCGGGCGCCGGCGGCAAGCCGTTCGACAGGATCTCGAAACTGCGCCCGCCGTCGCGCGTGCGCGTGACGACCAACCGGCCGTTCACCGGAATCCGGCACGCATCCTTCACGGCCGGCACGAACCACGCGGTGTCGGGATCGCGCGGATGGACGGCCACCGCGAAGCCGAAGCTCGACGGCTGCGCTTCGATCCGTTGCCAATGCGCGCCGCCGTCGGTCGAGCGGAAGATCGCGCAGTGATGCTGGGTCCACAGCACGTCCGGGTTGGCCGCGCACTGGACGACGCGATGCGGATCCTGCACGTTGGGCTCGCCGCGCCGCTCGGGCGGCATGTAGTCGGCCTCCATGCCGTCTGCGCTGACGCGCCACGTCGCGCCGCCATCGACGGTCTGCCACACGCCGCCGCACGAGATGCCGATCGTCACGTGCCTGCTGTCGCGCGGATCCACCATCACCGAATGGATGCCCGGCGCGTCGTAGCCGCCGCCGAACCACTCCAGCCGCTCCGGACGGTCCCACAGCGCGCGGTCGAGCACCCACGAATCGCCGCCGTCGCCGGAGCGGAACAGCCCGCCCGGGATCGTGCCGGCCCACAATACGCCGGGCTCGTCGGCGCCGCCGGTTTCGAGCGACCAGATCTGCTGGAGTGTCCACGGCGGGCGAGGCGGCGCGGGCGCTTCGTCCGCGGCGTCGGCGTCGCCCGTGCGCGCATGTGCGCCGGTGTCGGCCCGCGGCGGCTCGGCGGGCTGCGGCGGATAGACGGGCACCGCGCATTCTTCCCATTCTGCCGCGCCGGCGCGACGACGATGCAGCTTCACGCCGAAATGGCCGAGATTGAGCGCCGCATACAGCGTGCCGTCGCGCGGGTCGGCCAGCGCCATGCTGACGGGTTCGCCGATGAAGTCGGGTTCGCCGAGCGACCAGCCGCCATTACCGTCGGCGTGAAGCACGAACAGGCCCTTGCGGGTCGCGACGAGCAGTCGATCGTTCATGTCGGGTGTCTCCTGGGGCGCGATCGGGCGCTTGCTACGGTGCGGATCCGCGAGTTACCCGCCGGACAATGCCTGCACGACGTACACGCGGCTCTCCGTACCGAGCGGATCCGACAGATGTTGCCGGTCGCGCGCCGGCTGGCCGTCGATGAACACCGACAGGTGCTTTCGCAGCGCGCCCTGGTCGTCGACGATATAGCCGCGCAGCCGCGGCTGTTCGCCGAACACGTATTCGAACGCTTCGCCGAGCGTGCGCGCGTCGACGTCGCGCTCGGGCGTGTCGATGTGCCGCTGGATCGATGCCGCGAAGAAGATGTGGGCCATGTCAGTGGCTGGCAGGAGCCGCGCGGAGCCGGAATCGTCTGTAGTGTAGGCGATCGATCGGGCCGATGGCGGCACAGTCGTACGCGTCAGTCGCTGGCGAGGTTGCTGCGGCGCGCCATTGCCCGGGGCGTCCGGGCGCGCGCCGCCGCGTCATGCATACTTGTCGCCGACCGTACTGCGGATCGGATACGTGTCGTAGACGATGATCATGCGCTCGATGCGCGCGTCCTCGGCGAATTCGAATACGTCGACGCACTCGAACCGCACGGCGGAGCCGTCTTTCAGTCCCCAGTCATAGACGAAATAGCCGGTGGCCCGGCGTGCGCCGGTCGTGCTGACGCAGATGTCGATCGGCGTGATCCGGCTTTGTCCCGATGCGGCCACGACCTTGTCGAAGAACGGCTGCGGCGACATCCATCCGAGGAATGGCGAAAATATCTGCGCGTCCGGCGTGAACAATGCACAGATCTCGGCTGCATCGCCGCGTTCGAGCGTTTTCAGGTAGGTATCGACCTGCCGCGTGTATAGTGCGCTGGACGATTCGACCATGGTATTTCTCCGCTGAGTGTTGAAGGGCCATCGCGACCGCGGTCGCGATGCGGTCCAACCACGATAGCGATGCAGCGATGACCGAACAAACGAAAAATCCGCAATCCGGGTATGCCGGACACGCATATCCGCTCGCGGACCTCACCCGCGCGCTGCCGCCGCTGACGGCGTTCCAGGCCTTTGTCGCTGCCGCCGAACTTGGCAGTTTCAATCGCGCAGCCGAGCATCTGTGCCGGACGCAAGGCGCGGTGAGCCGGCAGGTGCAGCAGCTCGAAGCGCATTACCGGTGCGCATTGTTCGTGCGCCATCCGTCGGGGCTCACGCTGACCGCCGAAGGCACCGCATTGCTGGCAGTCGCCGTCGACGTGCTCGCGCAACTGGCGCGACACGCGCATGCCCACGCGCACGCTGCGTCGACGCTTACGTTGCGCTTGCCGTCGACGTTCGCGATTCGCTGGCTGCTGCCGCGGCTGGCGGCGCTCAATCATGCGTTGCCGCGCACCGAGCTGCGCATTCACACATCGGCCGACGACACGCCGGATTTCACCGACGCCGGTTTCGACGCGATCGTCGTGCGCGGCAGCGGACACTGGACGGGCATCGTGGCGGTGCCGCTGTTCGACGAATGCCTGACGCCGCTGTGCACGCGCGAGACCGGCGCGTCGTTGAAGTCCGCCGCCGATCTTGCACGGGCGACGCTGCTGCATCCGGCGGGCAACCGCGACGAATGGCGATGCTGGTTGAACGCCGTCGGCGCGGTGCAGGTCGACCCAGCTACCGGGCTGGTGTTCGATACGCTCGAACTGACGCTGACGGCCGCGGCACAGGGGCATGGCGTTGCGATAGGCGATCCGCGCATGGCGGCGGACCGGATCGCGGCCGGAACGCTGGTTGCGCCGTTTCCGGACGTGGTGCGCAATGGTCTCGGCTACTACCTCGTCTATCCGGCGCAGCGTGCCGCGCAACCGGCGATTCAGGCGCTTGCGGACGTACTGACGCGGCTCGCGCGCGAGGACTGAATGCGCAGCGCGCGTGTGCCGGCCCGCTAGACCGGAATCGACTGCCCGCGCACGCGAATCCCGAGCCGCACGATGCCGATCACAGCGTTCGACAGCCACGTGAGCACGCGCGGCATTCCGCGCCGGCGGATATCGAGCAGCAGCACGATCCGCACTTCGTCGCTGTCGTTCCAGACCTCGTGCACGAACGTGTCGTCCCACAGCAGGAAACGGCCTTCTTCGAGCCGATATTCGCGGCCGTCGACCTTGAGCACGGCAGCCGGCGTGCCATCTGCGCGCTTCGGCATCGACAGCACCAGATAGCCGCGCAGAATGCCGCGGAACGGCCCGCGATGCGGCGGGATGTACTTGCCCGGCGCAAGGAACGACAGCGACGCGGACAGCACGTCCGGCGACGCCGCGACGATTGCTGCGACGGTCGGGCAGCGCGACAGGTTGCGCGGAAACGGCTGTCCGTAAGCCTGCATGATGAACATTCGCCAGTCGCGCGCATCGTTGGCCGAGATGTCGCGCTGCTCGCGCATGATCTCGTGAAAGCGCGGGATGCGCGGCAGATCGCGCGCGACGTCGAGCGCTTCTGCGCGAATGGCCGGCCACGCGCGAACGAAACGTTCGGCGTCGGGGAATGCGGCCGTATCGAGTACGGCGCCGCTGTCGATATGGCGGTCGTACAGCCTGCGAAGCAGGCCGGCTGCATAGTCGTATACGACGGACATGGTCGGTGAGCGGTCCACAAGGTGTCGTCAGTCTGCCCCACGCAAGGTGGGGCCTGCGTTACGTCAGGTTACGCCGGCTGACGAAAGAATGACAGCACGCGGAAATCCGGCGCATGCAGCGCGCGACTGCGGGAATAAACACCCATCGGGCGTCGTCATACGGGATGTAGCACGTCGTCTCGTTGACTTCCGAAGGAGCTGAGCATGAATACGTATTGGCTGGTGGCCGCCACGGTGGCGGCAATTTCCGTCGCGAGTGTCGCGACGCCCGCGTCGGCACAGGCGCTGACGCGCGCGCAGGTCAGGCAGCAATTGATCGACGCCGAAAACGACGGGTTGCGCTTCGTGACCGACACGTCATACCCGGCGGTGAGCCCGATGTTCGAGCGGCAAGCCGCGCAGATGCCGCAACGGCAGGCGGAGACTGCGCTCGGCAGCGCGCCGGCCGCGACGACCGATGCGGGCAAGCCGGCAATGCCCGCGCCGAGTGCGCGCACCGCAGCGTGCGTGGGTCCGGAAAGCTTCTGCACGCTGTACTTCGGAAGCTGAGCGGGCGGCACGCTTCGTCGCATTCTCGTCTTCACCTCGTTTGATCAGCAAGGAAAACTGCAGGAGCCGATGATGAAAACTTGTATCGCACTACTGATCGTGGCCGGCGCGTGTGCCGCTCAAGCGTCGTTCGCGCAATCGAATACGCCGCTGACGCGCGCGCAGGTTCGTGAAGAGTTGATGCGTCTGGAGGCGGCCGGGTACGACCCGTCGAAAGGCGACGACGGCGAATATCCGGCGGACATTCAGGCGGCACAAGCGCGGGTGGCCGCGAACGAGCATGCACGAATGGCGGCGTCTGCCGCTGGCGCGCCGGTCCCGCTCGGAAACTAGATGGCGATGTGCCCGTACATGCTTGCCGGTCGCCCAGCATCCGGACCCGCTCGGGCGCGCATGTCGCGGCGCGCACCCGTGGACAGTACCGCGCCGTGCGTCGGCGGCGCGGCGCGCGCGTGGCGTCATGCTGGCTGCATGCGCCCTTCGCGCCGCGTGCCGCGCCGGCCGATGGGCGCGGCCGTCAATGCCGTTCGTCGGCGATGTAGCTGCGGATCACGTCTGCGAACGACGTATCGCCCTTCAGTCCGAGCGCTTCCGCGCGCGTCGTGTCCCAGCGGCCCGGCCAGCTGCCGACGATCTTCTCGATGCGTTCGTCCGGCGCGTGGCGGATCAGTTTCACGACGTCGTTGCCGGCGACTTCGCGCAGCGCGTCGATCATTTCATCGACCGACACCGACAGGCCCGGCAGGTTGATCGCACGCTTGTTGCCAAGCCGCGCGCCGTCGAGCTCGCACCCGGCGACGAGCGCTTCGATCGCGCCGCGCGGCGACAGCAGCCACAGCCGGGTCGAGCCTGGCACCGGGCACACGCTTTCCTCGCCGTTCAGCGGCTCGCGGATGATGCCGCTCGCGAACGACGACGCTGCAGCGTTCGGGCGGCCTGGCCGCACGCTGATGGTCGGCAGCCGCAGCACGCGGCCGTCGACGAAGCCGCGGCGCGCGTAGTCGCACAGCAGCAGTTCGGCGATCGCCTTCTCGGCGCCGTACGACGATTGCGGGTTCAGCGCGGTGTCGTCCTGCACGACGTCGGGCAGCGCGCCGCCGTAGACGGCTACCGAGCTCGTGAACACGACGCGCGGCTTGTGGCCGCGCGCGCGGCACACTTCGAGCAGCGCGCGCGACGCATCGAGATTGATCCGCATGCCGAGATCGAAATCGGCTTCGGCCTGGCCGCTGACGATTGCCGCGAGGTGGAAGATCGCGCCCGTCTGCGTGTCGATCGCACGCTCGAGCACCGCGCGGTCTGCGATGTCACCGACGATGGACGTCACGCGTGCATCGCCGAAGTCGCTGCCCTGGACGACATCGAGCAGCACCAGCTCATCGATCTTGCCGGTCCGGCCGTCGGGGCCGGTCAGTTCTCCGCGCTCGAGCAGCTTGCGCGCGAGACGCTGGCCGAGAAAGCCGGCGCCGCCGGTGATCAGTACTTTCATGTTCGTTGCCCTCGTTGAAATACTTGAATTACAGGTACGGCTTCAGCCAGCCCAGGCCTTCCGACGTGCCGGCCTTCGGCCGATATTCGCAGCCGATCCAGCCGTCGTAGCCGAGCGCGTCGATCAGCGCGAACAGATACGGGTAGTTCAGTTCGCCGACGTCCGGCTCGTGACGCTCGGGCACGCCGGCGATCTGGATGTGGCCGATGCCCGCGAAATCGCGCTTGAGCTTCATCGCGAGATCGCCCTCGACGATCTGACAGTGATAGCAGTCGAACTGCACCTTCAGGTTCGGCGCGCCGACTTCCGCACAGATGTCGTGCGCGTCGTCCTGGCGGCTCAGGAAATAGCCGGGCATGTCGCGCTGGTTGATCGGTTCGATCAGGACGGTGATACCGAATGCGGCTGCGGCCTGCGTCGCATGGCGCAGGTTCGCGACATAGGTGTCGCGATGGCGCGCGCGGTCCGCGCCCGGCAGCACCATCCCGGCCATCACGTGCAGCTTCTTGTTGCCGAGCACGCGTGCATAGTCGAGCGCCTGATCGATGCCGCGCCGGAATTCTTCCTCGCGGCCGGGCAGCGACGCAATTCCGCGTTCGCCTGCAGCCCAGTCGCCCGGCGGCGCATTGAACAGTGCCTGCTCGAGGTTGTGCGCATCGAGGCGTGCGCGGATATCGTCCGCGGCGAAGTCGTACGGGAACAGGTATTCGACGGCCTTGAAGCCGTCATGCGCGGCGGCGGCGAAGCGGTCGAGGAACGCGTGCTCGTTGTACATCATCGAGAGATTGGCGGCGAAGCGGGGCATGGCAGCAGGTCCTGTGAATGAATGAGCGGGGCGCTCGGCACCCCGCGTCGAATGGCAAATCGTCGGCTCAGCGGTTCACGAGTTTGGCCGGCGTGAGCCACACGGCGATCGCGCCGATCACGAGCATCCCGGCGAGCACGTACATGCCGGACGACGTGCTGTGCGTGAGGTCCTTCAGATAGCCGATCACGTACGGGCTCGCGAACCCGGCGAGGTTGCCGACCGAGTTGATGATCGCGATCCCGGCCGCCGCGGCGGAGCCGGCGAGAAACGCGGTCGGCAGCGACCAGAACAGCGGTGCGCAGGTCAGCACGCCGCCCGCCGCGAGCGACAGGAACACGATCGACACCGCCGTATTGTGCGAGTACGACGCGGCGACCGCAAACCCGATCGCACCCATCAGCGCGGGCACGATCAGGTGCCAGCGGCGTTCGCGACGTTTGTCCGCGCTGTGGCCGAACACGTTCATCACGACGATCGCGACGACGAACGGAATGGCGGACAGCAGACCGATCTGGAACGTATCGGTGATACCGGTCGACTTGACGAGCGTCGGCATCCAGAACGTGAGCCCGTACTGGCCGGTGACGAACGCGAAATAGATCAGCGACATCCACCACATGCGCGGGTCGGCGAACACGGCTTTCAGCGTGTGACCGTGCTTGTGCTGTTCCTGCGGCTGCGCGGCGATTTCATCCTCGAGCAGTTGCTTCTCGCGCTCGTCGAGCCACTTCGCGCTGCGGATGCCGTTGTCGAGATACAGGATCGTTGCAATGCCGATCAGCAGGGCCGGGACGGCCTCGATCACGAACATCCATTGCCAGCCGTGAAAGCCCGAGCCGCCGTGAAAGCGCTCCATGATCCAGCCCGACAGCGGATTGCCGAAAATGCCCGATACCGGAATCGCCGACATGAACACCGCGATGATTTTCGCGCGGCGATGCGACGGGAACCAGTACGTGAGGTACAGGATCACGCCCGGATAGAAGCCGGCTTCCGCGAGGCCCAGCAGGAAGCGCAGCACGTAGAACTGCGTCGGCGTCTTCACGAACGCGAACAGTGCGGACAGCAGCCCCCACGTAATCATGATCCGCGCGATCCAGATGCGCGCGCCGATGCGATGCATCAGCATGTTGCTCGGCAGCTCGAACAGGAAGTAGCCAAGGAAGAAGATGCCGGCGCCGAGGCCGAACACCGTTTCGCTGAACGCGAGATCCTGCGACATCTGCAGCTTGGCGAAGCCGACGTTCACGCGGTCGAGATACGCGACCACGTAGCAGAGCATCAGGAACGGCACGATGCGCCAGAAAACCTTCTTGTAGGTGCGGTCGAGTTCGCCCGCTTGGGCGGCCGCGGCGGTTGAGCGGCTTGCGGCCGCGTCGAGAGCAGTCATCGTTGTCTCCAATGATGTCGTGTGCCGGCGGCGCGTACGCCGCCGGATCGTGTGTGTGCTGACGGAAGGGCCCACGCACACGGCGGGCGAGATAATCGGTTGGTAGTCCTCTATGACGCGCAATGCACGATGCGTGCGATGTACGTTGGGTTACCAGCGCGCGCCGAAGGTTTCGCGAAGTTCGTCGAGCGCAGTGCCGGAAAGCGGTTCCGGTTTCGGGTTCGACATCAGCCACAGCTTCGCCGTTTCCTCGAGCTCCTCGAGCGCATATGACGCATGCGATACCGACGGTCCCCACATCACCGGGCCAAGGCGCTCGAGCAGCACGCCGCGCACCTGGTCGGCGAGCGCCGCGACTTCGGCCGCGACGGCCGGATCGCCGGGGCGGCGATAGCGGATCAGCGGAACGTGGCCGACTTTCATCACGTAGTACGGCGTGATCGGCGGCAGCACGTCGGTGTCGCGCCACACGCCCGCGAGTGTCAGCGCGACGAGATGTGTCGAATGCGTGTGGACGACGCCGTTGGCTTGCGTGTTGCGTGCGTAGATCCCGCGATGCAGCGCGAGCGTCTTCGACGGCTTGCCGCCCGAGACGGGCTGGCCATCGAAGCCGACCTTCGCGATGTCGGTCGGATCGAGGCGGCCGAGGCAGGCGTCGGTCGGCGTGATCAGCCAGCCGTCGGCAACCCGCGCGCTGATGTTGCCGGCGCTGCCGACCGCATGCCCGCGCGCATACAGGCTCGCGCCGACGACGCAGATTTCTTCGCGCAGTTTCGCTTCGTTGCTCATCATGCGGCTCCGTCGAACGCGCGCAGCGCCTTGTCGAAAAAGTCCACGGCGCCGAAGTTGCCGGATTTCAGTGCGAGGCCGAGCGGCTGCGCGCCGATGGTGGCGGTGGCCGGCACACCCGGATCGATCTGTGCGCCGATCTGCAGCGATTTCACGTCGAGCGCCTGCACGACCGCGCCGGACGTCTCGCCGCCCGCGACGACGAACTTGCGCACGCCAAGCTCGCGCAGCCCGCGCGCGATCGCCGCGAGTGTGGTTTCGACAAGGTGGCCGGCCGCTTCGACGCCGAGTGCGTGCTGAACGGCCCTCACTTCGTCGGGCGTCGCGGTCGCATAGATCAGCACGGGCTGCGGCAGATGCGAACGCGCGAAGGCGAGCGCTTCGTCGACGACGGGTTCGCCGCGCGCTGCGGCAAGCGGATCGATCCGGAAGCTCGGGCGGCTTTCGCGCCAGGCGGCAACCTGGGCATTCGTCGCCTTCGACGCGCTGCCGGCGAGCACTGCCGACAGCCCGTCGATGCGGGGCAGCGATGCCGCGTTGTCGCGCTGCGGCAGCAGCCCCGCGCGGCGGAAATTCTCCGGCAGGCCGAGTGCGATACCCGAGCCGCCGGTGACGAGCGGCAGGTTCGCGCACGCTTCGCCGAGCACGTGAAGATCGTGGTCCGACAGCGCATCGGCAATCGCGAAGCGCACGCCATCCGCGCGCAGCGCGTCGATGCGCGCACGCACGGCCGCTGCACCCTGCGCGATCGTGTCGTAGCGGATCAGGCCCACCGGCGACTTCGTCTGTTGCTGCAGCACGCGCACGAGGTTCGCGTCCTTCATCGGCGTGAGCGGATGATGCTCCATTCCCGATTCGTTCAGCAGCACGTCGCCGACGAACAGGTGGCCGCGAAAGATCGTGCGGCCGTTCTCGGGGAACGCCGGACACGCGATCGTGAAGGCGTCGCCGGCCGCATCGAGCAGCGCGTCGCCAACCGGCCCGATGTTGCCGGCATCGGTCGAGTCGAACGTCGAGCAGTACTTGAAGAAGAACTGCCGGCAGCCTTGCGCGCGCAGCCATGCGTACGCGGCGAGCGATTGCGCGACGGCGTCGGCCGCGGGAATCGTACGCGACTTCAGCGCGACGACGATCGCGTCGGCGTCGATCGGCGTGTCGATCGCGGCGCCGTCGGCGGGCACGCCGATCGTCTGCACGGTGCGCATGCCGCTTTTGACGAGCATGTTCGCGAGATCGGTCGCGCCGGTGAAATCGTCGGCGATGCAGCCGAGCAAGGGACGGGAAGCGGAAGCGGTCATGGCAGGTACGTCGTTCGAATCAGCGGGCGGGCGGCAGCGTGATGCCGGGGAAAGTCTTGATCACGGCGGAATCGTCCTCGCCGCCGTGGCCGGCGCTCGACGCATTCATGAACATCTGGTGCGCGGTAGCCGACAGCGGCAGCGGGAACTTGCTGCGGCGCGCGGTATCGAGCACGAGGCCGAGATCCTTCACGAAGATGTCGACGGCGGACAGCGGCGTGTAGTCGCCGTTCAGGATGTGCGGCACGCGGTTCTCGAACATCCACGAATTGCCCGCGCTGTGCGTGATCACGTCGTACAGCGCGTCCGCATCGACGCCTTCGCGCAACCCGAGCGCCATCGCCTCGGCCGCCGCCGCGATATGCACGCCGGCCAGCAACTGGTTGATGATCTTCACCTTCGAGCCGATGCCGTGCGCGTCGCCGAGACGGTAGACCTTGCCGGCGATCGCGGCGAGCACGTCGTCGCACGCCGCGTACGCGGCGGCAGGGCCCGACGTCATCATCGTCATTTCGCCCGACGCCGCACGCGCGGCGCCGCCGGACACCGGCGCATCGAGCATCTGCAAGCCCGCGGCTTCGATGCGCGCACCGAGCGCGACCGCGAAATCGGGCGCGACGGTCGCGCTCGCGATCACGACGCCGCCGGGCTTCATCGCAGCGACCGCGCCGTGTTCACCGAACAGCACCGTGTCGGTCTGCGCAGCATTGACGACGAGCGTGACGACGACGTCGCACCGCGCGCCGAGTTCGGCCGGCGTCGCGCACGCGACGCCGCCTTCTGCCGCGAATGCCTGCAATACGGTGTCGCGCACGTCGCACGCGTGTACGCGGAACCCCGCGCGCAGCAGCGAGCGGGCGACGCCGAGGCCCATCGCGCCGAGGCCGATGACTCCAACATTTCGTGACATGGTCAACCTTGATCGATTCGATAGAGATTCGGGACAACGGCGACGCGCGCGCCGCCGGGCTTCAACAGATGCCGGCTTCCGCGAGACGGCGGGCGGCGTTGTACATGTGCGTGCGCGCCGCGTTGCGCGCCGCCATCGGGTCGCGCGCGCGGATCGCATCCGCGATCGCCGCGTGTTCGTCGCGCACCTGCCGCGAGAAATCCTCGCGCGTTGCTTCGTTGCGACGCGTGACCTTCACGCCGGCCTCGAGGTACTGGTTCAGGAACTGCAGCGTCTTGAGGAAATACGGATTACCGGTGACGCCCGCGATCGTGCGGTGAAACGCGACGTCTTCGGCGACGCCGTCGCGCCCTTCGGCCACCGCGTCGTCGATTTTGCGCAGCGCGTCGTCGATGTCGGCCATGTCGTCGGCGGTGTGGTGCAGCGCGGCTTCGGCCGCGACTTCAGCCTCGATCGCGCGGCGCACCGCGAGCAGGTGCGGCAGCGAACTCGCCTCGACGGCTTCCGCGTAATCGATCCGCAGCGGCCGGATCGCGCCGTGCTGGTTCACGAACACGCCGCTGCCCTGGCGCGGCTCGACCACGCCCTCGTTCTTCAGCCGCGAGATCGCTTCGCGAATCACGGTGCGGCTCACGCCGAATTCCTGCGCGAGCACGGCTTCCGTCGGCAGCTTGCCGGTGGCCGAGAAACTGCCGGCTTCGATCTGCTTGAGCAGTTGCTGCGCGACGTGGTCGCTCATCGCACGGGCGGGAATTTTCTCGAACATGGCGCAATGGTTTGTAAGGTGATGTGGTCATCATACAAATTTGTGCGCGCGTGTCAGTATCGGGAATAACCCTCGGTCAGCGACGCTCAACGTCGGCCAACTTGGCTGGAACCGGTTTCAATCGCGCTGATTTGCAGCGATCCTGAAGGGTGTGGTGCGCGGGGGAAGGGAAATGAGGCGAATGCGCGCGGCAGCGTCTGCGGCGGCGCGCGATCGTCAGTCGGCGATGTCTTCAACGGGATCGGCGTCGGTCGCGGCCGGCACGCCGGCGTCCGCGACGTCCGCGCCGCGCTCCCGGTACGTCGCGGGCGGCACGCCGAATTGCTTGCGGAATTCGCGGCCGAGGTGCGACGCATCGGCGAACCCGCAGCTCGACGCGATATCGGCGACGGTGCGGTCGGAGCTCGTCAGCAGCCACGCGGCCGTGCGCAGCCGGACCTGCTTCGCGAATGCCTGCGGGCTCTTGCCGGTCTCGGCCTTGAACAGCCGCTCGAGCTGGCGCGTCGACATGTCGAGCTTGCACGCGAGTTCCTCGAGCGGCAGCGCGCGCCCGACATGCTGTTCCATCAGAAGAATCGCGCGCTTGACCTTCGGGTGCGTGGCCGGCTCCAGGCCCGGCGGATGCGGCTGCGGCGCGTTGCCTTTCTGCATCTCGCCGACGAGCAAGATCCGCAGTGCCTTCTGCACGGTCGCGTGGTCGAAATGGCGCAGCAGGATCGCGGCGGCGACGTCAATCGAGGCGCGCCCGCCCGAGCAGGTGATCCGGCGTCGGTCGATCACGAACAGACGGTCGGCGATCAGCATGTCGGGGGCGGCGTTCGGGAAGCGTTCGATGAAGTCCCAGTAGTGGAACCAGCTTACGCACGTGCGGTAGCCGTCGAGCACGTTTGCACGCATCAGCGTAAACACGCCCGTGCAGATTCCGACGATCGTCGCGCCGCCGCCCGCCGCGCGGCGGATGAACTCGAGCGTTTCGGGGCCGGCTTGCGGGCCCGAATGCAACAACCCGCCGACCACGACCACGTAATCGAACGGTTCCGCGCTGTCGAAGGTTTCCCACGGCGTGATCTGGATCCCGCAGCTCGCGCGCACCGGCGCCAGCGTTTCGCCGATCACGCTCCATGCGCAGCGCACCGGCTTGCTGTAATCGCCGTCGTCGGCGGACAGGCGCAGCATGTCGACGAAGCCCGAGAACGCCGTGAGCGTGAAGTTCGGCAGCAGCACGATTCCGAAGCGGATGCGCTGCGGCGGCGGTTCGGCGATCGGGGAAGCGGGTACGTCGGGTGTCATTGCGGTCAATCTCGTCACGCCCGGAAGGCGGGTCTCACTCGGTTCATTCACTCTGCGGGCACTGCTCGCGGCCGACTTGTGGTTTTTCGTCGTCAATCATCGCCAAAACGCACTTTCCGACCATCCGTCGCGGCGCTTGGCGGCGGTATCCCACGCCGATGCCGTTTTTGTTCTATCGGCCAATTTTACGCTTTGATGTACTGACGCCAACGACATTTCACGTACGCCCACCCAGAGGAAGCCAGATGAACGTCAGCGCGTTCGACCTGTTCAAGATCGGCATCGGCCCGTCCAGCTCGCATACGGTCGGCCCGATGATCGCCGCCTGCCGTTTCGCGTCGCACATCGAAGACGCGAACCTGCTTGGCTTCGTGCGCCGCGTGCGGGTCGAACTATACGGCTCGCTCGGTGCGACGGGCAAGGGCCACGGCACCGACAAGGCGGTGTTGGTCGGTCTCGAGGGCCATCTGCCGGACACTATCGATCCCGACCTGATCGAGCCGCGGCTCGCCGCGATCCGCGCGGAGAAGTCGCTGTCGCTGCTCGGCAAGCAGACGATCCGCTTCGACGAGAAGGAGAACATCGGTTTCTACCGCAAGCTGATGAGCGGCACGAGCATCGTGCATCCGAACGGGATGCGCTTCCAGGCGTTCGACGAGCACGGCCAGCTGCTCGTGGAGAAGGAGTATTACTCGGTAGGCGGCGGCTTCGTCGTAAACCGCGACGGCGATCGCGTGAACGGCGTGCGTGCGGCCGCCGAGGTCCCGTATCCGTTCCGCACCGGCGACGACCTGATGCGCCAGTGCCGCGAACACGGGCTGTCGATCGCCGAAGTGATGCTGCGCAACGAATGTGCGCTGCGCTCCGAAGACGAGGTGCGCGCCGGGCTGCTCGCGATCTGGCGCACGATGGCCGCCTGCGTCGAGCGCGGCTGCAAGGTCGAAGGCGACCTGCCGGGCCCGATGCGCGTGAAGCGCCGTGCGGCGGAACTGAACGGGCGCCTGCGTGCGCGCTCCGAGGAGTCGCTGCGCGATCCGCTGTCGATGCTCGACTGGGTCAACCTGTATGCGATGGCCGTCAACGAAGAAAACGCGGCGGGCGGCCGTGTCGTCACCGCGCCGACGAATGGCGCGGCCGGCGTGATTCCGGCGGTGCTGCACTACTACGTGAAATTCGTGCCGGGCTCGAACGAAGCCGGCATCGTCGAGTTCCTGCTGACGGCCGCCGCAATCGGGATCATCTACAAGGAAACCGCGTCGATTTCCGGCGCGGAAGTCGGTTGCCAGGGCGAAGTCGGCGTCGCGTGCTCGATGGCCGCGGCCGCACTCGCCGCGGTGATGGGCGGTACGCCGGACCAGGTCGAAAACGCGGCGGAGATCGGCATGGAACACAACCTCGGGATGACTTGCGACCCGGTCGGCGGGCTCGTGCAGATTCCGTGCATCGAACGCAACGCGATGGGCGCGATCAAGGCGCTGAACGCGTCGCGCATGGCGCTCAAGGGTAACGGCCAGCATTACGTGTCGCTCGATTCGGTCATCAAGACGATGCGCGAGACGGGTGCCGACATGAAGACGAAATACAAGGAAACGTCGCGCGGCGGCCTCGCCGTGAACGTCATCGAATGCTAACGAAGGATCACTAACATGAGCCGCTACTCGATATTCAGCCTGTTCCGCAACGGCCTCTCGTATCACGAGAACTGGGAAAAGCAGTGGAAGAGCCCGGAACCGAAGAAGGAATACGACGTCGTGATCGTCGGCGGCGGCGGCCACGGCCTCGCGACTGCCTACTATCTCGCGAAGGAACACGGGATCACGAACGTCGCGATCCTCGAGAAGGGCTGGATCGGCGGCGGGAACACCGCGCGCAACACGACGATCGTGCGCTCCAACTACTTGTGGGACGAATCGGCCGCGCTGTACGAGAAGGCGATGAAGCTGTGGGAAGGGCTGTCGCAGGATCTCAACTACAACGTGATGTTCAGCCAGCGCGGCGTGATGAACCTCGCGCACACGCTGCAGGACGTGCGTGACACCGAGCGGCGCGTGAACGCGAACCGGCTGAACGGCGTCGACGCCGAATTCCTGACGCCCGCGCAGATCAAGGAAATCGAACCGACGATCAATCTGAACAGCCGCTACCCGGTGCTCGGCGCATCGATCCAGCGCCGTGCCGGCGTCGCGCGTCACGACGCGGTGGCCTGGGGCTTCGCGCGCGGCGCCGACCGCGCCGGTGTCGACATCATCCAGAACTGCCAGGTGACGGGCATTCGCCGCGAAGGCGGCGCGGTGGTCGGCGTCGATACGGTGAAGGGCTTCATCAAGGCGAAGAAGGTCGCGGTGGTGGCCGCCGGCAACACGACGACGCTCGCCGACATGGCCGGCATCCGCCTGCCGATCGAGAGCCACCCGCTGCAGGCGCTGGTGTCTGAGCCGATCAAGCCGGTCGTGAACTCGGTGATCATGTCGAACGCGGTGCACGCGTACATCAGCCAGTCCGACAAGGGCGACCTCGTGATCGGCGCGGGTATCGACCAGTACACGGGCTTCGGCCAGCGCGGCAGCTTCCACATCATCGAAAGCACGCTGCAGGCGATCATCGAGATGTTCCCGGTGTTCTCGCGCGTGCGGATGAACCGCCAGTGGGGCGGCATCGTCGACGTGTCGCCGGATGCATGCCCGATCATCACCAAGACCGACGTTAAGGGCCTGTATTTCAACTGCGGCTGGGGTACCGGCGGCTTCAAGGCGACGCCCGGCTCGGGTTGGGTGTTCGCGCACACGATCGCCCGCGACGAACCGCATCCGCTGAACGCACCGTTCGCGCTCGACCGCTTCTACACGGGCCACCTGATCGACGAGCACGGCGCAGCCGCCGTCGCGCACTAACCCCCCGCACTGAAGGAGAAAGAAACATGTTGCTGATCGAATGTCCGTGGTGCGGGCCGCGCGCCGAATCCGAGTTCACGTGCGGCGGTGAAGCCGACATCGTGCGCCCGGTCGCAAACGAGACCATGACCGACCGCGAATGGGGCGAATACGTGTTCATGCGCGAGAACAAGCGCGGTGTTCACCGCGAGCAGTGGCTGCACACGCAAGGCTGCCGCCGCTGGTTCAAGGTGACGCGCGATACGGTCACTTACGATATCAAGGGATACGAAAAGTTCGGCGGAGCTGCCAATGGCGCGGCTGCCGGCAACGCACACGAAGAGGGCACCAGCAAATGAGCCAGAAAGACCGCCTCGGCACCGGTGGCCGCATCAACCGCGCGATTCCGTTGACGTTCACGTTCAACGGCCGCACGTATCAGGGCTTCCAGGGCGACACGCTCGCGTCCGCGCTGCTCGCAAACGGCGTGCACTTCGTCGCACGCAGCTTCAAGTACCACCGTCCGCGCGGGATCGTGACGGCCGACGTCGCGGAACCGAATGCCGTCGTGCAGCTCGAGACCGGCCCGTACACGGTGCCGAACGCGCGCGCGACCGAGATCGAGCTGTACCAGGGCCTCGTCGCGACGAGCGTGAACGCGGAGCCGTCGCTCGAGAACGACAAGTACGCGATCAACCAGAAGCTGTCGCGCTTCATGCCGGCCGGCTTCTATTACAAGACGTTCATGTGGCCGCGCAACATGTGGCCGAAGTATGAAGAGAAGATCCGCGAGGCCGCCGGCCTCGGCAAGGCGCCGGAGGTGCTCGACGCCGACCGTTACGACAAGTGCTACGCGCACTGCGACGTGCTCGTGGTGGGCGGCGGTCCGTCGGGTCTCGCGGCCGCGCATGCGGCAGCGATCGCCGGCGCGCGCGTGATCCTCGTCGACGACCAGCGCGAGCTGGGCGGCAGCCTGCTGTCGTGCCGTGCGGAAATCGACGCGAAGCCCGCGCTGCAGTGGGTCGAGAAGATCGAGGCCGAACTGCGCAAGTTGCCGGACGTGACGATCCTGTCGCGCAGCACCGCATTCGGCTACCAGGACCACAACCTCGTGACGATCACGCAGCGCCTGACCGATCACCAGCCGGTGTCGATGCGCAAGGGCACGCGCGAGCTGCTGTGGAAAGTCCGCGCGAAACGCGTGATCCTCGCGACCGGTGCGCACGAGCGTCCGATCGTGTTCGGCAACAACGACCTGCCGGGCGTGATGCTGGCGGGCGCGGTGTCCACCTACATTCATCGCTACGGCGTGCTGCCGGGCCGCAACGCGGTCGTGTTCACGAACAACGACCGCGCGTATCAGACGGCGCTCGACCTGAAGGCATGCGGTGCGAAGGTGACGGTCGTCGATTCGCGCGCGTCGTCGAACGGCGCGCTGCCCGCCGCCGCGAAGCGGCAGGGCGTGACGGTGATGAGCGGTGCGGTCGTGACGGCCGCTTCGGGCAAGTGGCGCGTATCGTCGGTCGACGTCGCGTCCTACTCGAACGGCCAGACGGGCGGCAAGCTGCAGTCGCTGGCGTGCGACCTCGTCGCGATGTCGGGCGGCTTCAGCCCGGTGCTGCACCTGTTCGCGCAGTCCGGCGGCAAGGCGTGCTGGAACGACGAAAAGGCGTGCTTCCTGCCGGGCAAGCCCGTGCAGGCCGAGGCGAGCGTCGGCGCGGCCGCGGGCGAGTTCGGTCTCGCCCGTGCGCTGCGGCTCGCGGTCGACGCGGGCGCCGAAGCGGCGAACGCGGCAGGCTTCACGGCCGCGCAGCGTCCGGTCGCACCGCAGGTTGCGGAGACGGTCGAAGGCGCACTGCAGCCATTGTGGCTGGTCGGCAGTCGCGAGGCCGCCGCACGCGGTCCGAAGCAGTTCGTTGACTTCCAGAACGATGTGGCCGCGGCCGACATCCTGCTGGCCGCACGCGAAGGCTTCGAATCGGTCGAGCACGTGAAGCGCTACACCGCGATGGGCTTCGGCACCGACCAGGGCAAGCTCGGCAACATCAACGGGATGGCGATCCTCGCGCAGGCGCTCGGCAAGACGATTCCGGAAACGGGTACGACGACGTTCCGCCCGAACTACACGCCCGTGTCGTTCGGCACGTTCGCCGGCCGCGCGACGGGCGACTTCCTCGATCCGATCCGCAAGACATGCGTGCACGAGTGGCACGTCGAGCACGGCGCGATGTTCGAGGACGTCGGCAACTGGAAACGGCCGTGGTATTTCCCGAAGAACGGCGAGGATCTGCATGCGGCCGTAAAGCGCGAATGCCTCGCGGTGCGCAACAGCGTCGGCATTCTCGATGCGTCGACGCTCGGCAAGATCGACATCCAGGGTCCCGACGCAGTGAAGCTGCTGAACTGGATGTACACGAACCCGTGGAACAAGCTCGAAGTCGGCAAGTGCCGCTACGGGCTGATGCTCGACGAGAACGGGATGGTGTTCGACGACGGCGTGACGGTGCGCCTCGCCGACCAGCATTTCATGATGACGACGACGACCGGCGGCGCGGCGCGCGTGCTCACGTGGCTCGAGCGCTGGCTGCAGACCGAATGGCCGGACATGAAGGTGCGGCTCGCGTCCGTCACCGATCACTGGGCGACGTTCGCGGTGGTTGGCCCGAAGAGCCGCAAGGTCGTGCAGAAGGTGTGCCAGGACATCGACTTCGGAAACGACGCATTCCCGTTCATGAGCTACCGGAACGGCACCGTCGCCGGCGTGAAGGCGCGCGTGATGCGGATCAGCTTCTCGGGCGAACTCGCGTATGAAGTGAACGTGCCGGCCAACGCGGGCCGCGCGGTGTGGGAAGCATTGATGGCGGCCGGGGCCGAGTTCGACATCACGCCGTACGGCACGGAAACGATGCACGTGCTGCGTGCGGAGAAGGGCTACATCATCGTCGGTCAGGATACGGACGGCTCGATCACGCCGTACGACCTCGGGATGGGCGGGCTCGTCGCGAAGTCGAAGGACTTCCTCGGCAAGCGGTCGCTGTCGCGCTCGGATACCGCGAAGGAGGGCCGCAAGCAGTTCGTCGGCCTGCTGACCGAAGACGAACAGTTCGTGTTGCCGGAAGGCGCGCAGATCATCGCAAAGGACACGCAGGTGTCGGCGGTCGATCCGACGCCGATGATCGGCCACGTGACGTCGAGTTATTACAGCCCGATCCTGAAGCGCTCGATCGCGCTCGCGGTGGTGAAGGGCGGTCTGAACAAGATGGGCGAGAGCGTCGTGATTCCGCTGGCCAACGGCAAGCGCATCACCGCGAAGATTTCGAGCCCGGTTTTCTACGATACCGAAGGGGTGCGCCAGCATGTGGAATGAAACGAGAAACCAGACGCCGGTGGCGGGCGCGGGCGTGACGCTTGAATCGCCGTTCGTCGGCGCGGCCGATGTGCTGAAGCCGCATCACGCACGCGCATCGAAGAAGTTCACGCTGCGTGAACGAGCGTTCCTCGATCTCGTCAACGTGCGCGGCGAGCTGGCCGACCCCGCATTCGTCAGCGCGTTCGAGCGCGTGGTCGGCTGCCTGCCGCCGTCGGTGCCGAACACCGTCGCGCGCGGCGCCGAGTACGACGTGCTGTGGCTCGGCCCCGACGAGTGGCTCGTGCGCTCGAACGGCCCGGTGCAGGCCGGCGTGCTCGAGGCTCGCCTTGCCGAGGCGGTGCAGGGCTCGTATGCGGCGGCGGTCGACGTCGGCAGCGGCTACACGGTCGTCGAGGTCACCGGCGAGCGCGTGCGCGACGTGATCGCGCGCGGCTGCCCGCTCGATCTGCATCCGCGCGTGTTCAAGCAGGGCCAGTGCGCGCAGTCGCATTACTTCAAGTCGCCGATCACGCTGATCGCGACCGGCGACGATACGTTCGAGATCGTGGTGCGCCGCAGCTTCGCCGACTATTTCGTGCGCATCATGCTCGACGCCGCGGCGCCGCTCGTATCATGAAGCCGTTCGACGAACCGTTCGTGGCGATCGACACGCCGCGCCTGCGCGGGGCTGGCTGGAGCGTGTTCGTCGACGAATTGAAGGTGCCCGCGCGGATCGGGATCCATGCACACGAGCACGAGGCGCCGCAACCGGTCGTGATCGATGCGCGGCTCGGGTATCGGTGCGAGCCGAGCGAGCAGGGCGAGTGGATCGACTATGACGGGTACTGCGCACGCGTTGCATCATTCTTGTCGCACAAGCCGCACACGCGGTTGCTCGAAACGCTCGTCGCGGATGTCGCGGTAATGTCCTTCCGCGAGTGGCCCGCGCTGGAGTCGCTGACGCTGTCGATGTACAAGCCGAAGATCCGGCCGGGGACGAAGCGGGTCGGCGTGTCGCTCGACTGGACGCGCGGGGATTACCTGCGGTGGACGGAGGCGGCGGGGTAGTCGCGATTCGAAGGAGCCGCGGCAGGCCCCCGTGCTCCGCTGGGCGTCGTTACGGCTGCTGATTCGATGGAGACCCTCTGGCCGTGTGGTGTGAACCTTCGTGAGGCGCGACCGCGCATCGGCACAGGTGGTGGTCGCACTTCGTGTTGCCATGACGGACGATGCTGGCCTGCAGAGGCGGCGCGCCGCGAACGCGCGTGCGCGTTGCTTACTTCACGTTGCGACCTCCGGCCGACACGCCGGACGGATCGCTGACCGGCACCATGCGCGCCTTCCCGTCGCTTGCCGCGTTCGCGCCGTCTTCCGGTTCGAGCACGAACCGGAACGCGTCCACGCGCTGCATCACCTTCGCCGCATACGCATTGGATCCGCCATAGCTCTTCAGCCCAGCCTGCACGTTGCCGCCGGCCGCCTTCACGTAGCCCGACAGGATCCGCGAGCCGGCTTCGACGTTCGCATTCGGCTCGGTCAGGTCCTTCACGTCCCGCAGCATGCCGCGGTGCGCCGACGGCACGACCTGCATCAGACCAGTCGCGCCGTGCTGGCCGCGCGCCTTTTCCTGGAAGCGCGATTCGATCGAGATAATCGCGTAAACGAGTGCCGGAGGCAGCGAATATTTCGTCGCGGTTACGCTCACGATATCGGCGAGCTTCGCGGCCTTTTCCTTCGCGACACCGAATTTCTTCGTGAGGTACGACGTGATGCGGCGGTTTTCTTCGTTCGGCTGATCGTTCGCGAGCGGTGCGGACGCCGCGGATGCGGCCGCTTCGGGCGCGGACGCAGTCAGCGCGGGCGCCTGCTGCGCCGACGCCTGTTGCGCAATGCCGAGCGAAAGCACGATCAGCCAGAAAAACCGTCGTCGCATGGTCGTGTACGGGGAAATGGAAGGCGCATAGTATATCGGCCAATCGACGCGTGCGGTCGAGCGCCGGCTCGAATGAAAGCCGCGTGTAGGCTTGTTGCGTTCGCAATGGTCGGCGCGCCGGCCGTTGCACGCACACGCATCGCAGTCCGGACGAACAACGCACATGCGGCTCGCTTGCGTCATTCCGCGCGCGGTTCGCGCGTTGCTGACGAAGCGGCCAGCCGCGACGCTAGTTGATGATCTCGCCCATGCCGGTTTCGATGCGACTCCTGAGTTGCGCGATGAACTCCGGGTCGTACGGTTCCCAGCTATCGAGTTCGCCGACGATCTTCAACGGGCGTGCGCTTCGATACGATCGCGTGGGATTGCCCGGGAATTTCTTGTCCGTCACGTTCGGATCGTTTTCGAATTCCCCGGTCGGTTCGACGATGTAGACGCGTGGCTTACCGTCGCCTTTGGCCATTTCCGCCGCGAGGCCTGCGCCTTTGGGCAGCGCAGTGAAATACACGTGATTCATCACGACCTCGTCGCGATAATTCGACCGGAAACCCGCGGTCAGCAGATCGCCGATCCGCAGATTCGCTTTCGTGCCGTGAAAGAATGGGCCGGTGTCCAGGACAGCCATGGCGTCTCCTTCGTAAAGTCTCGCGGCGGCTTCTACGTGCGCCGCGCGCGCATCATTCGCCCGAGCGTGCCGATCGCATCGCTGACCAGCACGGCGAGCAACCCGACGATCACGCCGCCTTGCAGGACGAACGCGGTGTTCGACGTCTGCAGCCCGGCGATGATCACGTCGCCGAGACCGCGCGCGGCAACTGTCGAGCCGATCGTCGCGGTGCCGAGATTGATTACGACCGCGAGCCGGATCCCGTTCACGATCACTGGAAGCGCGAGCGGCAGTTCGACCGACACCAACTGCTGCCAGCCGCTCATCCCCATCCCGCGTGCGGCTTCGACGACATCGCGCGGCACGTCTTCGAGCCCCGCGATCGTGCTCTCGAAAATCGGCAGGAGCCCGTACAGTACGAGCGCGATCAATACGGGCTTCAGCCCGAAGCCCACGGCCGGCACGGCGAGCGCGAGCACCGCGACGGGCGGAAACGTCTGGCCGATGTCGACGATGCTGCGTGCGAGCGGCAGGAAATCCGCACCCGCCGGCCGCGTGACCGTGATGCCGGCGGCGACCGCGACGAGCGTGCCGATCAGGCTCGACAGCGCGACGGTGCCGAGGTGCGCGAGCGTCAGGTCGAGCAGGCTCGCGCGATCGTAGATGACGGGCGCGCCGTTGTCCGCGAACGGCGCGAACAGCCCTTGCAGCCACGCAGGGCGCAACAACAGCACGAGCAACAGTGCAAGCGCGGCCGCGCGCGCGACATATGCCGGCAGCCGATGCGGCAGCGTCGGACCCGCTGGCCGCGCCGTCATGCGGGCTGCCTCGCATGCGCGCGAATCGCATCGAGCGTGATGCGGCGCGCCGCGTGTCCGTTGCCGTCGTCGACGGGCAATGCGTCGGCGCCGCGCCACAGCAGTTCCGAGACCGCATCGCGGAGCGTGCGCGTCGCGGCGATCGGCTCGCCATCGGCGTGACCCGGTTCGGCCACCGCGTCGACCGGTGTCAGCGCGAGCAGGCGCAGCGGCCGGTCGACACCGGCGACGAGCTGTTCGACGACACCCGGCGCCGGCTTGCCGAGAATCTCGGCCGGTGACGCAACCTGCAGCAGCCGACCGCCGTCCATCACCGCGATGGTATCGCCGAGCTTCAATGCTTCCTCGATATCGTGCGTGACGATCACGATCGTGATCCCGAGGCGGCGCTGCAATGCGTACAGATCGTCCTGGGCCTTGGTGCGGATGATCGGGTCGAGCGCGCCGAACGGCTCGTCCATCAGCAGCATCGCGGGCTCGGCCGCGAGCGCGCGAGCGACGCCGACGCGCTGCTGTTGTCCGCCGGACAGTTCGTGCGGCAGCTTGTCCGCGAACTCGGCAGGGGCGAGGTCGAACAGCTCGAGCAGCTCATGCACACGCGCATCGATGCGCTGCGCGGGCCAGCCGAGCAGGCGCGGTACGGTCGCGATATTGCGCGCGACGCTCCAGTGCGGAAACAGGCCATGCCCCTGGATCACATAGCCGATGCGCCGCCGCAACTGCTCTGGCGGCACGCTTGCGGTGTCGACGCCGTCGATGCGGATCGTGCCGCTGCTAGGTGCGATGAGCCGATTGATCATCCGCAGCAGCGTCGATTTGCCGCTGCCCGAGGCGCCGACGAGTGCGGTGATCGTGCATTGCTTCATCGTCAGCGACACGTCGTCGACCGCGACGATATCGCCGAAGCGTTTGCCGATGCGTTCGATCTCGATCATGCGGTGCGTCCCTTCGCGAGTGTGGTCGCTGCTTCGAACACGACGGCGGCCGCCAGTGCGAGCGCGATGGTCGGAATCGCGCCGAGCAGCACGAGGTCGGCGGCCGCTTGTCCGATCCCCTGGAAGATGAAAGTGCCGAACCCGCCGCCGCCGATCAGCGCGGCGACCGCGGTCAGCCCTATGTTCTGCACGAGCACGATGCGCACGCCGCTCAGGATCACCGGCAACGCGAGCGCGAGATCGACGCGCACGAGCCGCTGCGTTCGCGTCATCCCCATTGCGCGCGCCGCTTCGGTCACGTGCGGCGGCACCTGTTCGAGGCCGACCACGACGCTCGACGCGATCGGCAGCAGCGAATAGAGAAACAGCGCGAGCGCTGCCGGTGCGATGCCGATTCCGCGAATACCGAGCGCGGCCGCGAGCGGCACGTGTGCGGCAAGCAGGCCGAGCGGCGCCATCATCAGCCCGTACATCGCGATGCTCGGGATCGTCTGCACGATATTGAGCACCGGCATCACGACGGTGCGCAGGGGTGCGATCCGCGCGCATGCAATGCCGAGCGGCAGGCCCGCGACGAGCGCGGCCGCGACCGAGCCGCCCGCGAGCGAGACGTGCCGGATCGCCTCGCGCCAGAAATCGTCGCTGCGCACCGCGTATTCGCGCATCACCGACAGCCCGTCCCACCAGCCGCTCGCGAGCGGCAGCGAAATCGCTGCTATCGCGACGGCGAGCGCGACGACGCGTCGCCACGGGCCGAACGCGAGCCGTGCAAGCGCGTCGGCGACGAGCACTGTCCATGCGAACAGCAGCATCCACACGCCGGCCGCAGGCGACACGCGCGCGAGCATGTCGTCGGGCGCGACGACGTGCGCCGCTGCCGCGCCCACCGCATACGCGAGGGTCGTGAGCCCCGTGCAGCCGGCCGCGAGACGCCACGCGGGGCGGCTCGCCGTCATCGCCCACAGCGCGCCGGCGATCCACAGCGCGGCGAGCGCGGCCCCCTGCATCGCGGGCAGCGCGGCGAACACCGACAGCCCGGTGCCGGCCGCGATGCGGTTCGGCCGCAGCACGATGAACGGCAGCGCGGAAACTGCGGCGATCGTCAGCACACCGATCAGGATGCCGACCTTGTCGAGCGTGACGCGCCGCGCGGACGCCATCGCGCGTCCCGTCACTTAACGAAGCCCTTCGACTTCAGGTAGCTCTTCGCGACGCCGGCGGCCGGTTCGCCGTTGATCTGGATGCGTGCGTTCAGCATTTGCAGCGTCTTCAGGTCGAGGCTCGCGAACACCGGTTTCAGATAATCGGCGATTTGCGGATGCGCGTTCAGCACGGCTTCGCGAATCACCGGCGTCGGCGCATAGACGGGCTGCACGTGCTTGTCGTCGTCGAGCACGGCGAGGCCGCTCGACGAAATCCCGCCGTCGGTGCCGTACACCATCGCCGCATTCACGCCGTCGGTTTGATTCGCGGCGGCCTTGATCGTCGCGGCCGTGTCGCCGCCGGACAGCACGACGAGCTGGTCGGGTTTCAGCTTGAAACCGTACGCCTTCTCGAACGACGGCAGCGCCGATGCGCTGTTCACGAATTCGGCCGATGCCGCGAGTTTCAGCTTGCCGCCGCCCGCGACCCATTTGCCGAGATCGGAGAAAGTCTTCAAATGCTGGGATTGCGCGACCTGCGCGAGCACGGCCACGCCCCACGTATTGTTCGCAGGCGCCGGTGCGAGCCAGACGAGATGATTCGCCGCATAGTCGAGCTTCTTAGCGGTCTCGTAGCCCTGGGTTGCGTTCTTCCACACGGGATCGTCGGCCTTGTTGAAGAAGAACGCGGCGTTGCCCGTGTATTCGGGGTAGATGTCGATTTCGCCGCTCGTGAGCGCCTTGCGCACAATCGGCGTCGTGCCGAGCGCGATTTTTTCGGTGACGGGAACGCCGTGCGCCTTCAACACCTGCGCGATGACATTGCCGAGCAGGTTGCCTTCGGTGTCGATCTTCGACGACACGACGACGGGAGTATCGGCGTGGGCGCCGGGTGCGACGACGGCGGCGGCGAACGCGAAGCCCAGGATTCGGGCGGGCAGGGCGAGCTTCATCGGGGCCAATCTCCAGAATGCGGACGTACGCCGAAAGTTACTTGAGTGAGTCGGCTTTGGCAAACCGCGTGCGGCGGCGCGCCCACAGCGAGCGTGGGGATAACCGGCGCGCGTCACACGCCGTTGTTACACTGGAGCGCATTACCGCCTGCGGACATTTGCTGACATGAAGCCCGAGCTGCTGGTCCTGATCGCGCTGCGCGGCGACGCGCACCGCCGGATTGCCGCGTCGTACGACGTGCACTACGCGCCCACCATCGACGAACGCGAGCGCGCGGTCGTCGAACATGGCAGCACGATTCGCGCGGTGCTCACCAACGGCAGCACGGGCCTGACTGCCGCCGAGATCGACCGGCTGCCGCAACTCACGTTCGTCAGCGCGCTCGGGGCGGGCTACGAGCACATCGATGTCGCGCATGCGAAGGCGCGCGGCGTCACGGTGGTCACGGGGGCCGGCACCAACGACGATTGCGTCGCCGATCACGCGTTCGCGCTGCTGCTCGCCGTCGTCCGCAACGTCGTGCAGCTCGATGCGAAAACCCGCGCAGGCGTATGGCGCGACGGGCTCGCGATGCCGCCGAACGTGTCGGGCAAGAAGCTCGGCATCGTCGGGCTCGGCAAGATCGGCGAGAAATGCGCGCGTCGGGCGGCCGGCTTCGATATCGAAATCGCTTATCACAATCGCACGGTGAAGCCCGTGCCGTATCGCTATTTCGACCGGGGGGACGCGCTCGCGCAATGGGCCGATTTCCTGATCGTCGCGACGCCGGGCGGCGCAGGCACGCGCCATCTGATCGACCGCGCGGTGCTCGATGCGTTGGGCCCCGGCGGTTTTCTCGTGAACGTGTCGCGCGGCAGTGTTGTCGATACCGCTGCTTTGGCGGACGCGCTGCGCGAACGGCGCATCGCGGGCGCGGGGCTCGACGTGTACGAAGGCGAACCCGAACCGCCGCGCATGCTGACGGACCTCGACAATGTCGTGCTGACGCCGCACATGGGCGGCTGGTCGCCGGAGGCGCTCGATCGTTCCGTGCAGCAGTTTCTCGACAATGCCGCGCGGCATTTCGCGGGGGAGCCGGTGCTTACGCCGCTGTAAGCGGGGCGGATGTGCGTCTGCCGAACCGGATACGAGCCGTTTCTTCCTCGAGCGGCGCGCGAAGGCTGTAGAAAACTGCAATGCGGCTGCAAGCCAGCGGCCGGAACATCCATCCCGGGGAAACGACGTTTTGCCTCATGCAGCCGGACAGTGGCGGACCCGTGCCGGTACTGCAGATCGCAGATAGCGGACGACTTTCTCTGTAGTCAGGCCGCTGCGCCGGGTCGACGCCGGATCGCGAGCCGATGCGTGCGCGGCCGCGGCCGCGAAGCGAACCCGGTCGCCGCACGCGTGCGATCGTTTGCGATCGCACGCGCATCACGTCGAATACGCTCAGGACGTAACCAGCGGCACGGTCACCGACGTTCCCGCTGGATCCAGCGCAAGGCCGGTGCCCGGCGTCGGCCGCAGCGTCGCTTCGTTGTCGCTCGACAGCACGACGAGGCCGAGCTTGTGGCCCGCCTGGAGCGTGTAGTCTCGCGGCATGAAGGTCAGCTTCAGGTCATACGGCATCCCCGGCAACAGCGGTTCGGAGAACCAGTCCGACACGCGATTGCGCGGATCGGTCCACGCGCGTGTGACGATCGTCGCCGTGCCGTCCGGTGCGCGGTCGACCAGCAGCGCCGTCACGTTCGCGACACCGGTGAACGTCAGTCGCACGCGCGCTGTCGCGGTGCCGGCCAGGCGCGTCGCGGTTGCGAACGGCGCGGTCTCGAAGCGGCTGCGATGCTCGCCCGTCGTCGCGTTCGCCAGCGTGAGCGCCGGAATCGTCGCGTCGTCGGTGAAGCGTGCAAGCGGGCCGCCGCTCGGTGTGCGCAACAGCGTGCCGGTGCCAGCGCCGTCGCCGCCCGCGAAGTACGCAACCGGCGTCGCGCGCCGGGCGGCCCAGTCGGTTTCCTTCAGCAACGTGCCGTCCGCCTGCTCGACCACCGCGCGCGGATCGCGTTCGACGTCGTTGTCGACGCCGATCAGATAGCGCGTGAACCAGCGGTTCACCTCGGCAGTCCACGCGTCGGCCATCGCCTGCACGCGGGTCGGGTCGGTATGCTTCAGGCGATGCAGCCACAGCTGTGTCGGCACGCCCTGGCGGCGCATCGCGAGATACCACGACGTCGACTGGTCGACACGCACGTTGTCGTCGGTCAGCCCTTGCGCGACCAGCGCAGGCGCGACCGCGCGCGCGGTCGGAATGTCGCGCGCTGCCCAGAACGGCGAGTAGTCGCCGGTCTTGCGGTCTTCCTGCTGCAGCGCTTCGTCGACCAGGTGCGTGCAGCGTTCCGGATGCGCATTCGTCAGCAGCGCCTTGATGTAGACGTCGACGTCCTCGCCTTGGTACCCGTCCGGCGCGCGCACGAGCCCGCCCGAACGGTAGTAGCCGTACATGTTCGACAGCCCGGCGACCGGCACGATCGCGTCGAGCCCGCGCGTGCGCAGGCTCGCGACCATCTTCGGCAGCGTGCCGTCGTACGACACGCCGTACATGCCGACGTGGCCCGTCGACCAGCTCGCGACGACGGGCTTGCCGCTCGCGTCCTTCGCGGTCGCATCGCGGCCGAGCCAGCGAATCACCGACGCCATCGCGACGGATTCGTCACGCGTGAGGATCGTCGGGCAGCCGTCGGAACCGGCGGTGCCCAGGGAATCCGCATAGACGATCGTGAAGCCGCGCGGGATGAAATAGCCTTCGATCCATGAACGGCCAGCCGCGGCCGCTTCGAGCTGCTGAAGTATCCGCAGCTGCGGCGCCGCGGCCATCACGCGTGCGGATGCGCCGCCGGCGGCCGCTGACGTTGCGACGGGATGCGGCGTGCCGTCGAGTTCGACGTCGACGTCGTGGTTCGGGCTGTCGGCCAGCCCCGCGTAGTACGGGCTCGCGAGCACGATGACCGGCGTGCGGGCGCCGTTCGCGGTTTCGGACGGACGCACGATGCGAACGTGAATCCGGTCTTTCGTGCCGTCGCCGTCGGAATCGACCGGCGTGTCGACCCACGCGTTTTCCTCGATCGTGCCGCCCGATAACGATGGCTGCACCTGGCCGTTGCTGATCACCGGCTTGTAGCGGCCGCCGCTGGCCGGGTTCGCATACGGAACGCCGGACGGCGACACGCGCCGCTGCGCGGCGCCATCGGCCTGTTGATCCTGAGCCTGACCTTGATTTTGCGCGAGCGCGGACACGCCGGCCACGCTGCCGCCGTCATCGCCGCCGCAAGCGGCGAGCGTCGCGGCGGCGACGAGCGCGGGTAGCCATGCGCGACGCGATCCTCTGACATGAATTTGCATTGCCGACCTCGTTCTTGTGTTTGTGTAAATGCGACCGTTCCGCGAGACGCCCCCTGCGGGCCGGGCCGATTACTGCATGAAACGAAGACCAAAACTGCGCACTAAGAACAGCGCCGCGGCGCAATGCGACGGCGCCGTACCGCTGTCATGCAGGACTGCGAATCAAAAATGCGCATGCCGCACATCCTTCCAGATGAAACGGAACGACATCGTTCGACGAGGCGGGGATGATGCGAGCTGCGGTGCTGCGCTGCGGAAACACACGACGCGACGCGCGTGCGGCGGCGGAAGGAAACGGATCGGCGGTTTCGGCCGCGCCGCGCATCGTGATGGCTTGCCGGTTTGCATTTGCTTTCCGGAAGCTTGCACAAAAGTTATCTCAGGGAAAACGGCGTGTCAAACTTTTTTAACTGACGGCAAAAAAGTTTCGATAGTGGGACGCGCAGGCCGTGCGGCGCGCGTGCGGCGCGCTTGCCGTTGCTTTGGTGCGGACGCCCGACGCAAATGCAGAACGGGCGGTCGCGAATCGTATTCGCCATCGCCCGTTCTGCGGATGCCTGCATTCGTGTTCGATTCAAGCCATCGAAGCCTGCGCGCCATCAGCCGTCATCCGCCTTCGCCTGCAGATCCTTCAATCCCTGAATCACGACCAGCAGGGCGCGCCCGTGCTCGTCGGAGCCGTCCCATGCGTCGACGATCGCGTCGCGCAGCAGGTCGTTATAGCGGCGGCGTGCCGGGCCGGTATCGACGCCATAGAAATTGCATAGCTTATTGAATGGCGCACTGCGTCGCAGCCGGCGCCCGTTCGATAGCCGCAAGCGCGACACCGTCGGTTGACTGACCCCGGAAAGCCGCGCTATTTCGCTGGACGAACGCGTATCCGCCATCAAGCGGCGTAACAGGTCTTGAACAGGAAAATCGTGATCCGGGGCTTCCATGCGATGCATTATACCTATACAGTTACGGTTGTTGAATGGGCTTGCTGTCACCGGCGAGGCTGTATCCCGAGAAAGTTGATGACACTGAAACACCTCCCTCCCACGTTCTGCTGGACGAAGATCGGTACCGAGTCCGGCGAGGAACTGCCGACCGTCGTGCTCCGCAAGGAATGGGAGCGACGGCTGGGTGGCGGGCGTTTTCTGTGGGGCATCAGCCAGCCGCTCGGCAGCAGTGCGCAGGTGGCCGCGCACCGCACCGGTTCGCTGCTCGCGTTGTTCTCGCCGGTTGCGTCGCGCACGCGTGCCGGCGAGCGCAAGCGTGAGGACGCGCTGCTATGGAATGCATGGGTCGACGCCGGCGGCCAGGTGCGGCCGCTGCCGCCGCACACGTTCATCGCGAGCCGCGCCACGCTGCCGTCGGGCCGCCGTCGCGAGCAGCACTACGCGCTCGTTTGCGCATCGTCCACTGCGTTGACGGTCGGCACGCAATTGCGCGTATTTCCCGATCATCTGCGTAGCGTGAGCACCGGCAAGCCGCTTGGCGTCGCGCAAGGCGCGGCCGTGGTCGACTGCATCGGGCGTGCGAAGGAGCAAACGGGCAGAAGTTATCCGCTCGCGCTGTCCGTGGAACTCGAGGCGCCGTATTTCGTGCGGCTCGCGCAGCCATGCGTGCTGAAGGCGCGAGATCTCGCAGAGGTAAACAAGGCGACGCGCGCCGGCGATTTCGATCGGTTCGTTGAACTGGTCGCGCGTTTGCGGGGCAGGTCGCCAACGGATGCCGTGCGCGGCGTCACGCGAGATCTGTTCGACGTCCCGCCGATCGAAACGGCGGCCGCCTATGTCGCCCCCGCACATGCGGTTCGGCTGCGCAGCCGGCCCGCGGCCGAGCATCCGGGTGAACTCACCGGCGATCTGTTCGATCTGTCGCCCGCCGACGCGGCCGCGTTCGGCGGTCTCGCGCATTCGCGCATCGGGCGCGCGTGACGTGCGTGCCGGCGATGTTCGGCGCGTGATGTGAAGCAGTGCAGCGTTACGACCGTGCAGCGACGCGCGCCAATGCGAGCGCGATTCGATACGCAAGAATTTGTTGCAATCTCGCCGTAGCGGATCGACGAGTGTGGCGCGACAATCGCGACGAAGCGGGCTGCGCGGCGATCGTGCGACGGCACGTCCGCTGTCGTCGGTCACGTCGACGACATGCGCTGCACGCACACTGAGTGCCGGCTCGCTTCACACAGCAACCTGAGGGAGAAGTGTCGATGCCGACTCATGTCTGTTCGCGGGAAGCCCGGGCTGCACAACGCTTCGTCGAAGCGACGCGCAACGTCGACCAGGCGTTTCGCGCCGTGCGCGGCGAAGGCGACGACGACATCTCGTCGGCCGAATATGCACGCGCGATGTCGCGCCTCGATCGTGCGCTCGCCGAATTGGCGCGTGCGCAGGAATTCTTCGATCGCGTGGTGAGCGCCGACGCGGCGCACGGGAATTGAACTTCAGCCGCGGGCGATTTCCGTTTTCCGCTTTGTTTTCACGTCGCGTCGCGCGAAGTCGGCGCACCGCACGTCCGCGCACCGGATGATCGCGCCGGCCATGTCGTTCATCCATCGGCGCAATCGGCAATGCGGAACCGGCAGCCGGCGAGCCCGGGTAGAGCGAGAGGCGGTTGATCGCTTCGATCAGCGCGTCGCGCGCGGTGCCGTTATGGGGCGTCTTTTTCAGATGAAATTGCGAGTCGTTGGCACGCTATGGCGTGACGAGTGCTATGCGTAGCCGCCGTGCTGGAACGACGTCGCGAAGAAACGCATTTGGTAGCGGATCGCATGCGCCCAGTAGTCCCACGTATGGCCGCCAGGGCGTTCCGCATAGTCGTGCGGCACGCCGAGCGCGACGAGCCGCTCGTGCAGCGTGCGGTTCGAGCCGACGAACGAGTCGTCGCGGCCGCAGTCGATGATCAGGTCCAGATGCGCGCGGACGAATGCGCGTGCGTTTTCGACGATCGCGCTGCGGTTCCAGAACGACGGATGACGGACGGGGTCGCCGAACACGTGGGCGATGCCGGGCTCGTCTTCGCAGCAGCGCGGATCGACCGCGCCGCTGATGCTGCCGACCGCGCCGAACGTGTCCGGCCTATCGAGCGCGATGCGCAGCGCGCCGAAACCGCCCATGCTGAGCCCGGTGATCGCGCGGGCGCCCTTGGTCGCGATCGTTCTGAAGTGCATGTCCGTGTACGACACGACTTCGTCGCCGACGAAGGTTTCATAGCGGCTGCCCGAGTCGAACGGGCTGTCGATGTACCAGCTTTCGTGGCCGCCATCCGGCATCACAAGGATGACGCGATAGCGATCGGCGAGCGCGGCGATCCGGGTGTTGGCGGTCCAGTCGGTATGGTCGCCGCCGGAGCCATGCAGCAGGTAGACGACCGGAAAGCGTTCGACGCTGCGCTCGGGGCCGTGATGCAGGCGCGCGTACGCGTCCGGCAGCACGACGGTCGCCTGCAGCGTCTGGTTCATTGCCGCGCTTGGAATCGCGACGACCCGCGCCTGATAGGCAAGCGCGGGGGCTGCGGCGGCGAGCAGCAACAATAGCCAGAACGTGCGTAACAGGTTCATGGAGCCTCGCATGTGTCGTTTCCGTTCGGCAGTCGGACATCGGGAAAACCCTGCGAAGGACTCTAGCAACGGCGCCTTTCAACCAAATTTCAGCGAATCCTACGGGGTTGTCAGGTGACGGGGGAGGAAACCGCGAGGTGCCGCCTTACCCACCCGACTTGCCTTCCATCTCCGCCCGCAGCCGTGCTTCCTGTTCCTGCAGTTCCGGCGTGAAAGCCTCGCCGAAATCCTCCGGCGAGAAAACGGGACGGATCTCGATGTCCGACTCCGTGGGCATCGGGTTCGGGCAGCGCTTCACCCATTCGACAGCTTCGTCCATCGAATTGACCTGCCACAGCCAATAGCCGGCGATGAGTTCCTTGGTCTCGGCGAACGGGCCGTCGATGACGGTCCGTTCCTTGCCGGAGAAGTGCACGCGCTTGCCGCGCGAACTCGGATGCAGCCCTTCGCCGGCAAGCATCACGCCGGCCTTGACGAGTTCCTCGTTGTACCGGCCCATTGCCGCCAGCAGTTCGGTATCGGGCATCGCCCCCGATTCGGAAGCGGCTGTTGCCTTGACGATCACCATCACGCGCATTGTCGTTACTCCTTGAACGGGAAGGGGAAACCTTTGCCGGCCGTGCTGACGGCAAAACGGGCGGTTACGACACTACGACGCGCGACGATCGCGCGAATCGACATCGAACGCAGAAAAATCATTCGACCGCCGGCGGGCCGGCCGCGCAGGCAGGGGCGCCCGCCGGCCGGCCCGCCGCTTACGCCGCCTTCACGTGCGCGTCGAGCACCGCGCGGATCCGTGCCGCGAGCTCGTCGCGGCGGTACGGCTTGCCGAGCAGCATGACGCCGGGATCGAGCCGCCCGGAATGGAAGATTTCGTCGCGCGTATAGCCGGACGTGAACAGCACGGGCAACGGCGGCGAGCGCAGCGCGGCACGGCGCGCGAGCTCGCTGCCCTTGATGCGGCCCGGCATGATTACGTCGGTGAACAGCAGATCGATCGGCGTGCCGCTATCGAGCATCCGCAACGCGGCTTCGCCGTCGGATGCGGTGAGGACCTTGTAGCCGAGCTGCGCGAGCATGTCGACGACGGTGAGCCTGACATCGGCATCGTCTTCGACGACGAGGATGGTTTCGCGGCCACGCACCGGATCGTGCTGCGGCACACGGGGCGGCTCCTCGGCGTACGTATCGTGGCAGCGCGGAAACGTGAGGCGCACCGTGGTGCCCTGGCCGGGCGTGCTGTCGATCGACGTGTGACCGCCGCTTTGCTTGACGAAGCCGAACACCATGCTGAGGCCGAGCCCCGTGCCTTCGCCGTCCGCCTTGGTCGTGAAGAACGGTTCGAACACGCGCTCCAGCACGTCGGCCGTCATGCCGGTGCCGGTGTCGGTGACCTCGAACGTCACGTAGTCGCCGGGCGGCAACGGTGCGCGGCGCACGCCCGCGGCCGGCGCGGGGGCCACGCCGTTGTACGCGGCAATCGTCAGCGTGCCGTCGCCGCGCATCGCGTCGCGCGCATTGATCGCAAGATTGAGCAGCGCGTTTTCGAGCTGGTGCCGATCGGCGAGCACGTTGCCGACGTCGGCCGCGAGCGCCGGTACGATCCGTACGGATTCGCCGAGCGCGCGATGCAGCATCTCGTTCATGCCGTCGATCAGCTGGCGCGGATTGAGCACCGTCGGCGACAGTGGCTGGCGCCGCGCAAAGGCCAGCAGGTGCGATGCGAGCTGCGCGCCGCGCCGCACCGCGTTGTTCGCGCTTTCGATCCGCGGCTGCGCGCTCGCGCGCTCGCCGAGTTCGACCGCGAGGATCTGCAGGTTGCCGCTGATCACCTGCAGCACGTTGTTGAAGTCGTGCGCGATGCCGCCGGTCAGGCTGCCGATCGCTTCCATCTTCTGCGCATGGCGCAACTGTTCCTCGATCGCCGCGCGCTCCGCGATCGCGTCGGCCACCCGCTGTTCGAGCGTTTCGGTCAGCCGGCGCAGCGCATCGTTGGAAGCCTGCAGCGCCGCTTCCGCCTGTTCGCGATGGCGCCGGGCGAGCACGCGTTCGGTCGTCTCGATCACGACGGCGAGTACGCCGCCCGGCGCACCTTCGTCATCGGGCAGCGGGCTGTAGTGCAGGTCCATCCATACGTCTTCGGGGCGGCCGTTGCGCAGCAGCACGAGTTCCTTGTCGCGATACGACAGCGTGCCGCCCGCGAGGCAGGTATGCATCACGTTGCGGTTGAAGTCGGCGACCTCGGGCCAGCCGAGTTCGACGGCCTTGCCGAGCAGATACGGATGGCGTCCGCCGGCAAATCCGGCATACGCGTCGTTGTAGATCATGTAGCCCGGCTCGCCCCACAGCATCACCACCGGCAGCGGCGACGCGAGCACGGTGCGGACGGCAGCGACGAGGCTCGCCGGCCAGCGGTCGAGCGGCCCGAGCCCGGTTGCCGACCAGTCGAAGGCGGCGATGCGCTGCGCCATTTCGCCTTTCCAGCCCGGACAATCGTGGTGCTGCGCGAACAATTCGACATGCATGGAATCACTCCAGTCAGGACATGACGGCCGCGGTTCGGTGCAGCAAGTGGCATAAGCGATTCATTCTAGTGCAGATCGATCGCGCGGCGGCGCGTCCGAGCCGCCGGTCAAAGCTGATATGCTGACCGGCATCACGTCGATGCGGAGGGCGTCATGGCAACGAAGGAAGTGTCGAAGAAAAAGTACCTGAAGATCCTGAACAAACGCCTGCGGGCGGAGCCGAATGCGCCGGCCGGCGCGTCGTTCGTGTTCTTTCCGCTCGGCGCGAAGGCCAAGCATGCGACGGGCGTCGTGTCCGGCGAGCCGTGCAGCGAGCGCGAGCTCGCGGTGATGGCCGCGATCCAGAGCAAGGCGGCCGCCGAATTCGTCGTGACCGGCGCGTAACCGGCCGCCGCCGGCCGTACGCAAAGCGCTTGCGCGCTACGCCGCGGCCGCCTCGCAGTGTTCGATCACGCCGGCGATCACGCGCGGAATGTCGCGCGTGATCGCCGCGCCGTGCATCGGCAAGATGATGTCGAGATCGAGCGCCTGAATGCGGCGCAGCGCGCCGGCGAGATGCCGGAGCGACGGCAGGTAATCCGAGCGCTTGATTGCGTCGACGATTGGCGGCAGTGGATCTTCGGCATCGTCGCGGCCGAACCGCATCAGGATGTCCGACGACAGCAGCGCCTTGTACGCCGGCAGATACACGACCAGCGCGTCCCACTGATGCACGTGCTTCGTGAAGACGGGCACGACGTCGATGCCCGACAGCGTCACCGGTTCGCCATCCTTCAGCGGGACGGCGCGCACGCCGAACACGTCGGCGAGCCCCCATGTGCACATCGGATGTCCATACGCGACGAGCGCCGGGTTGGCCGCGAGGAAATCGGGCAGCGCGCCCATTTCGTCGGCTTCGAAGTGCGGGACGATCACGTTGCTGACCATCGACGGCGCGATGCCGACGGTGTCGAGCGCCGCGCTCAGCTGCGTGAAATTCGAACGCGTGCCGGTTTCCACGCAGAGCACGTCGCCATGCGGCGATCGTACGAAGAACTGGCTGAAGCAGAGGTCAAGCGTGTCGACGTAGGACGTCGCGCGAAACAGGCCGTCGCGGACGGCGTCGATTCGGGAGGCGCTCATCGGGATCCTCGCGCAGGGAATGGGGCGGGAGCGGCGGCGCCCGCGCGCCGCAGGTTGTGGTGCGGCGCGCGGCAGCAGTCGATCTCCGATCCAGTCTAGCAGCGTCGCCGCCGATCCGCGAACCGGCCGGCGGTGGCCGTGGCGCGTCAGTTCTTCAGTTTGTAGCCGGTGCGGAACATCCACGCGACGATCGCGAGCAGGATCGCGAGGAACAGCGTGGTTGCGGCGAGGCTGATCCACACGTGCACGTCGGCGAGCCCGTAGAACGACCAGCGGAAGCCGCTGATCAGATAGACGATCGGATTGAACAGCGTCACGATGCGCCAGGCGGGCGGCAGCATGTCGACCGAATAGAAGCTGCCGCCGAGGAACGTGAGCGGCGTGATGATCAGAAGCGGCACGAGCTGCAACTTTTCGAAGCTGTCGGCCCAGATCCCGATCACGAAGCCGAACAGGCTGAACGTGACGGACGTCAGCACGAGGAACAGCACCATCCAGAACGGATGCAGGATATGCAGCGGCACGAACAGGCCGGCCGTGGCGAGGATGATCAATCCCAGCAGCAACGACTTCGACGCGGCCGCGCCCACGTACGCGATCACGATCTCCCAGTACGACACGGGTGCGGACAGAATCTCGTAGATCGTGCCCGTGAAGCGCGGGAAGTAGATGCCGAACGACGCGTTCGAGATGCTCTGCGACAGCAGCGACAGCATCACGAGCCCCGGGACGATGAACGACCCGTAGCCGATCCCGTTCACGTCGCTGATGCGCGAGCCGATTGCCGAACCGAACACGACGAAGTACAGCGATGTCGAGATCACCGGCGCGATGATGCTTTGCATCAGCGTGCGGCGCGTGCGGGCCATTTCGGCGCGGTAGATCGCGCGGATGCCGTGAAAATTCCAGTTCGCCATGTGCGTTAGGCCCCTTGTGCGCCGTTGCGGCGATTGTCGATCAGGCTGACGAAAATGTCCTCGAGCGAGCTCTGCGTCGTGTGCAGGTCGCGGAAGCCGATGCCGGCCGTGCCGAGCGCGTTGATCAGCGTCGCGATACTCGCGTCGTCGCGCTGCGAGTCGTACGTGTAGACGAGCGCGGTGCCGTCGGCTGCGCGTTCGAGCCCGAACGCAGCGAGTTCCGCCGGCACGGCCGCGAGCGGATGCTCGAGTTGCACGGTCAGCTGCTTCTTGCCGAGCTTGCGCATGAGTTCGCGCTTCTCTTCGACGAGCACGAGCTCGCCGCCGAGAATGATGCCGATCCGGTCGGCCATCTCCTCGGCTTCCTCGATGTAGTGCGTGGTCAGCAGGATCGTCACGCCGCTTTCGCGCAGCGAATCGACGAGCTTCCACATGTCGCGGCGCAGTTCGACGTCGACGCCGGCGGTCGGCTCGTCGAGGAACAGGATGCGCGGCTCGTGCGACAGTGCCTTCGCGATCATCACGCGGCGTTTCATGCCGCCCGACAGCGTCATCAGCTTGTTGTCGCGCTTGTCCCACAGCGACAGCGCCTTCAGCGTCTTTTCGATGTAAGCGGGATCGGGCGCCTTGCCGAACAGGCCGCGGCTGAACGATACCGTCGCCCATACGGTTTCGAACGCGTCGGTCGTCAGTTCCTGCGGCACGAGGCCGATCATTTCGCGCGCCGCGCGGTAGTGATCGCGAATGTCGTGGCCGCCGACCGTTACGCGGCCTTCGGTCGGTGTGACGATGCCGCAGATCGAGCCGATCAGCGTGGTCTTGCCCGCGCCGTTCGGCCCGAGCAGCGCGAAGATTTCGCCGGGCTGGATGTCGAGGGTCACGTGCTTCAGCGCCTGGAAGCCGGACGCGTAAGTCTTGGAGAGATCGGAGACGGAAAGGATCGGTTGCATGCTCACGGGTGGCATGGCCGCTCGGTCAGACGCAGTGCGCCGCGCTTGCCCGATGCCGCAGCCGCGCGGCGGCCGGTGTCGGGTGCGGCATGGCGAACGGGCGTCATGTGGAACGGCGTTGTGGTGGGGGATCGCAGGACCGCCATATTAGCAATCGGAACATGGAAATGCATTTTGATGAGTACGACATGCGATGCCTGGGCGGGATTCGCATGAAATGTGTGGAAAATCTTCAATAAAACGGTGCTTTATTTGGCACGAGAGAACAATGCGCGGCATTTCCCGGCCGCTGCGGTGGACGCGCGTTGCGCGCGGAAGCGTGCTTGGCGCCGTCGCGACTGTGCTGCCGGAACGCCGCCGCGCCGTACCGGGACGGCCCGCCCCGCACTGGCGATAATGCGGTCCTCTCGTGTTCGCGGAGCGGTGCGCATGTCTCTGATCGATTTCAAGTCCGTCGCGGCCGCGCAGGCCGCCGCGTGGAAATCCACGATCGTCGGTGAAGTCGGGCCGGCCCGGATCAAGGTGCTGCGGATGGACGCGCAGCCGTACGACGCTGAAGTGCACGACTACGACGAAGGGCTGCTCGTGCTCGACGGCCGGCTGATGCTCGAGGTCGACGCGCGGACGATCGTGGTCGAGCCCGGCCAAATGTATCTCGCAACGGCCGGCACCCGTCACGCGGTGCTGCCCGGCAGCCACGGCACGCTCGCGATCATCGACGTATGACGTTGCGCCGCAGCATGCGCGCCGCGCGGGCGATACATGTCGCGCGCGCTTCGCGCGGGTTTGAACGGGTCTCCTTCAAACGCAGTGAGATTGCGCGGGTATTTGTCTGAGCAAATAAATTGAAGGCCGTTTGAAAAACTGTCAAACACCGCGCGCGCACGAGGATCACGCGCGCTCCGTTCGTTTGGAACTCTGCATCCATTTACTTGCGCGCGGGGTCCGCTCATAGTCTCGGCAAACGACGCATCACGATAACGAATCCAGCGTACGTACGGAGACCAAATCATGAGAGGCCCATTCGAGGGGGCAGCCGCACTGCCATTTTCTTGCTCGTCGCCGGATGCGGGCGCGCCGCGAGTTGCGCCCCCGCATCATCGCTTCGCGTCGCCGGTGTAGCGACGCACACCATCCCGTTTCGATTTCCCGAGCGCGCCGGCGTGTCGCGGCTGGGTTCGCCGCATCCGCGCGAACCGCGACACCGCGCGTAGGCGCTCCGCATCATGCGCCGCATGCCGGTGCGGCGGCGCGATACCAACCGGCGGGCCATGCAGCCCGTCCGGACGAGACTGTCGTACCTCAAAAGGAGGGGTTGATGCTTTGCATTCCTGAATGGCGTAAGGCGATCCTGTCGGGCGCCGTGCTGGCGCTGCCGTTCGTCGCCGGTTGCGGCGGCGGCGACGATCCGGGTCCGATCAACGTGCCGCAGTGCTCGGGCAGCGCATGCGGGCCGAGCGGCGCCGAAACGACACCGCCCGTGGTGACGAAACTGTGCCCGGATTCGCTGGACTACACGACGACATATACGGGCGGCGCCGGTAGCGGCGAATACGTGAAGGTGAAGTTCGATACGACGAAGCTCACGTATCAGATGCAGTTCATCGACTCGTCGGTGCCGACGTCGGCGGGACAGGTCAACAACACGCGCGCCGGTCTTACGATCAGCGGCGCGTTCCATCATCCGGCCAACCTGCCGACCGCCGAGCAGAACCGTTGCGCGTTCGTCCTCGACAGCGGCGCGACGAGCGACGGCGCGTATGCGGTGACGATCAACCGTGCTGACCCGCCGATGCTGTTCGTCGGTAACGGGGTGGTGGGCGGCGGGATTCCGGGGGCGACGATCCAGTTCGACGGCATTCCTGTCGTGCCGGGGCTCAATATCGGCACCGTGCCGTCGCGCACGTTCGATTTCTATCCGTTCATCGGCTTTTCCGACACCGAGACCGATTTCGCGAAGGTGGCCGGCGTGTACAACGAGGTCGGCATTCATCTGTCGCCGACCGGCAGCACCTATCAGACCGCGACGCCGCAGGGTTGGCAGCCGGATGTCGTGAACTGGACCCAGACGCTCAATGCGGACGGCACGTGCACGACCACGCCGGGCAGCGACTACTCGTGCCAGACGACCGGCACACCGTGGACGCTGCGCAAGAACGCGGACGGGAGTGCGGACAACGTGTTCGTCAGCGGCGCGAATCCGGGCTCGCCGTATCCGTCGGCCGGGCAGGAGCAGCCGCTCGTGCTGCTCGCACCGACCCAGGCGCATGGCGTGATGATCGTCGGCAAGCTGAACGGCGTGCTGGTGCCGATCGTGATCCGCGTCGGCTATTCGCATGCCGATGCGAGCAACCTGCTCGCGTCCGTCGCCGATGCGGAAGTCGGCATCTCGATGCTGTCGCGCGCGCAGCCGGTCGCGGCCAACGTGCTGAAGGGCGGCTTCATCGGTGCGACGAGCGCGTCCGCGTGCGGGGTGGTGACGTCCAACGGCGTGTCGGGCGCGCCGGCGATCCCGGGGCCGAGTTTCAGCAGCACCACCGCGCATCCCGATCTGCCGGGTACGTTCAACGGCACGTTCTTCCTGCCCGAAGCCGGAAACTGCACGGACGGCACCGCGGTATCGACGATCGCCGCGAACTATACGTCGACGCTGTTCCAGGGCGCGACCGCGGCGTTCATCGACCCGCAGACGTCGTCGGTCACGTCGCAGTTCGCGCTCGACTACACGCAGGCTACGCCCGGCAAGATCAAGGTCACCGCCACACAGGACTTCAACGCGAAGGGAGCGAACGGCAACGTGGCGATCTTCAGCAAGGGCGACACGGGCTGGCTCGTGACGGCCGGCAACATCTACGCGATGGCCGTCAACAACAGCAAGGTCAATCCGTTCTTCACGGTCGGCGCGTTCGTTCAGTAACGGCGTACAAGGCATGGAACACCGGCGGCGCATGCGTCGCCGCCGGCTAATCGAAATTCAAGAGGATTCCTATGAATGTGAAGCATTGGATGGCTGCTGTGTCGGTCGCGCCGCTGCTGGCCGCATGCGGCGGCGACGGCGACCCGCCGCCCGCGCCGGTGGTCCGGCTGTGCCCGCAGACGATCGACTACAACACTGTGTTCATCGGCGGCTCCGGATCGGGCGAACTCGTGAAGGTGCAGCTCGACACGACGAAGATGACGTATCGCGTGACCTACCTCGCGTCGCCGGTGCCGAGCACCGCCGGCACGGTTCAGCCGACGCGCGACACGGCCCCGGCCAACGTCGTCGACGGCACGCTGGCCGACGAAACCGGCCTGCCGACCGTCAAGCTGAACCAGTGCACGTTCCGGATGCAGAACGCGAGCCTCGATCCGAACCGGCCCGCGCGGCTGTTCCTCGGCGAAGGCGTGCTGGGCGGCGCGATTCCGGGCGCGACGATCCAGTTCGACGGTGTGATCGGGGTCGGCAGGATTCCGAAGACGACGTTCCCGTACTACCCGTTCATCAGCTTCTCGGCACTCGAAACCGATCTGTCGAAGATCGCCGGCGCCTACAACCAGCTCGGCTATCACCAGGTGCCGTCGCAGAGTTTCCAGCCCGTGGCGCTCGACCAGCAGGTGACGATCAACGCGGACGGCAGTTACGTCGAAACCGACAACTTCGGCAAGAAGAACGGCGGGCAGCCGCTCGTGTCGAGCCCGACGGTGAACCAGCCGTTCACGTTGCGCGCCGATGCGCCGGCGTTCCAGTCGCTCAACTACCAGCCGCAGATTGCGCCGACGCTCGCCGCGCTCGATCCCGCGAAGGCCGGCAAGGGGATCCTGATCGTCGGCAAGCTGCGCAATCAGCTCGTACCGATTTTCATCCGCACCGGTGCCGCGAACGCGGACCTCACGCAGGGGCCGCCGAGCGCGGACGACGAATCGGGGATTTCGTTCCTGAGCCCCCGGACGGCGGTCGCGCAGGGGTCGCAAAACGGCGAGTACACGGGTGTCGACAGCGCGTTCAACTACCGCGCAACCGCGCTCGTCGGCGCGCAGGCGACGTTGCTCGATCCGTTCAACGCGTCACAGGCCGCGCTCGCGCGCGCGCTGAACCTCGATTTCACGCAGAAGGTGCCGGGCGTCGTGACGACCGTGCATGCGGATGCGGCGTCGGGGCCGGCGACCGGCAAGTTCGTGTTCACCGGCGGCGTGTTCGGGTTCCTCGACATGGCCGATGCGAGCAATCCGTACTTCACGGTCGGTGCGTTCGTGCAGTGATCGCGCGCGGATGGAGACACGGCGGTGCATGCGCGTACATGCGCGGCGCCGCCCGGACAGAATGAGGGGAGACTTGATGAAGAAGCTGATTGTCGCGGGTGTCGTCGCAGGCGTGTCGACGCTCGCATCGGCCCAGCAGGCGGGCGACAACGTCGCGACGCTGGGCTGGCTGCACATCATGCCGCAGGATTCGACCAACGGGTTGACGACGAATCTGGCGAGCATGCCGATCAACGGGCCGCTGCGTCTGCCCGGGTCGTTCACGTCGCCGGGTACGAGCCTGACCGTCAACAATGCCGATACGGTCGGTCTCACGCTCACGCACTTCTTCACCGACCATATTGCAGTCACGTCGGTGCTCGGCATTCCTCCGGAGTTCACGCTCACGGGGCACGGCGTGATCCGGCCGCCCGGCCCGTCCGGCGCGCTCGGCTCGGTCGACATGGACAAGACGTCGAACCAGCCGGCGGTAAAGAACGCTCGGCAATGGAGTCCGACAGTCATTCTGCAGTACTACTTCAACGCGCCGACCGCGAAGTTCCGCCCGTTCGTCGGGATCGGCGTCGCCTACAGCTGGTTCAGCAACATCGAGCTGAACGGCAACTTCGCGAGAGACATCAACGAGAACCTCGGCAGCGTGCTCGCGGCCGGCGCCGGCAAGCCGGGGCCGACGTCGGTCGAGGGCAAGGCGTCGTCGTCGTTCACGCCGGTCTACAACGTCGGCGCGAGCTATGCGATCGACAAGCATTGGGGACTGACGGCGACGCTCACGTACATGCCGCTGAAGACCTATTCATCGCTGGTAATCAAGGCCGCCGACGGATCGACGCTCGCGACCACGCGCACGCGGTTGAAGGCCGATCCGCTGATCACGTTCGTCGGGATTTCCTACAAGTTCTGAGCCGTGCGGCGCGCATCGCGCGCGCCGGCGGCGTCCTGCGACCGGTCGGCCCGGAGCGATCCGGCCGGACGGTCGCGTTTCTGGCGGCGTGCCGCCATTTGTCAAGAGAGGGGGCAGTGCAAATGAGCATTCGCAAAATCGTATCGCTTGTTGCTGCAGTGGCGTTCACCGCGGTTTCGGCCGCGCCCGCGTTCGCGGTGACCGTGTCGCGCGCGGACGGTCAGCCGATGAATCCGAACGGCGAACCGTTCTCCGCGTCGGGGATCACGACGCTCAGCAAAGGGGCCGTCAACGCGAGCTGCAATGCGACGTTCAACGGCACGATCACGTCGACCGGCATCGTCAGCATCACGTCGACGACGTTCTCGGGCGGCGCGACGTGCGGTCTGATCAGCGGGAGCGCGACGAGCGCGGCACCGTGGACGGGGCAGGCCGACAGCACGACGCAACTGTCGATCAACAACGCGAAGGTGAGCGTCACGCTGCTCGGCACGTGCGGACCGAGCAAGGTCGTGACGACGTGGAGCGATCCGAACTCGTCGCTGACGTTCAACAACGCCGTGCTGACGCCGGACTGTACGGTGAGCGGCACGGTCGCCACGTCGCCGAAGTTCCACGTGCAGTAAGCATCGTGATCGACGCCGGGGCGCCCGCCAGATACGAGGGCCGTGCAAGGATGCGCGGCGGGCGCACCGGTTTCGGCGTCACGCTTGGCGGCGTGACGAACGGGGCGCCGCCCGCGTCGCGATCCGACGCGGGCGGCAATGCAGCGGCCGGTGCGATGGGCGGTGCCGCCTGCGTCGACCGACACGCCAGACCCATTCCGATTCGTAGAACCATTCCGAACCACCATGCTCACCGAGCCCGCGAAGTATGGCGATGCCCGCGGTGCGACGCCCGACCGGCTGCGCACGGCTGCGTGGCTGCAGTATCTGATCGACCACCTGGACGACGCGGCGTGCATCGCGGCGTCCGATGCACGCGCAGCGATCGGCGGGCCGTCGCCCGACGCGCGCGCGCAACCGGGCATGCACCTGTCGCACGACGCGATCGCTGCGTTGCATGAATTCGCACCGTGGACGGCGGCGGGCGGTAGCGGCTGCGCTTGCAACGCGACGGACCCGCGCGAAACATGCATGCACGTACCCGACGCGCGGCAGCTTGCGCACGCGGAGCGACGCTGCCCGGGATCGCGCGCGGTATTCGAATCCGCGCACGGTTTCGTCGACGCGTGGGCGTTCGACGACCCCGACGACGGCTGGGCCGCGCTGGAGCGGATCGTCGGCGGCGTGGATGCCGGATGCGGCGAAGGCGACGCCGCGTACGAGCGCGAAGAACAGCCCGAGATTGACGAAGCGCCGCCTGCGAAAAACCTGAGAGAACGACGCGCGGCCGTCGTGGCGCGTCGCGTGAATCCGTCGGCGCGGCCGGGCGCGATCATCGACGCGAACGTGCTGCACGTCTGCGGGCCCCGCAACGATGCCGCGCGTATCGACGAGCTGGCCGCGCTCGCGATGTTCAGCGCGGAACTGGCCGCCGGCAAAGGGGTGTCCGTCGCTGCGTACGGCGGGCGGCACAACCTCGTCGCACGCGCGATCCGCGACCGGCGCGCGGATCTCGGATCGGTCGCCGGGCTGCTTGCAGCGGTGTCCGTGTGTCGTCTCGACCGGCTCGTCGGCGCGGGCAGCTTCTGGGCGTACTACCTGCTCGCCGGCATCGTGATCGCGGCACCGGACATGGTGCGCGGATTCGCGCGCCGCTTTCACGGCGATGCGTGGAAGGCCTGGCTCGATGAAACGCTCGCATGGCCGGCAGCGGGCCGCTTCGGACGAAACGAAGATGTCGCGTTCGACCGGTTGCGCGGTGCGATGAGCCTGACGTCGCGATCGAACCCGATCGTGCATGCCAAACGCGCGCGGCCGGCCGCGACGTCCGTCGCACGCTTGCGCACGCGCGGCGGCCGCGCCCGGTGAAATGAAAAACGGCCCGCGGCGAGTGTGCCGCGGGCCGCGCCCGTCGTGACTGCCGCGCCCGGCGACGGGCGCTTGCCGACTACACCGTCTCCGGCTGCCGCACTGCCTTCGCGACGTTGCGCGCCATCGCGCCGTTTGCGACGAAGTAGGGGACGTCCACGCGCGCGAGCGGCTTGCGCCCGCGAATCTTGTCCGCGATCTTCTCCGCGATCATGATCGTCGGCGCGTTCAGATTCCCGGTCGTGATGATCGGCATGATCGACGCGTCGACGACACGCAGCCCTTCCAGCCCGTGCACGCGGCCTTCTTCGTCGACGACCGCCATGTCGTCATAACCCATCTTGCACGAGCACGACGGATGGAACGCGGTTTCCGCGCGAGCCCGCACGAACGCGTCGAGCTCCTTGTCGGTCTTGCAGTCGGCGCCCGGGTTCAGCTCGCGGCCGCGATAGCGATCGAGCGCAGGCTGCCGCATGATCTCGCGCGTCGCGCGGATCGCGTCGCGGAACTCGCGCCAGTCGAGCGCCTCGGCCATGTAGTTGAACAGGATGCTCGGATGATCGTTCGGATCGCGCGAACGCAGCTTCACGCGGCCTCGGCTCGGCGAGCGCATCGAGCCGACGTGCGCCTGGAAGCCGTGCATCTCGATCGCGTTCGAGCCGTTGTAGTTGATCGCGACCGGCAGGAAGTGATACTGGATGTTCGGCCACAAATCGTCGTCGCGCGTGCGGATGAAGCCGCCCGCCTCGAAGTGGTTGCTCGCGCCCAGGCCGGTGCCGTTCAGCATCCATTCGAGGCCGATTTTCGGCTGGTTCCACCATTTGAGCGCCGGATACAGCGACACCGGTTCCTTGCATTCGTACTGGATGTACATCTCCAGGTGATCCTGCAGGTTCTGGCCGACGCCAGGCAGATCGAGTACGACCGGAATGTCGAGTTCCTTGAGCCACGCGCCGGGGCCGACGCCCGAGCGCTGCAGCAGTTGCGGCGACGCGATAGCGCCGCTGCAGACGAGCACTTCGCGGCGCGCACGCGCGGTTGCGCGCTCGCTCCCGCGCAGGTACGTGACGCCGGACGCGCGCTTGCCGTCGAACAGGATGCGGTCGGCGAGCGCGTGCGTGACGATCTCGAGATTCGGTCGCGCCTTCGCCTGGTCGAGGTAGCCGCGTGCGGTGCTCGCGCGGCGACCCTTCGGCGTGACGGTGCGATCCATCGGGCCGAAGCCTTCCTGCTGATAGCCGTTCAGGTCGTCGGTGCGCGGATAGCCTGCCTGCACGCCCGCGTCGACCATCGCCTCGAACAGCGGGTTCGCGCCCGGCTTGCTGGTCGTGACCGACACGGGGCCGTCGCCGCCGTGATAGTCGTTCGGGCCGATGTCGCGCGTTTCGGCCTTCTTGAAGTACGGCAGGCAGTCGAGATACGTCCAGTTCTCGAGCCCCTTGTGCGTCGACCAGTTGTCGTAGTCGAGCGCATTGCCGCGGATGTAGCACATCCCGTTGATCAGCGACGAGCCGCCGAGCCCCTTGCCGCGACCGCATTCCATCCGGCGGTTGTCCATGTGCGGCTCGGGATCGGTTTCGTAGGCCCAGTTGTAGCGGCGGCCCTGCAGCGGATAGGCGAGTGCCGCCGGCATCTGCGTACGGAAGTCGAAGCGGTAGTCGGGGCCGCCCGCTTCGAGCAGCAGCACCGTGACGTTCGGATCTTCCGTCAGGCGCGTCGCGAGCACGTTGCCCGCGGAACCGGCGCCGCAGATGATGTAGTCGTATTCGCGTGTCGTCATGACGGGTTAACTCCTCTCGTTCTCAAAACACCGGGTTGTAGCGGCCGAGCTCGACCTGTACCGACTTGATGCGAGTGTAGTGTTCGAGCGTCGTGATGCCGTTCTCGCGTCCGACACCGGATTGCTTGTATCCGCCAACCGGCATTTCGGCCGGCGATTCGCCCCACGTGTTGATCCAGCAGATGCCGGCTTCGAGGCGATGGATCGTGCGATGCGCGCGCGACAGGTTCTCGGTGACGACCCCGGCGGCCAGGCCGTAGTGCGTGTCGTTCGCACGGGCGACTACTTCGTCCTCCGATTCGAACTCGAGAATGCTCATCACCGGACCGAAGATTTCCTCGCGCACGATCTTCATGTCGTCGCGGCAGTCGCCGAACACGGTCGGCGCGACATACTGGCCGCTGGCGAAGTGGCCTTCGGTCAGCCGCGTGCCGCCGGCGAGCAGTTTCGCGCCTTCGGCCTTGCCGCTTTCGATGAAGCCGAGCACCTTGTCGAGCTGCGCGGCCGACACGAGCGGACCGAAGTTGGTGTCCGCATCGGTCGGCTTGCCGACGCGGATGCGCTTCACGCGTTCGAGCACCTTCTGCGTGAAGGCGTCCTTGATCGAGCGATGCACGAATACGCGCGTGCCGTTCGTGCAGACCTGGCCGGAGCTGAAAAAGTTGGCGGTGACCGCGATGTCGGCCGCGCGGTCGAGGTCCGCATCGTCGAACACGATCAGCGGCGACTTGCCGCCGAGCTCCATCGTCACTTCCTTCAGCGACGACGCGCCGGCGAGCGACATTACCTTCTTGCCGGTCTCGACGCCGCCGGTGAACGACACCTTCGCAATGTCCGGATGGCCGGTGAGCAGCGCGCCGACCGAGCCGTCGCCCTGCACGACGTTGAACACGCCGGCCGGCACGCCGGCTTCGGTATAGATTTCCGCAAGTTTCAGTGCGGTGAGCGGCGTGACTTCGCTCGGCTTGAACACCATCGCATTGCCGGCCGCAAGCGCCGGCGCCGTCTTCCAGCACGCGATCTGGATCGGGTAGTTCCACGCGCCGATGCCTGCGCATACACCGAGCGGCTCGCGGCGCGTGTAGACGAACGATTCGGCGCGCAGCGGCACCTGCAGCCCTTCGATCGCGGTTGCGAGGCCCGCGTAGTACTCGATCACGTCCGCGCCGGTGACGATGTCGACCGCGAGCGTCTCGCCGATCGGCTTGCCGGTGTCGCGCGTTTCGATCGCCGCGAGCTCGTCGTTGCGGTCGCGCAGCAGCTCGACCGCGCGGCGCAGGATGCGCGAGCGCTGCATCGCGGTCATCGCCGCCCATTCGCGCTGGCCTTCCTGCGCCGACGCGACCGCCCGGTCGACGTCGGCCGCGCTCGCCTGCTGCACCTGCGCGAGCAGTTCGCCGGTGGCCGGATCGAAGGTGTCGAAAGTCTTGCCGCTGGTGGCGTCGACGTAACCGCCGCCGATGTAGAGGCGCTGCAAACCGTATACGGACATGAGGATCTCCTTGAGGGCGACTGCGTCGCGCGTCAGTGGGACGCGAGCAGCAGGTCGATGTAATCGTTGGCGAGCTTCAGTGCAGCCCGGGTATCGATCGGGCCGCCGGCCAGCGCGCCGCGCAGCCACAGGCCGTCGATCAGCGCCGCAAGGCCGCTGGCGGCTTCGCGTGCCTTCGCACGCGGCAGCGCCTTCGCGAATTCGGCGCACAGGTTCGAATGGAGGCGGCGCGTGTTGACATGCTGCAGCCGCTTGAGCATGGCGTCGTGCATGCTCTGCGACCAGAACGCGAGCCACGTCTTCATTACCGGTGCGCTGACCTGCGTGTCGTCGAAGTTCGCGGCGACGATCGCGCGCAGCCGCGAACGCGGATCTTTGCGGGCGGCGACGCGGCGCTGCGTGGTGGCGGCCCACAGATCGCGCAGCACGTGGCGCATCGTCGCTTCGAGGAGACCGTCCTTGTCGCCGAAGTAGTGGCTGACGATGCCGGTCGAGATATTCGCGCGCTGCGCGACCGATGCGAGCGTCGTGCCGGGCAGGCCGGCCTCGTCGATCGAGCGCAGCGTCGCGTCGATCAACTGTGCGCGGCGAATCTCCCGCATTCCGACTTTCGGCATCGCGACTCCCTTCGCCCGGACGGGCCCGTTGCTGGAAGTCGTGAGCTTAGCGGTTTTTTATTGATCGTTCAATCAAAGAAAAAATAAGGGTCCGAGTAATAAATCCGCCAACAGGCGGGGCGCTGACCGTGGCAACGATTGTGCGGATGCGGAAAAATCGATTGAAAGCAGGTTAAATAATTTTAAGTTTGTTTAAAACGTCGAGAGTCTCGGCGGCTTAATAGGTGCGGTAGTTTCAAATTCCGATTCATTACATCTCGAAAGAATGTCGAATTCCGTCAGATTTGTAAATTTCAAAGTATTTGCAGGTTCATCCGGCGGGCTGTCAATTTGGCCGAATGCGTTTCAATCACGCGATTGGGTGGTGCGTAATCAATTGAATTTGAAGAGAATATTCTTCTATGTTCGATGGTGTGGCACTGCCTCGCAAACGATTGCCATTCACTGTCGACGAACTTCGCATACCATAAAAAACACCGGAAAAATTTGAATCGCCCGTATTTCCGGATGGACTAGAGGGGATCGTTGGAATGACTTGAGTAAGTAATATTGCCCGTATTAGTATGGCGCCGCACTTCAAGGAATGAATCGGCGCCGCGCGAATTTGCCGCGGTGCATCGGCAATGAGCGCGGGCAATAACCGCGACGCGGCGGGCGCCGGCCCTTGCGCACCGCAGCATGCCGTGACGCCGAGATGCCGCATCCACCGGAGAACGACGATGCCGACCGAAAAACACGTGGTCCCGCTACCGAATGGTCTGAAGGTCTACGTCGAACGGAACGTGTTCGACCCGTCGTTCGATACGGCGATGCTCGTCAACGGCGCGCTCGCGACGACCGCGTCGTTCGGGCAGACCGTCCAGTACCTCGGTGAGCGGATGAATACGATCTGCTTCGACTTGCCGTATGCGGGGCAGTCGCGCCAGTACAACCCCGGCCGCTTCATCCTGACCAAGGACGACGAGGCCGCGATTCTCCAGTACCTCGTCGAGCGCTTTGCGCCGGCGTTCCTCGTGTCGGTGTCGTGGGGCGGCGTCGCGTCGCTGTTCGCACTCGCTCGCGGGTGCCCGAGCGTGCGGCGCGCGGCGATCTGCTCGTTCTCGCCGTTCCTGAACGACGCGATGGTCGATTACGTGACGCGCGCCCGCGATCACATCGCGGCCGGCGAGAACCTGAAGGCCGCGCAGTTGCTGAACGATACGGTCGGCCGCTACCTGCCGCGCATCATGAAGCTGTACAACTACCGTTATCTGACGCGCCTGCCCCGAGACGAGCAGGACCAGGTCGCGTTCCACGTCGACCAGATCCTGTCGCTGCAACCGGAGCGTTACCTGAGCGAGTTCGCGAACATCGGCTGCGAGCTGCTGTTCCTGAACGGCGAGCGCGACGAATACACGACGCCGGCCGACGTTCGCCAGCTCGGCGCACACGTGCCGCGCGCGCGCTTCGCGACGATCCTCGACGCCGGGCATTTTCTCGACATCGAGGGCCGCGCGCAGCGTGAAAGCACGCGCGCCGCGCTCCTTGGCTTCTTCTGCGACGCGCCGCCTGCCGCCGCGAGCGTCGCGCCCGACGCCGCGCATGCGTGCGTGTCCGCGCCGATGCCGGCGCTGTCGTCGTAGTCCCGTACTGCGCGCACCGGCCCGCCGGGCGCGTTCGAATTCTCATCCACACGAGGCAGGCCAGCCGTGAATATCGTTCAGACCATCGCCATCGTCGTTCCGTGGGCCGTGTGGCTCGCTTACTGGATCGCGACGTCGCAGGCCGTGAAGACGACCGTGCGCAAGGAGGCGTCGCGCTCGCGCACGCTGCAGTCGATTCCGCTGATCGTCGGCGGCGCGCTGATCGTCCTGCCCGATCCGTCGTGGCAGGCGCTCGCGCCCGACTGGCACCGCTTCGGACTGCAGGCGCAATGCGGGCTCGCGGTGCTCGTTGCCGGGCTGCTGTTCTCGGTATGGGCACGGCTGCATCTCGGCACGAACTGGAGCGTATCCGTCACGCTGAAGGAAAACCACGAGCTCGTGCGCACCGGCCCGTACGGCCTCGTGCGCCATCCGATCTACACCGGTTGCCTGATCGCGCTCGTCGGCGCCGCGCTGATCGGCGGCGAATGGCGCGGTGCGTTCGGCGTGGCGCTCGTATTCGCGTCGCTCGCGTACAAGGTGCGCGTCGAGGAGAGCTGGCTTACCGGCTATTTCGGCGCGGCGTACACCCAGTATCGCCGCGAGGTCGCGGCGCTGATCCCCGGCTTCTACTGATTTCCGCGAGGCGCGCGATGGCGAAGGTGATCGTGACGGCGATCGGCTCGGCGGGCGACGTGCATCCGCTGCTCGGCGTCGCGCGCGCGCTCGCGACGCGCGGCCACGACGTCGTGTTCTGCACGCACCCGCCGTTCGAAGCGAGCGTGCGCCGCTGCGGCTTCGCGTTTGTGCCGGTCGGCACGGCGGCCGAGTACGACGCGGCGATGGCGAACCCGGCACTGTGGGATCCGCGCACGTCGTTTCGTACGCTGTGGCAGGTGATCGCGCCGGTGCTGCGCCCGCATTACGACGCGCTGCGCGCGCTGACCGATCGCGATACCGTGCTGGTCGGCACGCTGTGGGCGTTTTCCGCGCGCTTCATGCAAGAGCTGCATCGCACGCCATATGTGTCGGTGCAGGTGTCGCCGTCGACGCTGCTGTCCGCGCACGTGCCGCCTACACATCCGCGCCTCACGATTCCCGCGCGCTGGCCGCTGCCGGTGAAGGCGGCGTTGATGACGCTGATCGAGCGGCAGGTGCTGGACCGTGTGTGCGGGCCGGCGCTCAATGCGGTGCGGGATGAACTCGGGCTCGCACCTGCGCGGCGCGTGCTCGGTCGCTGGCTGCATTCGACCGACGGCGTGCTGTGCCTGTTTCCCGGCTGGTTCGCGCCCGCGCAGCGCGACTGGCCCGCGCATTGTGTGCAGAGCGGCTTTCCGCTGTTCAACGACGTCGCCACACCCGCAGACGATCCGGCGCTCGAGGCATTTCTGGCGGCCGGCGAGCCGACCGTGGTGTTCACGGCCGGGTCGACGCTTGTCGACCACGCTGCGTATGCGCGCGCGGTCGCGCACGCGACGCGTGCCGTCGGTGCACGCGGCATTTTGTTGAGCGCGCATGATGCGGCGCCGGGCGACGACCAACTGCTGGTGCGCCGTTTCGTGCCGATGCGCACGTTGCTGCCGCGGTGCCGCGCACTCGTGCATCACGGCGGAATCGGCACCGCGGCGCTCGCGTTCGAAGCCGGCATTCCGCAGGTCGTCACGCCGTTCGCGCACGATCAGTTCGACAACGCGCAGCGCGTCGCGGCGAGCGGCAGCGGGGTGCGCGTCGATGGTCCCGTCGACGGCGTGCGCATGGGCGAGGCGCTCGCGCGCGTGCTCGGCGAACCCGACTTCGCGCGCCATGCGCAGCGCGCGCGTGCGCTGATCCACGCCGCGCCGGACGGCTGCGAGGCGGCCGCCGACTTCATCGAGCGCTTCGCGCCGAAGCCGGGCCGCGTGCCGGCTTCGGGCGCTGTCGCGACGGCGGGCGCATGAGTACGGCGTCGTCGCCCCGACACGCGCCGGCCAGCGCCGGCGCGGGCGATTCGGTATCCGCCGCTGCGGCGCCCGTGCGCGGTGCGCGGCTCGCGCTGCTGACCTTCGCGCTGTCGCTCGCGACTTTCATCGAAGTGCTCGACTCGACCGTGACGAACGTCGCGGTGCCGGCGATCTCCGGCAGCCTCGGCGTATCGAACAGCCAGGGCACGTGGGTGATCAGCTCGTACTCGGTCGCGGCGGCGATAGCGGTGCCGCTGACCGGCTGGCTCGCACGGCGCGTCGGCGAACTGCGGCTGTTCGTCGGCGCGGTTCTGCTCTTTACGCTGACGTCGCTACTGTGCGGTCTCGCGCGCGACCTGCACGTGCTGGTCGTGTGCCGCGCGCTGCAGGGGCTGTGCTCGGGGCCGATGGTTCCGCTGTCGCAGACGATTCTGCTGCGCACGTTTCCGCCCGACAAGCGCACGGTCGCGCTCGCGCTGTGGGCGATGACGGTGCTGCTCGCGCCAATCTTCGGGCCGGTGGTCGGCGGCTGGATCGTCGACAGCTTCTCGTGGCCGTGGATCTTCCTGATCAATCTGCCGATCGGGTTGTTTTCGTTCGCGGTGTGCACGGCAATGCTGCGGCCCGACGCGCAGCGCGGCGCGGCCGGCCCCATCGACGTGCCTGGCATCGTGCTGCTCGTGATCGGCGTCGGCTCGCTGCAGGCGATGCTCGATCTCGGCCACGACAAGGGCTGGTTCGATTCGCCGTTGATCGTCACGCTCGGGGTGATCGCGGCGCTCGCGATCGTTTCGCTGTTGATCTGGGAGGCGGGCGAAGCGCATCCGGTCGTCGACCTGAGCCTGTTTCGCGACCGCACGTTCTCGTTCTGCGTGCTCATCATCTCGCTCGGGATGATGAGTTTCTCGGTGGTGGGCGTCGTGTTTCCGCTGTGGATGCAGGCGGTGATGGGCTACAACGCGTTCCATGCGGGGCTCGCGACCGCATCGCTCGGCGTGCTCGCGCTCGTGTTCTCGATCCTCGTCGGCCTGCACGCGCACCGCTTCGATGCACGCGTGCTCGCGACGTTCGGCTTCGTCGTGTTCGCAGCCGTGCTCGCATGGGACGCGCACTTCACGCTGAAGATGACGTTTCTGCAGATCGCCGCGCCGGGGCTGATTCAGGGCATCGGGCTGCCGTGCTTCTTCATTCCGCTGACGGCCGCGACGCTGTCGCGCATTCCGGACGACCGGCTCGCCGCCGCGTCGAGCCTGTCGAACTTCCTGCGTACGCTGTCGGCCGCGTTCGGCACCGCGATGAGCGTGACGCTGTGGGACAACCGCGCGACTTATCACTACGACGTCGTGTCGCAGTCGGTCACGCATGCGTCGGCCAACACGCAGCGCTTCGTGCATACGCTGAACGCGATGGGCGTCGATGGCGCGCGCGAGCTGTCGACGCTGCACCACGTCGTGATGCAGCAGGCCTACATGATGGCGACGGGCGACATGTTCTGGATGGCGAGCATGACCTGCGTCGTGCTCGCCGCGATGATGTGGCTGACGCGGCCGAAGCGCGGCGCGGCGGCTTCGTTCGGACATTGAGGAGGAGCGGCATGACGACACTCGGCGCACTCGTGATCCTGTATCACCCGACCGACGCTCAGCTCGAGGCGCTCGCCGCGTGGCGGCATGCGTGCGACGCGCTGCTCGTCGTCGACAATACGCCGCGGCCCGATGGGCGCGTGCGCGAGTTGTGCGCACGCGACGGCATCGCGCTGCTGCATCACGGCAATCGTGGCGGAATCGCGGGCGCGTACAACGCGGGGCTGGCCGCGCTGTTCGGCAACGGCGTCGATGCCGTTGCGCTGTTCGATCAGGACTCGTCGGTGCCGCCGGGGTACTTCGCGACGATGCGCGGCGTCTGCGCGACGCGCGCGGCGCGCCCGTTCCTCGCCGGCCCGCGCATCTTCGACGAGAACGCGCAAAGCTTCCTGCCGGAGCTCGCGACGAACGGGATCGGCTTGCGCCGGCTGAACCTCGCGCCCGACGCGCCGCTGCAGCGCTGCGCGTTCCTGATCTCGTCAGGCTGCGTCGTGTCGCGCGCCGCATTCGACGTGCTCGGCCGCTTCGACGAGGCGCTGTTCATCGATCACGTCGACACGGAGTACAGCTTCCGCGCGCTCGCGCGCAACGTGCCGCTCTATGTCGTGCCGTCGCTGGTGCTGTCGCACCGGATCGGCGCGAAGCAGCGTCACTCGTTCGGCCCTTTCGAAATGACGTCGATGAATCACTCGTGGCAACGGCGCTACTACAGCGCGCGCAACGCGGTGCAACTCGGCATCCAGTACGGGTTGCGTTTTCCGGTGGCGATCGTGCCGAATCTGCTGACCGTGTGGCAGGTCGTGCAGATCGCGCTCGTCGAGCGCGACAAGCGCGCCAAGCTTGCCGGCATCCTGTTCGGCATCGCGGACGGCCTGTTCGGACGGCTCGGCCCGCTCGAGCGGACGCGGCCGCGCCTTGCCGCGCGCGCGCAGCGCATTCAGCACGGGTGAGGGACGCGATGGAACGGGTCACGAAGGCGGCGCGCGCAGCGCAGGGCGGCTGGACGATCGTGGCGGCGGCAGCGCTGCTGACGCTCGGCGGGTGCGTGCCGTCGGGCTTTTTGCCGTCGCTGTCGCTGCGTGCTCCGGCCGGCGACGCGCTCGCGCAGACCGCCGGGCCGGGCGCGAACGGCGCGTGGCCCGCGCCCGACTGGGTCACGCAACTGCAGGATCCGCAACTCGACGAACTCGTCGCCGAGGCAGCGCAGAACAATCCGGATCTGCAGGTCGCGCAGGCGCGGCTGCGAATCGCGCAGGCGCAGCTTCAGCAGTTCGATTCGCTGACGGGATTGACCGGAACGGCGGGTGCGACGGTCAGCCGTGCGCGGATGCCGAAACCGGGCGACATCGCCGACGTGACGGCCGGCGGCTATCGCGTGCCGGTGGAGATTTTCGGCGATCCGGTCGTGTCGCCGTCGTCGGTGTTCGTCGGGTTGAACTACCAGCTCGACCTGTGGGGCAAGAACCGCGCGGCGACGAAGAGCCTGATGTCGCTGCGCGACGCGTCAGCAGTCGAGGCAGAGCAGGTGCGGCTCACGCTCGCGGTTGCGATCGTCACCGTGTATTGCCAGCTCGACCAGGCGTACGCGGTGCGCGACCTCCTGCAGGAGAAACTGAAGATCGGTCAGCGCGTGACGGCCGTACTACGCGAGCGCACCGCGCGCGGCCTGGACAATGCATACGACGCGAGCGATGCGTCGATCAAGCGCAGCCGCCTGCTCGCGCAGATCGCGCTGAACGACGAGCAGATCAGACTCGCGCAACTGCAGCTCGGCGTGCTGTCCGGCCGCGGCCCCGAGCGCGGACTGTCGCTGCAGCGGCCGCGCGTCGGCGCGTTCGCCGGCGGCGCGCTGCCCGCCAGGCTGCCGGCCGACCTGCTCGGCCGCCGACCCGATATCGTCGCCGCGCGGCTGCGCGTCGAGGCCGCGTTCGCGAATGCCGATTCGACACGCGCCCAGTTCTATCCGGACGTGAACCTCGTCGCGCTCGGCGGCGTGTTCGCGCTGACGCCCGCATCGCTGTTCTCGCGGGACTCGCTGGCTGGTTCGGTCGGCCCGGCAGTCTCGCTGCCGATTTTCGATCGCGGCCGGCTGAAGGCGAAGCTCGGTGCGGACGTCGCGCAGGCAGACGTTGCGATCGGGCTGTACAACAAGACCGTCGACGACGCGCTCGGGCAAGTCGCGCAGCTCGTCACATCGCTGCAGACCGCGCAGACGCTCGTTGCGCAGCAACAGGACGCCGTGGCCGCCGCGCAGAAAATCGTGCAGATCGCGGCCGATCGCCATCGGCGCGGCGTGCTGATGCAGAAGGATGTCGATGTCGCGGACCTGACGCTGATCGACGAACGTGCGCAGCTGATCGCGTTGCTCGGCAAGCAGCGGACGCTGCGGGTCGGATTGATCGGCGCGCTGGGCGGCGGATTCGATGCGCGCGCAACGACTGCTGAGGCCGCTACGCCGGGTGCGCGTGCCGCGCAAAGCGCGCACAACGCGCGAGCGAAGCGTGGCGGGACGGCGAACGCCGTCGCCGGCGACGCGACGGACGCGGGCGCGCAAGCACGTCGAGCGGCCGTGTCGGGCAGCGCCGCCGCGGTGCGCATCGCACCGGCCGATCGTTCGGCTGCGGTCGTGATTCAGAGCGGCGGCGCGAACGTCGGCACGGTCGGTGCGAGCATCGACGCGAGCACGAGCAAACGCGCTGCAGCACCCGCTGTCGCCGCCGCCCCGCGGGCGTCCGCGATTCCCTCGTTTCAGCATGACCGCCTGATCGTTACGCAAAGCGACTGATGCACCACGACAATCTTCATACCGCCGCGCAGCCGGCCGCACTGACCGACCCGGCTCTCGATGCGCGCCGCGCGACGCGCCGCAAGCGCTTCATGGTTTTCTTTGCGCTCGTATTGTTGGCCGCCTTCGTCTGGATCGCTTTCTGGCTGCTGCACGACCGCTATTACGAAGACACCGACGACGCTTACGTCGCGGGCAGCGTCGTGCAGGTCGCCGCGCAGATCCCGGGCGCCGTTACCGACGTGCTGGTCGCCGACACACAGGCCGTGCGCGCCGGGCAGACGCTGGTGAAGCTCGACGATACGGAAGCGTCCGTCGCGTTCGCGCAGGCGAAGGCGCAGCTCGCGCAGGCGGTGCGACAGGTCGCGAACGCAAAGATCTCGAATGCGATGTACGTGGAGGCCGTGAATGCGCGCCAGGCCGACCTGTGGCTCGCGCAGCGCGCGCTTGCCGCGCGCTCGGGGGCATCGGTCGAGATTGTCGCGCCGGAGGAGCTCGCACGTGCGCGCGCGGCCGTGGCCGGCGCGCAGGCGAACCTCGCAGCCGCGCAGGCGCAGCTGGAAGCCGCGCGCGCGCTCGGCACGCGGCTTCCCGTCGACGAAAGCCCGGCAGTGGTGCAGGCGGCCGCGCAGTTCAAGCTCGCGTACCGGAACCTGAAGCGCACGACGATCGTTGCGCCGGTAGACGGGACGATCGGCCAGCGTTCGGTGCAGGTTGGCCAGCAGGTCGGGCCCGGCGTGCCGCTGATGTCGATCGTGCAACTGAACCGTCTGTGGATCGAAGCGAATTTCAAGGAAGGGCAGATTCGTCACATGCGTATCGGCCAGCCGGTCGACGTGGTGTCGGACCTGTACGGATCGCGCGTCGTCTATCGCGGCCGTGTGCAGGGATTTTCGGCCGGGACCGGCAGTGCATTCTCGATGCTGCCGTCGCAGAATGCGGCCGGCAACTGGATCAAGGTCGTGCAGCGCGTGCCGGTCGTGATTGCGGTCGACCCGCGTGACCTGGCCGCGCATCCGCTGCGGGTCGGCTTGTCGATGCGCGCGACGGTCGACACGCGCAACCGCGACGGACACGCGCTCGACAGCGAGCCGCCGACGCCGCCCGTCAGCACGCGCGTGCACGACGGCGTGGCGAGCGATGCGGAAGCGGCCGCTGCCGCGATCATCCGCGAGAATCAGGGCGGGTAATGCACGATCGGGCGGCGCGCCGCCCAGGTGCGCTCGGCCGTGCGACTCGACCGGCAGGCCGGACCAACCGCGCCGGATCGTCCTCCGGCCGTGCGTTCCGGACCGCCGTGCCCCGCGTGCCGGCTCCCGCCCCGACTTTCGCATTTCCGCCATCGATGTCGGCGCCGTTCAAACGCATGTCGGGTTTGAGACATCGGCGCCCCCGTCTCCGGGACTACTCTCGAACAGCACGTTGCGTGCGTGTCCGCATCCGCCGCCGCATCGCGACGCCATCCAACGAGACATGGAGACAATACGATGAGCAGCAATCGAGGTGTCGTCTATCTTGGGCCGGGCAAGGTCGAAGTTCAGAAGATCGATTATCCGAAGATGGTCGACCCGACCGGCCGCGCGATCGGCCACGGCGTGATCCTGAAAGTCGTCAGCACGAACATCTGCGGGTCCGACCAGCACATGGTGCGCGGCCGCACGACTGCGCCGATCGGCCTGGTGCTCGGTCACGAGATCACCGGCGAAGTGATCGAGGCGGGCCCGGACGTCGAGACGCTGAAAATCGGCGATCTCGTGTCGGTGCCGTTCAACGTCGCGTGCGGCCGCTGCGCGATGTGCAAGGACACGCATACGGGCGTCTGCCTGAACGTGAACCCGTCGCGTGCCGGCGGCGCGTACGGCTACGTCGACATGGGCGGCTGGATTGGCGGCCAGGCCGAGTACGTGCTCGTGCCGTATGCCGACTTCAACCTGCTGAAATTTCCGGACCGCGATCAGGCGATGGCGAAGATCCGCGACCTGACCTGCCTGTCCGACATTCTGCCGACCGGTTATCACGGCGCGGTCAGTGCGGGCGTGAAGCCGGGCTCGACGGTCTATATCGCCGGCGCAGGCCCGGTCGGGATGGCGGCGGCCGCATCGGCGCGTCTGCTCGGCGCCGCGGTGACGATCGTCGGCGACATGAACGCGGAACGCCTCGCACATGCGCGTGCGATGGGCTTCGAGACGGTCGACCTGTCGAAGGACGCATCGCTCGGCGAGCAGATCGAACAGATCCTCGGCGTACCGGAGATCGACTGCGCGGTCGACTGCGTCGGCTTCGAGGCGCACGGCCACGGCTCGTCGGGCCACTCGGAGGAAGCGCCCGCAACGGTGCTGAACTCGCTGATGGAAATCACGCGGCCCGCCGGCGCGATCGGCATCCCGGGCCTGTACGTGACGGATGATCCGGGCGCGAAGGACAAGGCCGCGCAGCATGGCAGCCTCAGCATCCGCTTCGGCCTCGGCTGGGCGAAGTCGCACTCGTTCTTCACGGGCCAGACGCCGGTGCTGAAATACAACCGCAACCTGATGCAGGCGATCCTGTTCGACCGCTTGCCGATCGCGAAGATCGTCAACGTCGAAGTGATCTCGCTCGATCAGGCGCCCGAAGGCTACAAGAAGTTCGACGGCGGCGCGCCGCGTAAATTCGTGATCGATCCGCACGGGTTGCTCGCGGCCTGACGCACGAACGGCACGCAAGCAGCGGGCGGCGCCGGAAGCGGCGCCGCCCGCTTTTTGCTGTGGGCGCTGCGAAGCGACAGCGTGCGGCGTCGCTATCGATGAATCCCGATCGCGGCGTGCCGTTCAAGAAATGGAACCGGTGCACGCCGCGCGTTCAATGCCCGCGGTAGAGCTCGGCCATTTGCATCTCGGTAGCCACGGCGCGATGCTTGTGGCGAGCGTGCATGCTCACGCGGTGGATCGGGTGCGGGCGGCGAGCGGCGCCTTTCCAGTCGGCGACGCGCATGCCGCTGCGTACGCTGTCCGGCCCGCGAACCTGCGGTGCATGTCGAGCGAGCGTCGTCGCCGCGCGCGCCGACGTGCGGGCAGCCGCGTGTCCGCTCGCGCGTGCGGGCGTGCCGGTATCGGCAACGGGCGCCGCGGCGGCCACCTGTGCCGGCTCGCCCTCGGTTGCGCGCGCGGCGTCGGCCGGGGCGCGCAATGGAAGCACGGGTGGGGGCGCGACCGGCTGCGTCGGCGTTGCATCCGCCGCATGCGCACCGGCGTTGATCGTTGCCGCGTCCCGCGCACCCTGGCCTCGACAGACGGGGTCGGCTCGGCACATCCGGTCGAACGTCACGTAACCGCCGACCATCAGCACGAGCGTGAGGATGCTCAGCAGCGGCGCGCTGGATGCGCGCGGCCGCCGTTGCGCCGCGCCGCGCACCGCGGCCGCGACGCGCGACGACCAGGTCGGCGCGGGTTGCGGCGGGTGCGGCGCATGCATCGGGGGGGCCGGCTGCGTGTCGTAGCGCGCGTCGCCGAGTGGCGCGAACGGCCAGTTCCCCAGTCCGCAGACGGGGCACCGCTTGCGCGCGCGAAACGCCATGAAACCGCACTGCCGGCAGCGCTGGCTGACGGCGCCGCGCACGTCGGCACGCAAAGATAGCGCGCCGCGCAGCGTGTCGCGTGTGCGGACCTTCCGGTTGGGCATGACTCGCATGGTCGTTGCTACCTCGTTTGCTGTTGCTGCCGCGCGAGCGTACCGATGGTTCGCATCGCGTCCTCGACGGCAGGGGTCCACGGCCGGCCATAGTTCAGCCGGACATAACGGCGAAAGGCGCCCGTCACGGAAAAGATCGGGCCGGGCGCAACGCTCACGCCGTTCTCCATCGCTTCGTCGAACAATCGCATCGCATCGACGTGCGGCGGCAATTCCATCCAGAGGAAATAGCCGCCGCGCGGCGCATACACCTGGGTGTCGGACGGAAAATACGCGCGAACGGCCGCCAGCATCTGCGCCTGATGCGCGGCCAGATTGCGCCGCAGCCGGCGCAGAAAGCGGTCGTACGCGCCATTGCGCAGGTAACTCGAGATGGCCAGTTGTGCGGGCACGTCCGCCGCCGGCGCGCTCGCGTTCTTCACATGACCGACCTGCTTCGCATAACGGCCGGCCGCCACCCACCCGACGCGGAAACCGGGCGCGAGACATTTCGAGAACGAGCCGCAATGAAGGACGAGCCCGTCGTCGTCGTACAGTTTCGCGGGGCGGGTGGGCGTCGGGCCGAAGTGCAGTTCGCCATACACGTCGTTCTCGATCAGCGGTATTTTTCGCGTCGCGAGCAGATCGACCAGCGCGTGCTTGCGCTCGTCGGGCAACGTCGCGCCGGTGGGATTGTGGAACGACGTCATGAACCAGCATGCGCGCACCGGATGCGTGTCGAGCGCGTCGGCGAGCGCGTCGAGATCGAGCCCGGTGCGCGGATCGACCGGGATTTCGATGGCCTTCAGGTGCAGCCGCTGCACCGTCTGCAGCACCGCGGGGAACGCCGGGCGTTCGATCGCGACGATGTCGCCCGGCCGCGTGAGCGCCTGCAGGCACAGCGTCAGCGCTTCGGCTGCGCCGGTCGTGATGACGATCTCGTCCATCGGCAACGACGCCCCCGCATTCAGGTAGCGCGATGCGATCTGGCGACGCAGCGCTTCGTGCCCCGGCGGCAGCCCGGCGAGCAGTTTCGCGCGGTCCATGTTGCGGGCCGCCGATGCCGCGAACCGCCACAGGCTGCTCATTGGAAACAGCGAGTAACTCGCGAACGTGGAACCGAGCGGCACGATGTCGTCGCGCTTGAGCGAGTCGGCCAGCTGGAACAGTGCACCGTCGTCGCCGGTTTGGGCCGCCCCCGGCTTGCGCGGCACGTCGTGATCTGCCCGCACGCGTTTGTCGTGAAGGTTCGAAACGAAATAACCGGAGCGTGCGCGCGCCGTGATCAATCCCTCGCTTTCCAGCGTGTAGTAAGCGCGAAACACGGTGGAAGGGCTGACACGGTACGCACGGCAAGCCGCGCGCACCGTGGGAATGCGCGCGCCAGCCGCGAGGTCGCCGCGCCGGATCGCGTCGGCAATCATCTGTGCGAGCTCCGCGTATCGCTTCATGCCTGCCCTCCGGCCCGCAGGCCGTCGCTGAAAAAAAGAGTAGCACGGCGTTCGTCGCGTTCAATCCCGCCCCCAATCGCCGCACCACCGATTGCTGATCCGCACGTTCCGGCGCCCGTCTGATCCTTTTCTTCAGACGACAGAACCGGCATCCTCCGCAAGTTTCATTCCCGACGTCCGACCGATATGGAATTTCACGCGGCCCGCTCCCCGGATCCGTGACCCCGCTCAGTGTGCGGGGACCTCGGCACGGCGTCCTCGACCCTCGTCAACCTACCCGGAAGTAACCAGCGTGAAATTGAAGTTCCTCGCCGTGACCATCGTGGCCGGCATCGCGGCCCATCTGTTCAGCAGCACCGCATCGGCAGCCTGCATCAGCAATCCTCCGACTCAGTCGAACGCGTCGTTCCCCGCCGCACTGACCGGCAAACTCGTCTATCACAGCTACGTCAAGTACGGCGACGGTACGAGCCAGCTGTTCCTGTACGATTTCTCCGCGCATACGCTCACGCAACTCAGCAAGAGCAGCTGGGGCATCACCGATCCGATGAACGGCGTGTTCAGCCCCGACGGCAAGTGGCTCGCATTCATGGGCATCAGCAACGGTGCGTGGAACGTGTTCATGCTGCAGCTCGGGGCGGGCACGGCGCCCGTCAACCTGACGCACAGCACCGGCGCGACGCGCAACGAGGATCCGAAGTTCAGCGCGGACGGCAAGACGCTCGTGTTCAAGCAGAACGGCGACGTGAAGCAGGGCACGCTGTCGTACACGAGTGCGGGGCCGGTATTCACGTCCGTCGTGAGCCTGACCAATGCGCCGGCCGGCGCCGAATACTCGATGCCGTTCCTCGCGCCGGACGCGAGCGCCGTGTACTACGCGACGGGCACCGGGTCGAACATGGGCCTGATGAAGCGCACGATCGCGACCGGCGCGACAGCGGTATTCGATCATCCTGCCGGGCTACAGACCTATTACCCGATCGTGCGCGCGGACGGCATGGTGTTCTACGCGCGCTGGAAGGACAGTGGCGGCGCCGACCAGATCTACGCGAAGACCGCCGATCCGGCATCGACGCCCAATGTGCTGCCGGTCAACGACTGCATGAGCAACAACTCGGATCCGGCGCCGGTGAGCGGCACGAACTACGTGTTCTTCTCGTCGACGACGGCGGGCGGCTATCAGCTCTACGTCGGCGACGTGACGACGGGCCAGCGCTGGAGCCTGTCGCAGTTCGGCGTGAATGCCGATTCGAACAAGGCGAAGCTTGGGTCGAATTACTACGGCGGCCCCGCGAGCGCGCAGCCGACCCTGCTGTCGCAAGGGCGTCCTGCTGCCGCATCGGCGAGCTACAACGCGACGCTCACGGCCGACAAGGCGTTCGACGGCAACACGACCAGCACGCGCTGGGATTCGCCAGAAGGCGCGGGCGTCGATCCGCAATGGATCTCCGTCGATCTCGGGGCGGTGAAGAAGATCAGCAGCGTCGACCTCTACTGGGATGCCGGCGCGCTCGTCTATCAGATCCAGACGTCGAACGACAATGTGAACTGGACGACGGTCTACTCGACGAACAACGGCGTGTCGTACGGTCACGTTACGCTGCCGAACCTGAACGCGCAGGGGCGCTACGTGCGGATGCTCGGGACCAAGCGGGCGACGCAGTGGGGATATTCGCTCGACGAAATGCAGGTGTGGGGATCGTAAGCGCAAATGAAAAGCGGCCGTGACGGCCGCTCTTCATATTCAATCACGCTCGCTTCACGCGTGGGCCATATGCGTCTGAAACGCCGGGGTCGGCGTCGGCGTCCCCGCGCCCTGCGCGAGCGGCGCGACCTGCTTGCGGCGTTCGCGCGTCGGTGCGACGCCGAACGCGTCGCGATAGCTCTTGCTGAAGTGGCACGCCGACTGGAAGCCGCACGCCATCGTGATGTGCATGATCGACATGTCGGTCTGCAGCAGCAGTTCGCGCGCGCGCCGTAGCCGCAGCGTCAGGTAGTAGTGCGTCGGCGTCATCCCGAGGTGCTCGCGGAACAGGCGCTGCAGCTGGCGCTGCGACATGTTCGCGAGCCGCGCGAGTTCCTCGCGCGACAGCGGTTCCTCGATGTTGTTCTCCATCAGCGAGATCACTTCGAACAGCGACTTGTTCGCGGAGCCGAGCCGCGCGACGAGCGGCATCCGTTGTTGCGCGCTGGTATCGCGCACGTGTTCGACGATGAACTGCTCGGCAATCTGCGTAACGCGTGCGGTGCCCACGCGCGCGGCGATCAGGTTCAGCATCATGTCGAGCGGCGCGACGCCGCCGGTGCACGTGATGCGGTCGCGATCGACCACGAACAGTTCCTTCAGGAAGCGCGTGTCCGGAAACTCTTCCTTCAGCGCCGACATGTTCTCCCAGTGAATCGCGCACGCGTAGCCCGCGAGCAGCCCCGACTTCGCGAGTGCATACGTGCCCGTGCACAGACTGCCGAGCGGGATGCCGGCGCGCGCGAAGCGGCGCAGCGTCGACAGATGGGCGGGCGTCGTCGCGCGCTGCACGTCCACGCCGCCGCAGACGAATACGATATCCGGCTGCCCCGCGCACTCGGCCGGCCCCGTGTCGACCGTGAGCCCGTTGCTCGCCGTGACCGGGCCGCCTTCCGGGCTGATCACCGACCAGCGGTAGAGCGGCTGTCCGCTCAGGTAGTTCGCCATCCGAAGCACCTCGATCGCATTCGTGAACGCGATCATCGTGAAGTTCGGTAAAGGCATGAACGCGAAGTGAGACAGCGACGCTGTGCGGTCGGGCGACATGGGGAGCGTTCCTTGAATCTCTAATAGCTTTTGGCCCGAGGCACGGATCGGGCTGCCGTATTGTGTGAGCGAGCGCAACAAGCGTGCCATACGGCTAAACCCTAGCTCCATACGTTGTATGGACGTGCGGGCGATGTTGCGCTGCACCGTAAGCGGGCTGCGCTGCACTCCCGACGCGCAGCACAGGCACCGGCGAAGTGCCTGTCCATGGGCGAACCGCGGCGGACGGTTTTCTTGGTCATCCGAAAAAGCACGACCGGTCACTTGTACAAAACGGACGCGCATGGCGGAAAAGGCAAAGAACGCGTCTAAATTCATCAATCCGCCGAAAATCCGAACGACAAGAATAGAGCCGTCGGCAGCCTTGCACTGGATGCACTGGAATCCAGGTACGGCAGGCCTCGAGCTTCGGTCTTACGCCCTTTATTCTTCGTCACGGACGCACTATGTCGAACACCCAGCCTTTCTTCTCGCAGCCCCTCGCCGAACGCGACGCGCCGGTGCGCAGCGCCATCCTGAAGGAACTCGAGCGTCAGCAGTCGCAGGTCGAGCTGATCGCGTCGGAAAACATCGTGTCGCGCGCGGTGCTCGAGGCACAAGGCTCGGTGCTGACCAACAAGTATGCGGAAGGCTATCCGGGCAAGCGCTACTACGGCGGCTGCGAATTCGCGGACGAAGTCGAAGCGCTGGCGATCGAGCGCGTGAAGCAGATCTTCAACGCAGGCTATGCGAACGTGCAACCGCACTCGGGCGCGCAGGCGAACGGCTCGGTGATGCTCGCGCTCGCGAAGCCGGGCGACACGGTGCTCGGCATGTCGCTGGACGCCGGCGGCCACCTGACGCACGGCGCGAAGCCGGCGCTGTCGGGCAAGTGGTTCAACGCGGTGCAGTACGGCGTGAACCGCGACACGATGCGCATCGACTACGACCAGGTCGAGGAACTCGCGCACCAGCACAAGCCGAGCCTGATCATCGCCGGCTTCTCCGCATATCCGCGCGCGCTCGACTTCGCGCGCTTCCGTGCGATCGCGGACAGCGTCGGTGCGAAACTGATGGTCGACATGGCGCACATCGCCGGCGTGATCGCCGCGGGCCGCCATGCGAATCCGGTCGAGCATGCGCACGTCGTCACGTCGACCACGCACAAGACGCTGCGCGGCCCGCGCGGCGGCTTCGTGCTCACCAACGACGAGGAGATCGCGAAGAAGATCAACTCGGCCGTGTTCCCCGGCCTGCAGGGCGGCCCGCTGATGCACGTGATCGCCGGCAAGGCAGTCGCGTTCGGCGAAGTGCTGCACGCCGACTTCAAGACCTACATCGACAACGTGCTGGCGAACGCGCAGGCGCTCGGTGAAGTGCTGAAGGCGGGCGGCGTGGATCTCGTGACCGGCGGCACCGACAACCACCTGCTGCTGGTCGACCTGCGCCCGAAGGGGTTGAAGGGCGCGCCGGTCGAGCAGGCGCTGGAACGCGCGGGCATCACCTGCAACAAGAACGGCATTCCGTTCGACACCGAGAAGCCGACCGTCACGTCGGGCATCCGCCTCGGCACGCCGGCCGGCACGACGCGCGGCTTCGGCGTGGCCGAGTTCCGCGAGATCGGCCGCCTGATTCTCGAAGTATTCGACGCGCTGCGCGCGAATCCGGAAGGCGACCGCGCGACCGAACAGCGCGTGCGCCGCGAGATTTTCGCGCTCTGCGAGCGCTTCCCGATTTACTGATCGACGACCCACACACAGCAGAGACTGGAGCGAGAGGCAGATATGAGCACGCTGCATCAGGACAGCATCATCATCGACGGATTGAACATCTCGAAGTTCGAGAAGCCGGTGTTCGAGGACATGCGCCGCGGCGGCATCACGGCCGCGAACTGCACGGTGTCGGTGTGGGAGAACTTCACCAAGACCGTCGACAACATCGGCGTGATGAAGAAGAAGATCCGCGACAACAGCGAGCTGCTGACGCTGGTGCGCACGACCGACGACATCTTCCGCGCGAAGAAGGAAGGCAAGACCGGGATCATCCTCGGCTTCCAGAACGCGCACGCGTTCGAGGACAACCTCGGCTACATCGAGGCGTTCGCCGACATGGGCGTGCGCGTCGTGCAGCTCTGCTACAACACGCAGAACCTCGTCGGCACCGGTTGCTACGAGCGCGACGGCGGCCTGTCGGACTTCGGCCGCGAGGTGATCACCGAGATGAATCGCGTCGGCATCATGGTCGACCTGTCGCACGTGGGCGGCAACACGTCGTCGGAAGCGATCGCGTTCTCGAAGAAGCCGGTGTGCTACTCGCACTGCCTGCCGTCAGGTCTGAAGGAACACCCGCGCAACAAGAGCGACGCGCAGCTGAAGGAGATCGCCGACGCCGGCGGCTTCGTCGGCGTGACGATGTTCGCGCCGTTCCTGAAGCGCGGGATCGAAGCGAACATCGACGACTACATCGAGGCGATCGACTACGTCGTGAACCTGATCGGCGAGGACGCGGTCGGCATCGGCACGGACTTTACGCAGGACTATGCGAAGGAGTTCTTCGACATGCTCACGCACGACAAGGGCCGCTATCGCCAGCTGACGAACTTCGGCAAGGTGATCAACCCGGACGGCATCCGCACGATCGGCGAATTCCCGAACCTGACCGCGGCGATGGAACGCCACGGCTGGAAGGAGTCCCGCATCCGCAAGATCATGGGCGAGAACTGGGTGCGCGTGTTCAAGGACGTGTGGGGCGCATAAGCGCTCGACGGCCCTAACCGCCAACCGCCATTCAACACCAGAACAATCGGGACGTGCCGGCGCCTGTCGCACCGGCACGCGGACGATGTCGCGCCAGCGCCCGAGCCGCGCGGCCATTTTTCCTCACGGAGTCACCACGATGCAACCGCAACTTCCGATCGACGTCGATCCCGATACCGGCGTCTGGACCACCGACGCGCTGCCGATGCTGTACGTGCCGCGCCACTTCTTCACGAACAATCACGTCGCCGTCGAGGAAGCGCTGGGTGTCGAAGCGTATGCCGAGATCCTGTACAAGGCCGGCTACAAATCCGCGTATCACTGGTGCGACAAGGAAGCGAAACTGCACGGCCTCACCGGGATGGCCGTGTTCGAGCACTACCTGAAGCGCCTGTCGCAACGCGGCTGGGGCCTGTTCTCGATCATCGAGGCCGACCCGGTCGGCGCGCGCGCGAAGATCGAGCTGCGCCATTCGTCGTTCGTGCTCCAGCAGCCGGGCAAGGAAGGCAAGCTCTGCTACATGTTCGCGGGCTGGTTCGCCGGCGCGATGGACTGGGTCAACGACACGACGCCGGAAGGCAAGAACGCGCCGCGCGCGCAGTCGAAGGAAGTGCAGTGTGCGGCCGAGCACCACGACCACTGCGTCTTCGAAGTGTCGCCGATCGCGCACTGATGCGCTGACGTCGAGACACAGCAATACGGCAACACAACAACACCCGCAATACGAGACATTCGAACGCCAGAGGTCGCCTGCGATGCGTTATCCCCACCTGTTCAAACCCATGCAGCTGAACCAGCTGACGCTGCGCAACCGGATCGTCAGCACCGCGCATGCGGAGGTGTATGCCGAGCCGGGCGGCCTGCCGGGCGACCGCTACATCCGCTATTACGAAGAAAAGGCGAAGGGTGGCGTCGGCCTCGCGATCTGCGGCGGTTCGAGCCCCGTGTCGATCGACAGCCCGCAAGGCTGGTGGAAGTCGGTGAATCTGTCGAACGACAAGATCATCGACCCGCTCACGCGCCTGGCCGACACGATGCACAAGCACGGCGCGAAGATCATGATCCAGGCGACGCACATGGGCCGCCGCTCGTCGTTCCACGGCGAGCACTGGCCGCACCTGATGTCGCCGTCGGGCGTGCGCGAGCCGGTGCACCGGGGCAATGCGAAGATCATCGAGATCGAGGAAATCCGCCGCATCATCGGCGACTTCGCGGCAGCCGCGAAGCGCGTGAAAGCAGCCGGCATGGACGGCATCGAAATTTCCGCCGCGCACCAGCACCTGATCGACCAGTTCTGGAGCAAGCGGTCGAACCATCGCACCGACGAATGGGGCGGCAGCCTCGAGAACCGTCTGCGCTTTGGCATCGAAGTGCTGACGGCCGTGCGCGAAGCGGTCGGCAAGGACTTCTGCGTCGGCCTGCGCATGTGCGGCGACGAATTCCACGAGGACGGTCTCGATCATGAAGCACTGAAGGAAATCGCGCAGGCGATGTCGGAGACGGGCCTGATCGACTATCTGAGCGTGGTCGGATCTGGCGGCGACACGCACAACACGATCGCGAACTGCATGCCGCCGATGGCGCTTCCGCCGGAGCCGTTCGTGCACCTCGCGGCCGGCATCAAGTCGGTCGTGAAGATTCCGGTGATGCACGCGCAGAGCATCCGCGATGCGGGACAGGCGGAGCGCCTGCTCGCGAACGGGATGATCGATCTGGTCGGCATGACGCGCGCGCAGATCGCGGATCCGCACATGGTGATCAAGATCCGCGACGGCCGCGAAGACGAAATCAAGCAGTGCGTCGGCGCGAACTACTGCATCGACCGCCAGTACAACGGCCTCGACGTGCTGTGCATCCAGAACGCCGCGACGTCGCGCGAAGCGACGATGCCGCACATCATCGAGAAGTCGCGCGGCCCGAAGCGCAAGGTGGTCGTGGTCGGTGCGGGCCCCGCAGGGCTCGAGGCCGCGCGCGTCGCGAAGCTGCGCGGACACGACGTCGTGCTGTTCGAGAAGAACGCCGAAGTGGGCGGCCAGGTGATGATCGCCGCGAAGGCGCCGCAGCGCGAACAGATGTCGGGGATCATCCGCTGGTTCGACATGGAAACGAAGCGTCTCGGCGTCGACCGGCGCCTCGGCGTCGCCGCCGACGAGAAGATGATCATGGCCGAGAAGCCGGACATCGTCGTGCTTGCCACCGGCGGGTCGAGCTTCACGTGGCAGGTGCCGGCGTGGGGCGTCGCCGAAGGATTGGCCGTCAGCTCGTGGGACATCCTGACCGGCAAGGTCGAGCCGAAGCAGAACGTGCTGCTGTTCGACGGCGTGAGCACGCATGCGGGTGCCGGCGTTGCCGATTTCATGGCGAGCCGCGGTTCGAAGGTCGAGGTGGTGACGCCGGACGTGAAGGTCGCCGACGATTGCGGCGGCACGACGTTCCCGATCTTCTACCGCCGCCTCTACGCGCTCGGCGTGATCCAGACGCCGAACACGATGCTCGACCGCGTATACGAGGAAGACGGCAAGAAAATCGCCGTGCTGCGCAACGAATACACGGAGGAACTGGAAGAGCGCGCGGTCGATCAGGTCGTGATCGAGAACGGTTCGTCGCCGAACGACGAGTTGTACTGGAAGCTCAAGCCGGAGTCGGTGAACCGCGGCCAGATCGATCCGCATACGCTGTTCGCGGCGCAGCCGCAGCCGTGCCTGTCGGAAGAACTGGGCAACGGCCGCTTCCTGCTGTTCCGTGTCGGCGACTGCATCTCGATGCATAACGTCCACGGTGCGATCTACGATTCGCTGCGTCTCGTCAAGGATTTCTAAAAAATGAACCCGGCTTTCCTCATTACCGCACTGCTGTGGCTGTCGGTGGCGGGGCTCGCGTTCGCGGTCGCGAAGCGCTCGTCCTACTGGCGTCTCGGGCGCGCGACGGCGCCGGGCTCGTTCGGCGTCGCGAACCTGTTCGCGATTCCGAAGCGCTATTTCGTCGACCTGCACCACGTCGTGGCTCGCGATCCCTACATCGCGAAGACCCACGTGGCGACCGCGGGCGGCGCGATCGCCGCGCTCGCACTGGTGTTCGTCAACTATGGCCTCGCGATCTATTCGCCGTGGCTCGACAAGCTGATCTTCCTCGCGGCGCTCGCGATGCTTGCCGGCGTGGTGTTCGTGTGGCGCCGCCGCGCGGCGAAGGACGTGCCGGCCCGGCTGTCGCGCGGCCCGTGGAACGCGCTGCCGTGGCTGCTCGGCTCGTTCGCGCTCGGCCTCGTGCTGTTCGTGGTGGTGCCGGCCGGCGTGATGTCGGGTGCGTTCGCGGTGCTCTGCGCGCTGCTGATCGGCGCCGGCGCATTCACGATGACCATCGGCGCCGCGAAGGGCGGCCCGATGAAGCACGCGATCGCCGGGTTGCTGCACCTCGCATTCCATCCGCGCCAGGAACGCTTCGCGGCGACCCGCGAATCGTTCACGGGCAACGGCACGGCCACGCCGCCGACCGCGCTCAAGCTGCCGGACATCGAGCACGAAGAATACGGCGTCGCGAAGCCCGTCGAATTCCGCTGGAATCAACTGCTGAGCTTCGACGCGTGCGTTCAGTGCGGCAAGTGCGAAGCCGCGTGTCCCGCATTCGCGTCGGGCCAGCCGCTGAATCCGAAGAAGCTGATCCAGGATCTCGTCGTCGGGATGGCGGGCGGCACCGATGCCGCGTATGCGGGCAGCCCGACGCCGGGCCTCGCGGTCGGCCAGCATCGCGGCGAGCCGAACGGCCCGATCGTGTCCGGCCTGATCGAGGAGCAGACACTGTGGTCGTGCACCACCTGCCGCGCGTGCGTGCAGGAGTGCCCGATGCTGATCGAGCACGTGGATGCGATCGTCGACATGCGCCGCAACCGCACGCTCGTGCACGGGACGGTGCCGGGCAAGGGACAGGAAGTGCTGGCGAACCTGCGCGAGACCGGCACGATGGGCGGCTACGACACGGCGGCGCGCTACGACTGGTCGGTCGACCTGAATGCACCGGTCGCGCAGCCGGGCAAACCGGTCGACGTGTTGATCGTCGCGGGTGAAGGCGCGTTCGACATGCGTTACCAGCGCACGCTGCGTGCGTTCGTGAAGGTGCTGAACAAGGCGGGCGTCGATTACGCGGTGCTGGGTGCGACCGAGACCGACACCGGCGACGTCGCACGCCGCCTCGGCGACGAAGCGACGTTCCAGCAGATGGCGAAGCGCCTGATCGGCACGCTCGGCTCGCTGTCGTACAAGCAAATCGTGACGGCGGACCCTCATGTGATGCACAGCCTGCGCAACGAATATCGCGCGTTGGGGCTGCGTGTGACGGTCAAGCATCACACGACGTACATGGCGGAACTGGCCGACAGCGGCAAGATCGCGCCGAAGGCGGTCGACGCGCTGCTCGAAAAACGTACCACGTATCACGATCCGTGCTATCTCGGCCGCTACAACGGCGAGACGGAATCGCCGCGCAAGCTGCTGAAGACGATCGGCATCCAGGTCGTCGAGATGGAGCGCAACGGCATGCGCGGCCGCTGCTGCGGCGGTGGCGGCGGTGCGCCGCTGACCGACATCCCGGGCAAGCAGCGTATTCCCGACATCCGCATCGCCGACGCGCGCGCGATCGGCGCGGACGTGGTCGCAGTCGGATGCCCGAACTGTACGGCGATGCTCGAAGGCGTCGTGGGCCCGCGCCCGGACGTGCTCGACGTGGCCGAACTCGTTGCCGCCTCGCTGGAGTGAATCGATGAACACGATCAAACGAATCGATCCGCGCCGGCCGTTCATCATCACGGCCGCCGGGCTCAAGCGCATCACGCTCGGCGAGGAAGGCAGCGCCGATGCGAGCGCCGCGCAGTGGGCCGCGCACGGCCACGGCGCCGCGGCCGCGAAGCCGCGCCGCGCGGTGCAGGACCCGAAGCACGTGATGCTGGTGGTCGCGCATGCCGAACGCGGCGCGCTCGACGAGCATGCGCGGCAGGTAATTGCCGCCGCCGCGATACTCGCCGACGCGCAGACGGAAGTCGCGCTGCTGGTATTCGGCGAGCTGAAGGATGACGCCGCCGAACTCGGCGTCGACAAGCTGATCGAGCTCGCGGGCTTCGACCGCCGCGCGTTCGCGCCCGAAAGCGAATTGCAGGCATTGCAGGCATGCGCGGCAGCGCTGGCGCCAAAGCACGTGTTCGTGCCCGACAACGCGACCGGCGACGGCGATCTCGGCCGGCGTTATGCCGCGGCGGCCGGCGCGAGCGTCGCGACCCACGTGGTCGAGATCGACGCGAAGCATGTCGGCGCATACGCGCACGCCGGGCGCGCATTCGCGACGCGCGGCTTGCCGGACGTGATCCTGCTCGCGCAGAACGCGGTCGAGGCGAAGCTGCCGTTCGTCGGCGCGGGCGAACGCCTGGCCGCCGACTTCATCCGGCCGGCCGCCGGCGCGGTGCAGCCGTACCGCGATCTCGGCCTCGACGAAATCGACGCGGCGCAGGTCGCGCTGGAGGAGGCCGACTTCATCGTGTCGGCGGGCAACGGCGTGTCGGACATCGCCGCGTTCGAGCGGCTCGCCGGCGCATTCGGCGCGGCGATCGGCGCGAGCCGCGTGGCGGTCGACAACGGTCACTTCACGCGCGACAAGCAGGTCGGCGCCACCGGCAAGACGGTCGAAGCGAGCGTGTACATCGCGTTCGGCATCTCCGGCGCGGTGCAGCACTTGCAGGGGATCAAGGACTGCCGCCACGTGATCGCGGTGAACCTCGACGGCAGCGCGCCGATCGCGAAGCGCGCGAACCTGACGGTGGTGGGCGACGCGCAGGCGACGATCGCCGCGCTGATCGAACAGGTGCAGGCCGCGCGCGCGGCGCGCGGGCAATCGCCGGCTGTTGTCGGCAGCCGTGAAACGGAAGGAGTCGCAGCATGAACGCCCCTCGCCAGTTGCAACGTATCGCGGTGCTCGTGTCCGTGGGCCGGCACCCGGTCAGCGGCGCCGCGCGTTACAGCCGCAACGACGCGGCCGCGCTCGAAGCCGGCCGCCAGCTCGCGGAGCGGCATCGTGCGCAGCTCGACGTGATCCATGCGGGCGACCCCGCGAATGAAGCGCTCGCCGAATACCTTGCGCTCGGCGCGCGCCAGGTCGAAGTGCTGGCCTGCCGCGACGGCGACGATGCCGTGCACGCGATCGCCGCACGCGTCGACGGCTACGACCTCGTGCTGACCGGCACGCGCGCAGAGGGCGCGTACGACACCGGGATGCTGCCGTATCGCGTCGCCGCGGCGCTCGGCTATCCGCTCGTCGGCTCGGCCGTCGACGTGGCGGTCGACGGCGGCCGCGCGGCGGTCCGGCAATTCTTGCCGAAAGGGCTGCGGCGGCGCGTCGACGCCGCTCTGCCGGCCGTGGTAGCGGTCCATCCGCTCGCGAACGTGGCGCCGCGCTACGCGTACGCGCGCCTGCGGGCCGGCGCGATCCGCCCGGCGCTCGCGTCGACCGGCGCGGATGCCGATGCGGCCGCGTGGAAGGTCGGGCCGATCGAGCGTAAACCCGTAAAGCTGGTCGCGGCCGAGAAGCGCTCCGGGCATGCACGCATGCTGTCCGCGACGACGACCGAAAGCCGCGGCGGCAACGTCGTAAATGAAGGGAGTTCGGTCGAAAAAGCACAAGTGATCCTCGCGTATTTGCGCGAGCATCAGCTCATCGACTACTGATTTTGATGCCTGTCGGCAACCACACTGGGATGCAAGGAATCCGGAGCAAACGATGAAAGTATCGGCAGACATTCGTGCACTGATCGAACGCCGCAAGGCAGGCTACAGCCTCGAGGCGCCGTTCTACACGAGCGAGGAGATTTTCGCCCTCGACATGGAGGCGATTTTCCGCCAGCACTGGATCCAGGTCGCGGTTGAACCGGACATTCCGGAGCCGGGCGACTACGTGACCGTCGAACTGGGCAGCGACTCGATCCTGATCGTGCGCGACGACGACATGGAAATCCGCGCGTTCCACAACGTGTGCCGCCACCGCGGCGCGCGCCTGTGCAACGAAGACAAGGGCTCGGTCGGCAACATCGTGTGCCCGTACCACAGCTGGACCTACAACCTGACGGGCCAGCTGATGTTCGCCGAGCACATGGGCGAGCAGTTCGACCGCTGCAAGCACAGCCTGAAGTCGGTGCACGTGCAGAATCTCGCGGGCCTGATCTTCGTGTGCCTCGCGGAAGAACCGCCGGCCGACTTCGCGCAACTGCGCGCCGAGATGGAGCCGTATCTGCTGCCGCACGATCTGCCGAACACGAAGATCGCCGCGCAGGTCGACATCATCGAGGAAGGCAACTGGAAGCTCACGATGGAGAACAACCGCGAGTGCTATCACTGCGTCGCGAACCATCCGGAGCTGACGATCTCGCTGTATGAATACGGCTTCGGCTATCAGCGCTCCGAAGCGAACGCCGAAGGCATGGACGCGTTCGCTGAAACGTGCGTGCGCCGCGGCAAGGAGTGGGCCGAGATGGGCCTGCCGTCCGCCGAAATCGAAAAGCTGCTCGACGTGACGGGCTTCCGTACGCAGCGCCTGCCGCTCGATCGCAGCGGCGAATCGCAGACGCTCGACGCGAAGGTTGCGTCGAAGAAGCTGCTCGGCAAGTTCGATCAGGCCGACCTCGGCGGCCTGTCGTTCTGGACGCAGCCCAACTCGTGGCACCACTTCATGAGCGATCACATCGTGACGTTCTCGGTGATTCCGCTGTCGGCGGGCAAGACGCTCGTGCGCACCAAGTGGCTCGTGCACAAGGACGCGAAGGAAGGCATCGACTACGACGTGAAGAACCTGACGGCCGTGTGGAACGCGACCAACGACCAGGATCGCGCGCTCGTCGAATTCTCGCAGCGCGGCGCGACCAGCAGCGCGTACGAACCGGGCCCGTATTCGCCGTACACGGAAGGTCTCGTCGAAAAATTCTCGGCCTGGTACATCGGCCGGCTCGCCGCACAAACCGGCGCGTAGTACCCGGCACTACCCAGCACTGAAGCGGAGCTACACATGATGCGAGATGCGGCCAATTTCGAGCCGGCGGACAGCCGGGTCACCCACCCGGCGTTCTGGAACGCGCTTCCCGAGCGCTGGACGAGCGACGTCGAGGAAACGCTGCTGTGCTGCCACGTCCGGCAGGAAACCCACGACGTGAAGAGCTTCTTCTTCCGTTCGCCGCAAGGCCGCGCGTTCTCGTTCGAGCCCGGGCAGTTCATCACGCTCGAGCTCGACATCGACGGCGAGACGATCAACCGGTGCTACACGATCTCGTCGTCGCCGGCACGGCCGCACACGATCTCGATCACGGTGAAGCGCGTGCCGGGCGGCAAGGTATCGAACTGGCTGCACGACAACCTGCAGCCGGGCGCGTCGGTTCGCGTGCTCGGCCCGGCCGGCGAATTCACGTGCGCTCGGCATCCGGCGCGCAAGTACCTGTTCCTGTCGGCAGGCTCGGGTGTCACGCCGCTGATGTCGATGAGCCGTGCGCACCACGATCTCGCCGAAGACCGCGACATCCTGTTCGTGCACAGCGCCCGCACGCCGGACGACATCATCTTCGCGCGCGAGCTCGACCTGATCGCGTCGAATCACGCGAACTTCCGCACGTCGTTCGTCGTCGAGCGCGTCGGCGCGCGCACGAACTGGCCGGGCGTCACGGGCTTCCTGACGCTGCCGCTGCTGAAGCTGATCGCACCGGATTTCATGGAGCGCGAGATCTTCACGTGCGGCCCGGCGCCATACATGAAGGCGGTGCGCGACCTGCTCGACGAAGCCGGGTTCGACCGCAAGCGTTATCACGAGGAAAGCTTCTCGTTCGAAACGCTCGCGCAGACCGCGAGCGACGAGGTGCTCGCCGAACTCGTGCCGGCTGCCGGCGGCGACGACGTCGCGACGAAGCAGTACACGGTCAGCTTCGCGAAGAGCAACCGCGAAATTTCCTGCGGCTCCGAGCAGCACGTGCTCGACGCGGCGCGCCAGTCGGGCGTGCGGCTGCCGGCATCGTGCACGCAGGGCATGTGCGGCACCTGCAAGGTGAAGCTCGTGTCGGGGCAGGTCGAGATGAAGCACAACGGCGGTATCCGCCAGCGCGAGATCGATCAGGGGATGGTGCTGCTGTGCTGCAGCAAGCCGCTGTCGGATCTGGTGATCGACAAGTAGTCCAGCAGGCCACCGGCTGTCCGGACGCGTCGCGTTCGGACAAGCATCCGTCGGAAAAGAACGATACCGCGGATTTGTGGTTGAAGAACCTAGAGAGACATCGCGCGGTGTGCGCATATCAAGGAGATCGACCATGAAACTGTTCGGAAAAATGCTATGGAGTGGTGCCCTGTCGGCGATGGTGGCACTGAGCGCGTCCGCGCTTGCCGATACGAAACCGACGCTGAAAATCGGTTACGTCGAAGGATGGGACGACAGCGTCGCGACGTCGAACGTCGCGGCCCGCGTGATCGAGAAGAAGCTCGGTTACCAGGTCCAGCTCGTGCCGGTGGCTGCCGGGATCATGTGGCAGGGCGTCGCGCGCGGCGACCTCGACGCGACGCTGTCGGCATGGCTGCCGGTCACGCACGGCTCGTACTGGAGCGAGTACAAGAGCAAGGTCGTCGACGTCGGCGCAAACTTTCCGGACGCGAAGATCGGCCTGATCGTTCCCGACTACGTGAAGGCGAAGAGCATCGAGGATCTGAACGCCGAGAAGAGCAGCTTCGGCGGCCGGATCGTCGGCATCGACGCCGGTGCCGGCGTGATGCGCAAGACCGACGAGGCGATCAAGAACTACGGGCTGAGCTACACGCTGATGCCGAGCTCGGGCAGTGCGATGACGGCCGAGCTGTCGCGCTCGGTGGGCGCGAACAAGCCGGTCATCGTGACCGGGTGGGCGCCGCACTGGATGTTCGCGAAGTGGAAGCTGCGCTTCCTCGACGATCCGAAGAAGGTATTCGGCGGTGCGGAGCACGTCGACAGCGTCGTCAATCCGCAGCTCGAAACGAAGGCGAAGCCGGTCGTTGCGTTCCTGAAGAAGTTCCAGTGGAAGCCGGGTGAAATCGACAGCGTGATGCTGGCGATCCAGAACGGCTCGAAGCCGGAAGCGGCAGCGGATGCATGGATTGCCGCGCATGCGGACCGCGTGAATTCGTGGACTGAAGGCGCGCAGTAACACCGCGGCGAATCGTCGCGAGAATCAACACAACAACACGCCGGGAATGGCATGCAGGAATCCGAAACAATCGTGAATTCATGCAGCCAGATCCCGGTTTTCTTTTGCTGATTCTGCAAAAATGCGCGTAAGTTGTTACACTAGCGCCCTTGTGCGGAGTCATCTGCTTTGTATCGGACCAGAGTAAGCGCTGTAGCGCTGACGCTGAACGAGAGGAGGAATTGGATGAGTCAGGCAGGACTGCGTGCGAATCGCACCAGTGACGTTGAGGCAACCATCTCACATGATTCGACGGGCCACACGCTGCATCGTGGCCTGACCTGGAAAGACGCTTTTTGGGTAACGAGCGGTGTGCCGGCAGGCGTGCTGTTCACGATCGGCGGCGTATGCACGACGATCGGCCAGCCCGCGTGGGCGATCTGGATCGCCGCGATCACGATGGGGCTAATTCAAAGCGCGACTTATGCGGAAATATCGGGGCTATTTCCCCATAAATCGGGCGGCGCGTCGGTGTATGGCGCGATCGGCTGGGTCCGTTACAGCAAGCTGATTGCCCCGGTTTCCGTGTGGTGCAACTGGCTCGCATGGTCGCCGATGCTCGCGCTCGGCTGCGGCCTCGCGGCGAGCTACGCACTCACGAGTCTCTTTCCCGCCAATGCGGCGGTGCTGCACTGGCAGTTCAGGGTGGCGGATCTCGGTTTCATCAAGCCAGGTCTGTCGCTGCGAATCAACGCGACGTTCATCGTCGCGACGATTCTGCTTCTCATCACGTTCAAGCTTCAGCACAGTGGCGCGTCGAAGGCAGCGCGCACGCAGCGCATTCTCGGCATTGCATCGCTGACACCGCTCCTGATCGTCGGCATCGTGCCGTTCGTCACCGGCGACGTGCCGATGTCGAATCTGCTGCCGCTGCTGCCGCTCGGTCACGATGCCCAAGGCAACGTGACGGCCGCGACGTTCGGCTCGTGGAACGGGCAGGGCGTCACGATGGCGCTCGGCGCGATGTTCATGGCCGGCTGGGCGTCGTATGGCTTCGAGACGGCCGTCTGCTACACGCGCGAATTCCGCGATCCGCGACGCGACACCGCGAAGGCGATCTTCTGGTCCGGTGCGCTGTGTCTGGTCGTGATGACGCTGGTGCCGATGGCATTCCAGGGTGCGCTCGGCACGCAGGCAATGCTCGATCCGGCGATCGGCGACGGCACCGGCGTTGCGGCCGCGATGGCGAAAATCGTCGGCGGCGGCGCATGGGTCGCGAACGCTGTCGTCGTGATGCTGATGCTGTCGATCCTGCTGATCGTGATGACGTCGATGATGGGCTCGTCGCGCACGTTGTATCAGGCATCGGTCGACGGATGGCTGCCGAAGTACCTGTCGCACGTGAACGAGCACGGCTCGCCGACGCGCGCGATGTGGACCGATCTCGGCTTCAACCTCGTGTTGCTGATGATGTCGGACTACATGACGGTGCTGTCGATCTCGAACGTCTGCTACATGCTGTTCGTATTCCTGAACCTGCAGTCGGGCTGGATCCACCGGATGGATCGCGGCAACTGGGAGCGGCCGTTCCGCTGCCCGACGTGGCTGCTCGTCGCCGGTTCGATCTGCGGCTACGCGAACCTCGTTTATGTCGGCGCGGGCGCGAACCTGCAGGGCGAAGGCACGCTGCGCAACGGGCTGATCGCGATGCTGCTGATCGTGCCGGTATTCCTGTATCGCCACTACTGGCAGGATCGCGGCCGCTTCCCCGCTCAGATGCAGCGCGACATGGAACTCGAAGTGCCGAAGCGCGCGATGTGGCTGAACCTGATGCCGTACGCGGCGCTGGTCGGCGCGGCGCTCACGATCTGGCTGTCGTACTACTTCGCGTGGGTGAAATAGAAGCACGCGGACGACGCTTCGCGCGGCCACCCGGATACCGCACCCGGGCCGTCGCGCGAAGCGGCCAACGACTGCACAAAAAAACGGCCGGCTGATTGCCGGCCTTTTTTTGTTCGCGTTCCGCCGAACGCGGGCGCTTACGGAAACACCACGGTGCGGTCGCCGTTCAGGAACACACGGCGCTCGATGAATGCCTTCACCGCGCGCGCGAGCGTGATGCATTCTACGTCGCGTCCGACCGCCAGCAGTTGCTCGGGCCGCAGCGCATGGTCGACGCGCTCGACCACCTGCTCGATGATCGGGCCTTCGTCGAGATCGTCGGTCACGAAGTGCGCGGTCGCGCCGATCAGCTTGACGCCGCGCGCATGCGCCTGATGATACGGCTTCGCGCCCTTGAAGCCCGGCAGGAACGAGTGATGGATGTTGATCGCCCGGTTCGCGAGCTTCGCGCTGGTTTCCTGCGACAGCACCTGCATGTAGCGCGCAAGGATCACGAGCTCGGCGCCGCTCGATTCGAAGAAGTCGAGCCACTGCGCTTCCTGCTGGGCCTTCGTGTCGGCCGTGATCGGGAAATGGCGGAACGGCAGCCCGTGCTGCGCAGCGAGCGGTTCGAAGTCCGGATGATTCGACACGATCCCGACGATGTCCATCTTCAGCTCGCCCATCCGCCAGCGGAACAGCAAGTCCGCGAGGCAATGCTCGAGCTTCGACACCATGATCAGCACCTTCGGACGCGCGTTCACGTCGTGAATCGCCCATTGCGTGTCGCCTGCGCCGCCGGCCAGCGCAGCCGCGATCGGCCCGAACTCCTGGCGCAGCGCGTCGATCTGCAATGTTTCGTCCGTCGGATGAAACACGCAGCGCACGAAGAAATGGTTGCTGAGATCGTCGTCGAACACATTCAGCGCATCGACGTAGCAGCGATGGCGCTCGAGAAAGCCGACGACGGCGGCGACCTGGCCGGCCGCGCTCGGGCACGACAGCGTCAGGACGAATTGATCGGGGCGTGAGTCGGCGGTCATGAGATTCCTCGGATGTCATGGGGCGCGGACCGATGCGGCGGCGCACCATGGCGCCGCACGGCACGGGCCGCGGGAGCCTCAAGTAAATCAGGACGATATGGGCGCGGATAGAACCAACGCGCCGTGTGGCTGGTATCGGCGCGCCAGCGCGATGGGGCTCGCGCGGCGCGTCAGCGCGCCGGTCGCGCCGCGATGGCGCGCGCGTTCGCGCTTGCGGCGGAACGGCGCGTTACACCGACGCGCACGCGTCGAGCAACCAGCGCCGGAACACGTGCGTCGCGTCCGGCTCGGGCCGCTGCGGCGGCCGCACGAGAAAGTAGCCGCGCGACGTGACGACGGGTGCATCGACGAGCTTCAGGAGCTGCCCGGATGCGACGAGCTCGTCGACGAGCGGCGACCAGCCGAGCGCGACACCCTCGCCGAGCAGCGCCGCATGGATCACCAGCGCATAGCTGTTGAACGTCACACCGCGCGCGGCGGCCGCCGCGTCGAGGCCGTGCGCGTCGAACCAGGCCGCCCACGACAGCCAGCGCTCGGGGCGCGTCGGCTGCACGTGCAGCAGCGGCAGCGCGTGCAGATCGTCGGGCCGTGCGACGTGCGGATGCGCGTCGCGGAACGTAGGGGAGCACACGGGCGTGACCGATTCGGGAAAGAGGCGTGCTGCCGTGCATGACGGCCAGTGACCGTCGCCGAACAGGATCGCGATGTCCGCGTGGTCGCGCTGCGCGTCGTAATCCTGCGATGTGACGACCCGCACGTCCACATCCGGCATCACGCGCTTCAGGCCCGCGAGGCGCGGCATCAGCCAGTAGGTCGCGAAGCCGAAATCCGTGACGATCGTCAGCGTGCCCTGCTCGCGGCGCGCGCGCAGCGTCGCGGTGGCGCCGCGCAGCGTGTCGAGGCTCACCCGCACCGCTTCGTACAGGCATTGGCCGTCGCTCGTCAGCGTGACACCGCGCGGGCTGCGCTCGAACAGCGGCACGCCGAGCTCCACCTCGAGCTGGAACACCTGCTGGCTCACGGCCGGCTGCGTGGAGCCGAGCTCGCGGGCGGCGGCGGTGAAGCTCTGCAGGCGCGCAGCCGATTCGAACGCGCGCAGCGCCTGCATCGACGGTAACGCTTCGGGTTTCGACATAAGTCTCTCTAATGGCCCCATAAGGGCCGGACGCCTTCCCGCACGAATTCGGGCGGGCGATAGTGCATCGGACGGCACGATGGTGGTGCCGCCTTTCCGCGATTCTGCCAGTCGCGGAACGTGCGCGCGGCACTTTCTGCACGCCGCGTCCGTCATGCCGGTTGCGGCGCCGCCGAAGCGCCGCGCCGCTCCGTTCGAACACCGATTTCTCCACGACCGCGATGACGAACCCGACTCCCAACATTCTGATCCTGATGGCCGACCAGCTGACGCCGTTCGCGCTGCCGGCATACGGCAACCGCGTCGCGCGCACGCCGACGCTCGACCGCCTCGCGACGCAAGGCGTGGTGTTCGACGCCGCCTACTGCGCGAGCCCGCTGTGCGCGCCGTCGCGTTTCTCGCTGCTGACCGGCAAGCTGCCGTCGGGTATCGGCGCCTACGATAACGCCGCCGAATTGCCCGCGCAAACGCTGACCTTCGCACACTACCTGCGCGCCGGCGGCTATCGGACGATGCTGTCCGGCAAGATGCACTTCTGCGGCCCGGACCAACTGCACGGCTTCGAGGAGCGGCTCACGACCGACATCTATCCGGCCGACTTCGGCTGGGTGCCCGACTGGGACCATCCGGCCGAGCGGCCAAGCTGGTATCACAACATGAGCTCGGTGCTCGAGGCCGGCCCGTGCGTGCGCACGAATCAGCTCGACTTCGACGATGAAGTGACGTTCGCGGCGAAGCAGAAGCTGTACGACGTCGCGCGCGAGCGTGCGGCGGGGCACGACGAACGGCCGTTCTGCATGGTCGTGTCGCTCACGCATCCGCACGATCCGTACGCGATTACGCGCGAGTACTGGGATCTGTACAGGGACGACGAGATCGACATGCCGGCCGTGCGGCTCGCGGCTGCGGACAGCGACCCGCATTCGCAGCGGCTGCGCTTCGTCTGCGAGAACGACCGCACGCCGCCTACGGACGCGCAGATTCGCGCCGCGCGCCGCGCATACTATGGCGCGACGTCCTACGTCGACGCGCAGTTCGGCAGCGTGCTGGCCGCGCTCGAGCAATGCGGATTCGCCGACGACACGATCGTGATCGTCACGTCCGACCATGGCGACATGCTCGGCGAGCGCGGGCTCTGGTACAAGATGACGTTCTTCGAAGGCGGCTGCCGCGTGCCGCTGATCGTGCACGCGCCGGGCCGCTTCGACGCCGCACGCGTGCGCGCGCCGGTGTCGCACGTCGACCTGCTGCCGACGCTCGCCGACCTCGCAGGCGTGGCGCCGGCCGGCGGCTGGCCGGACCCGGTCGACGGCGCGAGCCTCGTTCCGCATCTGCACGGCACGCCCGCGCACCACGTCGCGCTCGGCGAATATCTCGCGGAAGGGGCGATCGCACCGATCGTGATGATTCGCCGCGGCGACTGGAAGTTCGTGCATTGTCCGGCGGATCCCGATCAGCTCTACAACCTCGCCGACGATCCGCGCGAGCGTACGAACCTGGCCGGCTTGCCGGAAGCCGCCGACGTGCTGGCTGCATTTCGCGCGGAAGCCGTGCAACGCTGGAACCTGCCGGAGCTCGACGCACGGGTGCGCGCGAGCCAGCGTCGTCGCCGCTTCCACTACGCGGCGACGACGCAGGGCCGCATCCACGCGTGGGACTGGCAGCCGTTCACCGATGCGAGCCAGCGCTACATGCGCAATCACATCGAACTCGATACGCTCGAAGCGATGGCGCGCTTTCCGCGCGTCGGGCGCTGAACGATCCGCATCGCGGACATTGACGAACGACGGAGGAAGCAGACCATGAAACGGCAAATCCATGCAGCAAACCGCAGTTTCGGCACGGCGCTGGCCGTGGCCGCGTGTGTGTTGGCGATGCAGCAGCCCGCACGCGCCGCCGATCCGCAGACATGTCGCGACGTGAAGATGGCGGCGCCCGGCTGGACCGACATCGACGCGACGAACGCGATGGCAGGCGTCGTGCTGAAGGCGCTCGGCTACCGGCAGGACGTCGCGAACCTGTCGGTGCCGATCACATACCAGGGCTTGAAGAAAGGGCAGGTCGACGTGTTCCTCGGCAACTGGATGCCCGCGCAGGCGCCGCTCGTGAAGCCGTTCGTCGACGAGAAGTCGATCGACGTGCTGCACGCGAACCTCAGCGGCGCGAAGTTTACGCTCGCGGTGCCCGACTACGTCGCGGCGGCCGGCGTGCACACGTTCGCCGATCTCGCGCGCTACGCGGACCGTTTCGGCGACAAGATCTACGGGATCGAGCCCGGCGCGCCGGCGAACCAGAACATCAAGCGGATGCTGTCCGATCATGCGCTTGGCGCCGCGAACTGGTCGCTCGTCGAATCGAGCGAAACGGGGATGCTCACGCAGGTCGAACGCGCGGTGCGCGACAAGCGCTGGATCGTGTTTCTTGCGTGGGAGCCGCATCTGATGAACACCAAGTTCCATCTGACGTATCTGTCGGGCGGCGACGCGTATTTCGGGCCGAACTACGGCGGCGCGACGGTCAACACGGTCGCGCGCGCGGGCTTTGCCGGGCAGTGCGCGAACCTCGCACGCCTGTTCCGGCAGATGACCTTCTCCGTCGACGTCGAGAACCGGATGATCGCCGACATGCTCGACAACAAGACGTCGCCCGCGGTCGCCGCGCAGCGCGTGCTGAAGGCCGACCCGGCGCTCGTCGCGGGCTGGCTCGACGGCGTGACGACGGCGTCCGGCACACCGGCGCTGCCCGCCGTGCGCGCGGCCCTCGACGCCCGTTGATCCCCGTCCGGGCGGCCAGTTTTTGCCGCGCCGCCCGTCTCCGTGTTTTCCCGACCCGTCGCATCAAGACCATTTGGTGTCGCCTTCAGACGGGTGACCTGAAATATGGGTTTGTATTTTTCGCCAATGGCTGCGTTATTGCGGAAAACGAAATGCCGGAGCCAGCGGATGTACCGAATTCGAATCAGCCGGCGTATTGCGTCGCGCGCCGAGCCACGGTTCTTTCCATCGAACGGTTCAGGGGGTAGTCGACAATGAAGCAAAAGAAAGTTGCCGTAGCTGCCGCGCTCGCTTGCGCGGCCTGTATTCCCGCCATCGGTCATGCGCAGAGCAGCGTGACGCTGTACGGGATCATCGACGCGGGCATCACGTACGTGAACAATACCGGCGGCTCGCACGTGGTCAAGTTCGACGACGGCATCGCGTACGGCAACCGCTTCGGCCTGAAGGGCACGGAGGACCTTGGCGGCGGCCTGAAAGCGGTGTTTACGCTCGAGAGCGGCTTCCACCTCGGCAACGGGCAGCTCGGCTTCGGCGGCGCGGAATTTGGGCGTCAGGCTTATGTCGGCCTGCAGAACGACTGGGGCACGCTGTCGTTCGGCAACCAGCTGGACATTACCAACGAGCTCGTGTCGATCTACAACATCTCGGCATGGGGCAGCGGCTACGCAATCCACCAGGGCGACTTCGACCGCTTCAACGGCGACCGCCTGCCGAACTCGGTGAAATTCCTGTCGAACGACCTGAACGGCTTCAAGTTCGGCGCGATGTACTCGTTCGGCAACGTCGCCGGCAACTTCCACCGCAACAGCGCGTGGAGCGCGGGCGCGAGCTTCACGAAGGGCGACTTCTCGATTGGCGCCGCGTACACGCGCCTGAACAACCCGAACGGCATTTATGCGTTCGATCCTTACGCGATGATCGGCACGCACACGTTCCTCGGCCAGCAGACCGTGACCGTCGATTCGGCGACGGGCGCGCGCACCGACCTGTTCTCGAACACCGCGATGGATGTCGACAGCCAGGGCACGTTCGGCATCGGCACGAGTTACACGATCGGCAAGCTCACGCTCGATGCGAACTACTCGTACACGACGATCAAGGGCTTCGGCCAGTCGTCGCACATGCAGGTGTACGAAGGCGGCGGCCTGTATCAATTCACGCCGGCGCTCAGTTTCATCGCGGGCTACCAACACACGCGCTTCGAAGGGCATCACTGGAACCAGGGCACGGCCGGCCTGCACTACCTGCTGTCGAAGCGCACCGACGTGTACATCTCCGGCGATTACCTGCGCGCGTCGCAGGGTGTCGATGCGGTGATCGGCTACAGCTTTACGCCGTCGACGACGCAAACGCAGGCCGATGTGCGGATCGGGATGCGGCATTCGTTCTGAGCACGGCGGCCGGATCGTTCTACGTCTTCAGCGAGGTCTCTCTTTGGCGCGAACCGCGGTTCGCGCTTTTTTTTTGCGCGGCGCGATGCCGCGCGCGAGCGGGTATCCGGCAGCGTTCCGGCGGTTGACGCTATCATCGCGCTTTGGCCGCATCCGCGTCTCGCCGATCGCGGGCCTCGTCCGATCACGTCTCTCCCGATGACCGCCCCGTTACCCGAATCCGCCTCGCCGGCGCCGTTACCCGTCAACCTGTTCCGTCACGCACCGTTCCAGCGCTTCTGGGGCACGCGCGTGATGTCGTCGCTCGCGTTCCAGATCCTGTCGGTCGCAATCGGCTGGTATGTGTATGCGCTCACGCACAGCGCGTTCGCGCTCGGGCTCGTCGGGCTCGCGCAGTTCGTGCCGATGTTCGTGCTGACGCTCGTCGTCGGCCAGGTGGCGGACCGTTACGACCGTCGCCGCATCGCGACGATTTGCCAGAGCGTCGAGGCACTGGCCGCCGGCGTGTTTCTGCTCGGCGCGGCGAAAGGCGGACTCACGGCACCGGGCGTGTATGCGCTGGCGGCGATCGTCGGCACCGCGCGCGCGTTCGAATCGCCGTCGGTGTCGTCGCTGCTGCCGGCTGTCGTGCCGCGCGGCGACCTGCCGCGCGCGACCGCGCTGTCGACGTCCGCGAACCAGGCCGCGCAGATTCTCGGCCCCGCATTCGGCGGCGTGCTGTACGGCGTCGGCGCGCCGGTCGCATTCGGCACAAGCGTCGTCGCGTTCGCGATCGCTGCGCTGCTGAGCGGCACGATTCCGCTGCGCAGTGCGCCGCCCGCGCGCGAACCGGTCACACTGCGTTCGGTGTTTTCCGGCATCGCGTTCATCCGGCGCGAGCCGGCGATCCTCGGTGCGCTGTCGCTCGACCTGTTCGCCGTGTTGTTCGGCGGCGCGACCGCGCTGCTGCCCATCTATGCGCGCGACATCCTGCAGGTCGGGCCGTGGGGCCTCGGCGCGCTGCGCGCCGCGCCAGCCGCCGGTGCGCTCGCGGGCACGCTCTGGCTCACGCGCTTCCCGCTGAAGGGCAGGCCCGGCCGGGCGATGTTCGGCGGCGTGATCGCGTTCGGGATCGCGACGATCGTATTCGGGCTGTCGCGCAATTTCGTGCTGTCGCTTGTCGCGCTGGCGGCGTTCGGGGCGGCGGACGTGGTGAGTGTCGTCGTGCGCCTGTCGTTCGTGCAGTTGCGCACGCCCGACGACATGCTCGGCCGCGTGAGCGCGGTCAACTCGCTGTTCATCGGCACGTCGAACCAGCTCGGCGAATTCGAATCGGGCGTAACGGCCGCGTGGTGGGGCGCGCCGGCCGCGATCGTCGTTGGCGGCGCGGCGACGATCGCCGTCGCGCTGACGTGGATGCGCCTGTTCCCGACGTTGCGAAACATGACGTCGCTCGATCGCGATCATTGAATCGCCGTCGTTAATCCGGGCATTCGCGAGTCGCAGCCTTGTTCGGGCGAATCGCTTCAAGCTGCCTTTTTCAATTGAATTCCCGACGGCACATCGGCGGGATACGGCCCGTCGATACGCTCGAGGGCGCGCCTGCCGATCAGATGCCGCCGTTCGGCGCAACCTGCACGGCCGTGCCGTAGCAGATGACTTCCGTGACGCCCGCGCCGATCTCGGTCGAGTCGTAACGCATCGCGACGACCGCATTTGCGCCGAGCTTGCGTGCATCGGCGAGCATCTTGTCGAATGCCTGCTGGCGTGCTTTCTCGCACAGCGACGTATACAGCGTGATGTTGCCGCCGAAGATGGTCTGCAGCGACGCGCCGAACGAGCCGACGATCGAACGCGACCGTACGATGATGCCTTGCGCGACGCCGAGCAAGCGCACGGTCGTGTGGCCGGGCAGGTCGAACGCGGTCGTCACGCGCTCGGGTGAGAGATCGCCGGTAGAGCGGGAAAGGTCGGTCATGGCGGGGCACCGTGAGGCGGGATTGAACGAACGACGATTCTATCCGGAACGGGAGCCGCGCCCGTCCGGTGCGCTGCGGCGCGAGCCGGCCGCGGCCGCTCAGTGCTTGACCGTCGCGCCGCCGTCGCCGCCGAGGTCGGCCGCATACGCGCGACGCGAGCAGGCCGGCTTCCTCGGCTTCGTACCCGACGAACTCGATCGTCCGCTTCGGCTTGTAGCGGTTCGCGAGCAGCACGCGCAGCGCTTCGGTCAGGCATCGCGATGCCCGATGCATCGTCATCCGCGCCGGGCGAGCGGGTGTCGTTCAGCGCGTCGCGCGTCGGTCGCTGCGCGGGCTCACGCCGAAACGCGAACGATACGTGCGCGAGAAATGCGACGGCGATTCGAAGCCGCACGCGACGCACACCGACGTGATGCTCATGTCGGTCTGCTGCAGCAGCTCGCGTGCGCGATCGAGCCGCAGGTTCAGGTAGAAGTGCGTCGGCGTGTCGTTCAGCGTCGCGCTGAACAGCCGCTCGAGCTGGCGGCGCGTGATCGATACCTCCTGCGCGAGCGCGTCGGAGCCGAGCGGCGTCTCCATGTGCCGCTGCATCGTGCCGATGACCTGAATCAGCTTGCGGTTGTGCACGCCGTAGCGCGCGGCGATCTCGAGCCGCTGGCTGTCCGACCGCTGCCGGATGCGGCTCACGACGAATTGCTCGGAAATCGCCGCCGCGAGATCGGCGCCGTGCCGCCGGCCGATCAGGTCCAGCATCATGTCGATCGACGCGGTGCCGCCCGCGCACGTGATGCGGCGGTCGTCGATCTCGAACAGCTCCTGCGTTGCGTTCAGGGCCGGGTAGCGTTCGCGGAACGCGGCGAGCGCCTCCCAGTGCAGCGTGAGCGTTTGCGACGCGTCGAACAGCCCGGCTTCCGCGAGCACGAAGCTGCCGGTGTCGATACCGCCGAGCGTCGCGCGATGCCGGTTCTGGCGGCGCAGCCAGTCGGCGAGCGGACGGTCGTAGCACACGAGCGGATCGAAGCCCGCGACGACGAACACCGTCTCGACCCGTTCGACGTCCGCGCATGCGGCTTCCGCCGCGACCGGAATGCCGTTGCTCGCGGCGACGGGCGCGCCGTCCGCACTGATCACATGCCAGCGGTACAGCTCGGTGCGGAACCGGTTCGCGACGCGCAACGGTTCGACCGCTGACATGAAGCCGAGCGCGGAAAAGCCGGGCAGCAACAGGAAATGAAAATCCTCGGGCATCGGAGCGTGGGTCGAATCGGGTGGTCGTCGCGCCGCAGCGAGCGGTCCGCGGCGCGCGCCTGACCGGCTCGCCGCAGTCGCGGGTTCAGCACGGGATTATCGCGGGTTTTGTGCGCGCTTAGCGCGTTTTTGCGGTGCGTGCCGTCTGGCGCGCAGCCGCACGAGCACGGCCTGCATCGTAGATGCGTTCCCGCGCGTGGCGACCGCATCGCCAACGCACGACGCAATCGATCGTGCACGCGGACAGGCATCGCGACGACTCAGCGTGGCGGCGACAGCCGTTTGAAGCGGCTCCACAGCTTCTTCAGCGTCTGATGATCGGACGCGGCACGCGCGGCGAGAAAGCCGCGAGCGAAGCCAGCGCCCGGCGCGGCTTCGGCCGATGTACGAGGGAGTGCCTTCAGAAGCCGATCCGCGACCACGGCATCGTTGCGCCAGCCCAGATCGTCCTGAAGCCCGGTCAGCGCGCCGACATACGCGCGGACGGCTTGCTTGCTGCACAGCGACGCGAAAAATTCGGTGGCGTACCGCACTTTCTTGGCCGCGATGCGTGCACGGTGACGACGGTGATCGTCGAGATCGGCGAGCCGTTTGCCGCGTTTGATTAGTTTCCGGTGCCGGCGACGCAGCACGTCGCGGGCAAACGGACGCGCCGGCTGCACGAGCGCAGCGCGCTGTTCGTCGGACATCCCGTCGCGCCAGCCCTTCCGGTTCAACCATGACGCGAGCCGCAACGCGAGCCGCGTGTAGCGAACCGACTGCACCGCGGCAGCCGCGCGCTGACGATTCGTGATCGCAATACGCTGGCACGCGTGGCGGACGGGACGGATCTCGTCCTGGTTGCCATTCGTGCCGGCGTGGTCGAGCGTCGTTCCCGCAAGCACTTCCCAGTCACGCGCGGCGCCGAGCTCGCCGGCGATCCAGCGCAGCTCGTGATCGAGGCCGGGAAACGCCGGAATCGCTTTCTCGAACAGGTCGAGCGCCGAGCGCAGCCGACGAAGCCCCACCCGCATCTGATGAACGCTCGACGGATCATGGCCGGACTCGACACCGCGCTCGTTCGCGTGGATCTGGTCCAGGCAGTTGCGCACGATCCGGCAGAAGGCGTCTTCAATCGAGTCATCCCGCGTCAGTTGCACCGGTTGCGCGTTGACGGCCGGTTGATGCTCGGCGACGAGGAGTCCGTAGCCGAGATCGGCCTTGCTTTCATGATCGATACGCAATGGCACGACGTCGAGCAATTCCAGTGCGATGCCGTACAGGTTTTCAGCGCGGCCCCGTTTCAGCTCCAGTTCGACCGCGGCGATCGGAAGCGAACTCGCGTTCGCGTCGACCGTCCCCTTGTCGAGCGCGACCTCGACCTCGTCTCCGGACGGCAGACGCAGCGGTAAAACGGTCCGCTTGATTCGCGTGACGAATACAGGGCGAAGATCGGGCGCGGTGGCTTCGTCGCGAACGAGGCGACCGCAGTCGGTGTCGTCAGGGAGCTTGTCTCGCAGCAGTGTCAGATCGGGCGCGTCGCCATCGACGGGCATCTCGAATTCGTCCCGGTCGAACAGGCCCGCCTGCGGCGACCCTTCCAGTTTCAACGTCTGGATCCGCTCGTTGCCGACCGCGCGTACGCGCAGGGAAGCCGCACATTTGTGAAACGCCAGCGCGGCGGTGTCGAAGTACGTGCTCGTCAGCTGTTGACGCGCGCGGGCGCCATTCGCGTGCGCGAGCAACGGTGCGTGGCGCAACTTGTCGAGATCGTCGACGGAAACCCGCAGCTTCAGCTCTCGTTCCATACCGCCTCCGAAGGGTCGCCGACTATCGGCCTGCGCCCGGTCCGCGGGCGTCTTCCCAGTCGTGCCAGTCGATTCGATGTATTTCCACATACCGGCCTACCGCTTCGCCGATCGTCGGAAAGAAGTTGTCGTCGCCGAACATGCTGTACATCCCGTAACGCTTCAGACTGTCCTTGACCGGGCCTTTCAGCTCGGCGAACACGAGCTTCACCTGCCGCGCGGCAAGTTCGCGATGCAGCCGTTCGAGTACGTCGGCGGCCGTCAGATCGATGTCGGTCACGGGCTCCGCTGCGATGACGATCCAGCGTGCCGGCTCCGGCGACGCGTCGACCGCACGCAACACGCGTTCCCGAAAAATTTCCCCGTTCGCGAAAAACAGCGGCGCATCCCAGCGCAGCAGTACGAGCCCGGGCACGCGACGCGCGTCCGGATGACGCGACACGTCGTGATAACCCTTCCTGCCGTCGACGCGCCCGAGCACGGCTGCGTACGGCCGCCATGCACGCCATAGAAACGACAGCACGGTGAGCAGTAATGCCAGGGCAATACCGTTCACGACCCCGACGGTCGCCACGCCGACGAAGCACGCCAAGGCCTGCACGAACTCGCTTTTGCGCAGCCGGTAAAGCCGCACGACGCCGCGCACTTCGATCATGTTCACGCATGCGGCGATCACGACGGCGGCCAGCACGGATTGCGGCGTGTGCGCCAGCGCACGCGGTGCGAACAGCAGCAGCGCGGCAACGACGGCGGCGGCGACCACGCCCGTCGCCTGCGTCTTTGCGCCTGCTGCTTCCGCGACGGGCGTGCGGGAGCCGCTGGCGCTCACGGCGAACCCTTGCACCAAACCGGCTGCGAGGTTCGCCAGCCCGAGCGCGACGCATTCGTGATTGCGGTCCACGCTTGCGTCGTTGCGCAATTCGTAGGCACGGGACAGCACGCTGATATCCGTGAACGAAACGAGCGCGATCGCCGCCGCGCTTCCCGCGAGATGCAGCCAGTCGTCGACGCTCACGTCCGGTATCCGCGGCACAGGCAGACCTTGCGGGACCGCGCCGACGGTCGCGACACCCGCGCGCGTCGCCAGGTCGAACCACATCACCGCAGCCGTCGCGCCCGCCACGGCGAGCAGCACGCCCGGCACCCTGGGGCAGAGCCGTTTGCATGCGAGTATCAGCACGAGCGACGCGCCACCGAGTGCGAATGACGTTGCGTTCACGTTCGATGCCGCGATGCCATCGACCACGGCGCGCACCTGCTCGATGAACGATTCGCCGCCACCCTTGTACCCGAGAAGCTTGGGCAACTGCCCGATGCTGATCGTCAGCATGATGCCGTTCAGAAAACCGTACCGAATCGGCAGCGACAGCAGCTCGGTGACGAAGCCGAGCCTGAGCGCGCCGACCGCGATGCAGATGGAGCCCGTGAGTACCGCTAGTGCGCCGGCAAGGGCCAGCGCATGCGCGGCATCGCCGCGAGCGAGCGGCGTGATGCTGGCGGCGATCAGCGCGACGAGCGCGGAGTCGGGGCCGAGCACGAGGATACGGCTCGGACCGAAGAGCGCATACGCAAGCATCGCGGCAAACGACGCATAGAGGCCACTGGCGGCGGGCAGTCCCGCTGCGTTCGCGTACGCCATGCCCGCGGGCACGAGCACGGCGCTGAGCGTGACGCCGGCCAGCAAGTCGTGCGGCAGCCACGCCAAGCGATAGGTGCGCACCGCGGCGAGTCCGTTGATCCACCGCAGCGGGCCGGCATCGGGCTGGCGGGTCGGTCGGGCCGTGTGCGGGCGGGCACGGCTTTTGATGTTCATCGCAGGACGTCAGGGAACCCGGCGGAAACGGTCGCCATGTCCGCCGGTATCGTTAAAGATTATGTTCCCGTGTCGCCGCAGGGCAAGGCCGGTTTCACGATGTTGCGTATCGGCGCGCCGGCGTTGCCTCCGGCGCGCGTCGCGCATCATTCAGATCTGTTGCTGGCCGCCATCGACGAACAGCTCGATCCCGTTCACGAAGCTCGCATCGTCCGACGCGAGGAACAGCGCGGCTGCGGCAATCTCTTCCGGTTCGCCGAGACGGCCCATCGGAATCAGCGAGGCCAGGTAATCGGCCAGCCCTTGCCGTTGCGCGGCGTCCTGACCGGCGAGGTCGAGCAGGCCCGGCGTACGCGTCGCACCCGGGCTGATCGTGTTCACACGGATGCGGCGTTCCTTGAGGTCGAGAATCCAGTTGCGTGCGAACGCGCGCACGGCGGCCTTCGACGCCGAATACACGCTGAATGCGGCGGTCCCCGCACTGCCGGCCGTCGAGCCGGTGAGGATGACCGATGCGCCGTCGGCGAGCAGCGGCAGCGCCTTTTGCACGGTGAACAGCACGCCCTTCACGTTGCGATTGAACGTATCGTCGAAATGCTCTTCGGTGATGCTGCCGAACGGCAACATCGAGCCGCCGCCGGCGTTCGCGAACAGCACGTCGAGCCGGCCGCGTTCTTCGTTGATCTGCGCGTACAGCGCATCCAGTTCGGCGAGCTGCGTGGAGTCGATGCGCACGCCAGTTGCGCTGCCGCCGCTGTCGCGGATCGCCTGCACGGCGGCATCGAGTTCGGCCTGACGCCGGCCGGTCACGTAGACGTGTGCGCCTTCCGCCGCGAAGCGCCGGGCGGTGGCGAGGCCGATCCCGCTGGTGCCGCCGGTGACGAGTGCGATCTTGTTGTCGAGCTTGCGTGCCATGTTGCTTCTCCTTTGGTTCGGTACGTTGACGAAGGGTTCGTGTTGCGTGCTGCGATGTAAGGAGAATATCGACGGCCCTTTCTTTTCGAAATAGAATTGATCGCAAACCAACGTTGCAAAATTGCAAGGATGATCCGCAATGGCGAGACTGCCAGACTTCGAAGGGCTCGCGATGTTCGCGAAGGTTGCCGAGGAGGGATCGTTCGCGGCCGCGGCGCGCTTGATGGGCGTGTCGGTCGCGACGGTTTCGCGCGGCGTCGCGCGGCTGGAAGACCGTCTGGGCGGGCGGCTCTTCAACCGGACGTCGCGTCAGCTCGCGCTGACCGAATTCGGCAGAACCCTCAGCGAAAAGGCCGGCGACATGTATCGCCATGCCGAAGAGGCCGAGAGCGCCGCACGCGAGCTGGCCGTACAGCCGCGCGGGCTCGTGCGTTTCGCCGTGCCGATGTCGTTCGGATTGCGGTGGGTCGCGCCGCTGCTGCCGGGTTTCTTTCGCGCCTATCCGGAAGTGTCGATCGACCTGCACCTGTCGGATGCGGCGGTCGATCTGATCGCCGATGGTTTCGATGCGGCATTGCGGATCGCCGCGCTGCCGGATTCGTCGCTGGTCGCCCGGCGCTTGTGCGCCGTAACGCAATACGTGGTTGCGTCCCCCGCGTATCTGAAGCGCGAAGGGCGCCCCGCGCATCCGCGCGACCTCGCGGGGCGGCGTTGCCTTTCGTATGCGTATCGCGCGCATAGCGACGTGTGGCGCTTCACGAACGACGCCGGCGACGAAGAGCCGGTCATGCCGAATGGCCCGCTGCGTGTGACGAACGCCGATGCACTGCTGCCGACGTTGCTCGATGGCCTCGCTATCGGCGAACTGCCGGAGTTCATTGCGGGCGAATATCTGGCCGACGGCCGCCTCGAAGCGATCCTGACCGACTGGTCGCTGACGAAGGGCGGCCTCTACTTCGTCACGCCGTCCGCGCGTGCACGTCCGGCGAAGGTCGCCGCGCTGTCCGACTATTTCGCCGAGCACCTGTCCGCTCCGTCCTGGCGATGGCCGAAGTGAGGGGCGATGCCGCAAGCCGTGCGATGCACCGAAATTCCCGGCCGAAGGTCGCATTCGCTAGAATCGGTCGTCGTCGAAGCAATACGCCGAAATGCATTGGCGCAGCGGTGCCGAACGCACGAATGCCGCTCGCGCTCATCCCATGTCCTTTACTGGAGGCGAACGTGCCAGGATTACTTCCCGATGTCGACCGCGACGGGCTTCTCGAATACTCGGTCGTGTACACCGACCGGTCGATCAATCACATGTCGCAGCGTTTCCAGCGCGTGATGCGCGACATTTCCGCTGCGCTGAAGCATGTCTACAACGCGAAAGCGGTTGCAATCGTCCCCGGCAGCGGGACGTTCGGCATGGAGGCCGTGGCGCGGCAGTTCGCGACGAACCGGAAGTGCGTCGTCATCCGCAACGGCTGGTTCAGCTTCCGCTGGTCGCAGATTTTCGACATGGGCGGCATTCCGTCCGAATCGATCGTGTTGAAGGCGCGTCCGGTCGAAGCGGGCAGGCAGGCCGCGTTCGCGCCGGCGCCGATCGACGAAGTCGTCGCGGCGATTCGCGAGCACAAGCCGGATCTCGTGTTTGCGCCGCACGTCGAAACCGCGTCGGGGATGATGTTGCCCGATGCGTATTTGCGTGCGGTGGCCGACGCCGTGCATGCGGTCGGCGGCATGTTCGTGCTCGATTGCATCGCATCCGGCACGATCTGGGTCGACATGGAGGCGAGCGGCGTCGACGTGCTGATCAGTGCGCCGCAAAAGGGCTGGAGCGCGTCGCCCGGCTGCGCGCTGGTAATGATGAGTCCGCTGGCACGCGAGCGAATCGATGCGACGACCAGCACGAGCTTTGCATGCGACCTGCGCAAGTGGCTGCAAATCATGGAAGCGTACGAGAACGGCGGGTTCGCGTATCACGCGACAATGCCGACCGACAGCCTCGCGACGCTGCGCGACGTGATCAAGGAAACGGAAGCGTACGGCTTCGACAAGGTGAGGGCGGAACAGCTCGAACTGGGCATGCGGATTCGCGCGCTGCTCGCGGAGAAGGGGTTCCGCAGTGTCGCGGCCGACGGTTTCGAGGCGCCGGGTGTCGTCGTTTGCTATACCGATGACGATGATATCCGGTCCGGCAAGAAATTCGCCGATGTCGGCATGCAGATCGCGGCGGGCGTGCCGCTGCAATGCGATGAGCCGGCGGATTTCAAGACGTTCCGGATCGGCCTGTTCGGTCTCGACAAGCTGCACGACGTCGACGCGGCGGTTGCGCGGTTCGCTAGCGCGCTCGAGCGCGTGCTGTAGCGGGTCGCCCCGCTGTGCGGGTGCGCGGCGCATGACGTGACGACACCGGTTCGATCCATCTCACACATGCGCCGCGGTTCCCGGAGGTCGCCGCGATGGAGCGGCGGCCGATGAGCGCAGAGGCGCGACGCGAAGCGGATACGCGCCGGTTGCCAGTGCTTGTCAGTGCAGCCGACACGTGACGGGTTGGACTGGATCAGACCGGCGGCGGATTGGCTGACGCCGCTTGGCCACTCTCGGCCGTCCGGGATGGCCGGGCACATCGTCATTCGCGTGACGATTCACCTCCCGTTCGCGTGATTCAGCCGGTCAGGCTGCCTACATTGATGCGCGAGGACGCGTGGCCGGTTCCTGCCTCAATGCTTCGGCAATGTCCGATGCTGCTTTTTGCAGCTCGGGCACATAGCGGCGAGTGGCATCTGCAAGACTTACCGCGCGTGACAGGAACACGACATTGAGACTGGCGATCACGCGTTCGTCCGCGCTGATCGAGACCGCCACCGCGCCGATTTTCGCCTGCGCGGTCCAGTCGCCGTGATTCGATCCGAAACCATCGTCGCGCACGCGCCGGATCAGCTTGCGCACGAGCGCATCGTTTCTCGCGAACGCCTGTTGCTCTTCACCCCCTGCACCGGAGCGCAACAGTTCCAGAATATCCTCGCGCTCCTCATCGGGGCACATCGCGAAGTACGCGCGACCCGCGGCCGTCAGCAACATCGGCAAACGCCGCCCGACCATTGCGCGATGAAACGACAAACGGCTGAAGCGATGCGTCGTCTCGCGGATGATCATCGCGTCGCCATCGGGCGTGGTCAGATCGGATGGCCACGCGACGCGCTGCAGCAACTGCCCCATGATCGGCGGCGCCACGGTCGCGATGCGCTCGGTATCGGTGAAGCCCTCGCTCAATGAACGCACCGCGAGCGTCAGGCGGAAGCTGTCGTCCGATGTACTGCGGCGCACGAATCCTTCCTCCATCAACGTTTCGAGCAGGCGGCGCACCGTAGTGCGATGCAGGCCGGTCAGATCGGCGATTTGCTGACTCGTCGCCCGGCCGTTTTCCATCGCATTCAGCGCCCTCAGCACCTGGAGGCCGCGCGCCAGACCGCGCACGTTCGTGTAGGTCGTCACGTAAAAATACCCTTTGGAATCAACAATGTGCATTCTATGCACATTCCGGAGATTTTGTTGAGGGTGTTTTTCGCGCCCCATAAACTGCGTTCGCAAGCTGAACGATCGAGAGCCACGCGCTTCGCCGGTTCGGCACATCGGACAAGACATTCAGGAGACAAGCATGCGCCCCGCCTTTGAACCGGCGGCCGGCAACGGCCGCGCTCATCCTCAAGAAACGACACATCGTTCGATCGACGCAGATGTCGCCATCATCGGCGCGGGCCCGGTCGGCCTGATGATCGCGAACATTCTCGGCCTGCAGGGCGTGCGCGTCGTCGTTATCGAGAAGCTCGCGCAGATCATCGACTATCCGCGCGCCATCGGCCTCGACGACGAAGCGCTGCGCGTGTTCCAGTCGGTCGGCCTTGTCGACGCGCTGCTGCCGCACACCACGCCGAATCACTGGATGCGCTTCACGCTGAAAGGGAAATGCTTCGCGTCGATCGAGCCGCGCACCGACGAGTTCGGCTGGCCGCGCCGCAATGCCTTCATCCAGCCGCTCGCCGATCAGATCCTGTACAGCGGCCTCGAGCGTTTCGAGAATGTGTCAACGCTGCTTGGTCACAGCGTCGACAGCTTTGCACAGGACGAGGGCGGCGTGACCATAGAAGCGACCGACGCGCACGGTGCGAAGACAACGATCCGCGCCGCGTACATGGTCGGCGCGGACGGCGGCAACAGTTTTGTGCGCCGCACGCTCGGCGTGCCGTTCGAAGGCCGCACGAAGCCGAATCAATGGATCGTGATCGATGTGCGCAACGACCCGATTGGCTCTCCGCATGTTTATCTGCATTGCGACGCGCGGCGTCCGTACGTCTCTGCGGCGCTGCCGCACGGGATCCGGCGCTTCGAATTCATGGTGATGCCGGGCGAGACGGAGGAGGAGCTGTCGAAGCCGGAGAACATGGCGGCGTTGGTGCGCGGGGTTGTCGACGATCCCGACAAGGTCGACTACATTCGCCGGCGCGTCTATACGCACAACGCGCGGCTCGCGAGCACCTTCCGGGTGAAACGCATCCTGCTCGCCGGGGACGCCGCGCACATCATGCCCGTTTGGCAGGGGCAGGGCTATAACAGCGGCATTCGCGACGCGAGCAATCTCGGCTGGAAGCTCGCGATGGTCGTGAAAGGCACGGCGCGCGATTCTCTGCTCGATACCTACACGACGGAGCGGCGCGCGCACGCGCGTTCGATGATCCACCTGTCGGAAGTCGCGGGCGACATCTTCGCGCCGACGAGTTTCTTCGGATCGAAAGTGCGCGACGCGTTCGTGCGCTGTTTCGACGTGCTGCCTTCCATGAAACGCTACTTCATCGAAATGCGTTTCAAGCCGATGCCGCGCTATGAGGAGGGCGTCGTGCTTCTGGCGCCGCGCGAGCGGTCCGACGGCGTGCTCGCACGCATGATCGCGAAGCGGGGGCATGGCGCGTTCGGGCGCCTCGTCGGTCTGATGAGCGAGAAGCGCGAATCGCTGGTCGGCCGGATCGTGCACGGCCGCGATGCGCAGGCGGGCACGCCCGTGGGCCGCATGTTCATCCAGCCGCGCGTGCGTCTCGCGGATGGCCGCATCGTCCGGCTCGACGACGCGATCGGCAACCGCTTCGCGATCGTGGGGTGGGGCGCCGACCCGACGTTCGGCTTGACTCCCGAGGCGCGCCGCATCTGGCGCGCGCTAGGCGGCTGCTTCGTGATTGCGAAGCCCGACCCGCAGCTTGCCTTCCATGAGGACGTGCCTGACGACGTGATCGCGATTGGCGATGTCGACTCGCGCCTGCGCGACTGGTTCGCGCGTGTGCCGGAATCCGTCGTGCTGCTGCGGCCCGACCGCTTCGTGGCCGGCATGTGCTCGCCGCAACGTGTATCGGGTTGCGTGTTGCAGCTTGCGCAACGGCTGTCGCTTGCCATGGCAGCCGGCGCGACGCCCGGCGGCGCGACGTTCGCGCATGCTGCCGACCTGGTAGGGGCCTGAGATGCCGATTCATCTTGAATGCATGTCGCACACGCCGTTGCACGGGTATTTCGACCCCAGGCCGGAAGTCGTCGCGGAAGTCGAACGCGTGCAGCGCGCGGCGCGCGAGCGGGTCGATGCGTTCGATCCGGAGTTGGTGATCGTGTTCGCGCCGGACCACTACAACGGATTTTTCTACGACGTGATGCCGCAGTTCTGCATCGGCGTGAGCGCGACGGCAATCGGCGATTTCGGCAGCGCGGCCGGCCCGTTGCCCGTTGCGCGCGATGCGGCGCTCGCGCTCGCCGATGCCGCACTCGCGAGCGATATCGACGTCGCCGTTTCGTATCGCATGCAGGTCGATCACGGCTGCGCGCAGGCGCTCGAGGTACTCGCGGGCGGCATCGACCGCTATCCAGTGGTACCCGTTTTCATCAACTCGGTTGCGCCGCCGATGGCGTCGTGCCGCCGCGCGCGGCTGCTCGGCGATGCGATCGGTCGTGCCGTCGCGCGCATGAACCGGCGCGTATTGCTGATCGGCTCGGGCGGCATGTCGCACGAGCCGCCGGTGCCGGAAATTGCGGGCGCGGACGATGTCGTCGCGGAGCGGTTGATTGCGGGACGCAACCCGTCGCCGGCGTCGCGCGATGCGCGGCAAGCCCGCACCGTCGCCGCGGCCAAGGCGTTCGCTGCGGGTGACAGCAGGCTGCATCCGCTCAATCCCGCATGGGACCGTGCGTTTCTCGAATTGCTCGAACGCGGCGAACTCACCGCCGCCGACGGCCTCACGAACGAAGCGATCACGCGCGACGCAGGCAAGTCCGCGCACGAAATCCGCACGTGGGTCGCCGCATTCGGGGCGCTTGCGGCGAGCGGCGCTTACGACGCATCGATCGATTACTACCGTGCGATTCCGGAATGGATCGCGGGCTTCGGCGCGATGCACGCGCGGGAACGGACTCTTTCCAGGAGATAGAACCATGTCGGACGACAGCAACATTTTTTCGCTGGCCGCGCGCCTGCGTGACGCGCAGGCGTCGCGTCGCACGATCGCGCCGCTGCGCGAGACGTGTCCTGCAGGCGACGCGACACTCGCCTACGCGATCCAGCAGATCAACAACGACCTACGCGCGGCGAACGGAGAGCGTGTCGTCGGCAGGAAGATCGGCCTGACTTCGCCCGCGGTGCAGAAGCAACTTGGCGTCGATCAGCCGGACTTCGGCGCGTTGTTCGCGTCAATGGCCTACGGCGACAGTCAACCGATGCCGCTCGCTTCATTGATTCAGCCGAAGGTCGAAGCGGAAATTGCACTCGTGCTCGAACGCGACCTGACCGCCGAAAAGCACACCTTCGCGGATCTGATCTCCGCGACCGCCTATGCGGTGGCGGCGATCGAGGTCGTCGACAGTCGCATCCGCGACTGGGACATCCGGTTTTTCGACACCGTCGCGGACAACGCGTCGAGCGCGCTGTTCGTGCTCGGCAGCAGGCCCGTCCCGCTGCGCGATATCGATGTGAGCGCTTGCGCAATGACGCTCACGCAGGACGGCGAAGTCCTTTCACGTGGCAACGGCGGCGCGTGCCTCGGCAATCCGCTGAATGCGGCTGCATGGCTCGCGGATCGGATGGTTCGACTCGGCACGCCGCTGCGCGCGGGCGACATCGTGCTGACGGGCGCGCTTGGGCCCATGGTCGCGGTGAAGGCGGCCGGCACTTATACGGCGCACATCGACGGCCTCGGCAGTGTGCGCGCCAGTTTCAGCGAATGACGGACGGAGACATTTCCATGGCAACAGACATCAGCAAGTGCAAAGCCGCGATCATCGGATCAGGCAACATCGGCACCGACCTCATGATCAAGATCATGCGCCGCAGCAAGCATCTCGAAGTCGCGGCAATGGTCGGCATCGATCCCGCCTCGGACGGCCTCGCGCGCGCCGCGCGGCTTGGCGTGGCAACGACGCACGAAGGCGTGGAAGGGCTGGCGCGCCTGCCCGTGTTCGACGAGATCGACTTCGTGTTCGATGCGACGTCCGCCGGCGCACATGTGAAGAATGACGCGTTTCTGCGCACGCTCAAGCCGGGCATTCGCGTGATCGACCTGACGCCCGCCGCCATCGGCCCGTACTGCGTGCCGGTGGTGAATCTCGACGCGCATCTCGATGCGCCGAACGTGAACATGGTCACGTGCGGCGGACAGGCGACGATCCCGATGGTCGCCGCCGTGTCGCGGGTCGCAACGGTGCATTACGCGGAGATCGTCGCATCGATCAGCAGCAAGTCTGCCGGCCCCGGTACGCGCGCCAACATCGACGAGTTCACGGAGACGACGTCGAAGGCGATTGAGGCGGTGGGCGGCGCCGGCAAGGGAAAGGCGATCATCGTGCTCAATCCGGCCGAGCCGCCGCTCATGATGCGCGACACGGTCTATGTGCTCTCCGAAGCGGCAGACCGGACGCTGATCGAAACGTCGATCAATCAAATGGCCGCTGCGGTTCAGGCCTATGTGCCCGGCTATCGCCTGAAGCAATCCGTGCAGTTCGACGACATCCCGTCCGCTGCGCCGTTGCACATTCCAGGACTCGGCCATTTCAGCGGACTCAAGACCTCGATCTTCATCGAAGTGGAAGGCGCGGCACATTATCTGCCGGCCTACGCCGGCAATCTCGACATCATGACGTCGGCCGCGCTGGCAACGGCCGAGCGCATGGCCGCGTCGCTTGTGAACGCCTGAAGCAGGGAGCACTCGATCATGGACAAGAAACTCTACATCTCCGATGTGACGCTGCGCGACGGCATGCACGCGATCCGTCATCAGTATTCGATTGAAAACGTGCAGGACATTGCACGCGCGCTGGACGACGCGAAGGTCGACAGCATCGAGGTCGCGCACGGCGACGGCTTGCAGGGCTCGAGCTTCAACTATGGCTTCGGCGCGCACAGCGATCTGGAATGGATCGAGGCGGTAGCCGATGTGGTGAAGCACGCGAAAATCGCGACGCTGCTGCTGCCCGGCATCGGCACGATTCACGACCTGAAGGCTGCGTACGACGCAGGCGCGCGAGTCGTACGTGTCGCGACCCATTGCACGGAAGCGGACATTTCGAAGCAGCACGTCGAATATGCGCGCAGCCTCGGCATGGATACGGTCGGCTTCCTGATGATGAGTCACATGACCACGCCCGACCACCTCGCGATCGAGGCGAAGAAGATGGAAAGCTACGGTGCGACCTGCGTGTACGTGGTCGATTCCGGCGGCGCGATGAACATGCACGACATTCGGGCGCGCTTCAGGGCGCTCAAAGCCGTGCTTCGCCCCGAGACCCACACGGGCATGCATGCCCATCACAACCTGAGCCTCGGCGTGGCCAACTCGATCGTCGCGGTCGAAGAAGGCTGCGACCGTGTCGATGCGAGCCTGGCGGGCATGGGCGCGGGAGCGGGCAACGCACCGCTCGAAGTGTTCATCGCGGCGGCCGAGCGCCTTGGCTGGCATCACGGCACGGATCTCTATCGGTTGCTCGACGCGGCCGACGATATCGTCCGCCCGTTGCAGGACCGACCGGTGCGCGTGGACCGCGAAACGCTCGCGCTCGGCTATGCGGGCGTGTATTCGAGCTTCCTGCGGCATTCCGAAATCGCGGCGAAGAAGTACGGGCTGAAGGCCGTCGACATTCTCGTCGAACTGGGCAAGCGGCGCATGGTGGGCGGTCAGGAAGACATGATCGTCGATGTCGCACTGGATCTGAAGAAGCGCGCAGCCCACGCGTGAACCTTTCGCTATGCCACGCGCCATGAAGAGCGCCGCATCGTTCAACCTGGAGACATCAATGAAAACGTCAACGGCTTCCCCGTCGCGCAGCGGCGGCGCCATCACCATCGGCCTGTGCTTCGCAGTCGCGCTCCTCGAAGGGCTCGATCTGCAATCCACCGGCATCGCCGCACCGCGCATGGCTCGCGAGTTCCACCTCGCTGCCGCGCAGCTCGGCTGGGCGTTCGGCATCGGCGCGCTCGGTTTGTTGCCGGGCGCGGCGATCGGCGGCAGGCTCGCGGATCGCATCGGCCGCAAACGCGTGCTGATGATGGCGGTCGCGCTGTTCGGGATATTTTCGATTGCAACGACCCAGGTGTGGGATCTGCACAGCCTGCTGGTCGCGCGCCTGCTGACGGGGCTCGGTCTCGGCGCTGCGATGCCGAACCTGATCGCGCTGTGTGCGGAGGCTGCCGCGCCCGGACAACGCAGCACGGCGGTCGGTGCGATGTACTGCGGCATGCCATTCGGAGCGGCGCTCGCGGCGGTAATCGGCATCGTCAGCCCGAGCGTCGAGGCCTGGCGGCACATCTTCTATGTCGGCGGGGTCGGGCCGCTGCTGACCCTGCCGCTGCTGGCGCTGTTCATAAAGGAGTCGACGCATTTCGTCGCGGCAAGCCAACACGCGACCCGCGATCCGAACGGCGGCATCGTGCACGCACTCTTCAGCAACGGGCGCGCGGCGACGACCATCGCGTTGTGGATCAGCTATCTGGGAACGCTGATCGTGCTGTACTTCCTGATGAACTGGCTGCCGTCGATGGTCCTCTCGCGCGGCCTTACGCCGGTACAGGCGAGCATCGTGCAGATGATGTTCAACATCGGCGGCGGCATCGGCGCGATCGTGATCGCGGGGCTGATGGATCGCATCGGCAAGCGGATGGTGGTGGTCGGCATGTATACGGGCATCGCGACTGCGTTGCTTGCGCTCGCCAGTGCAAACGGCAGCATGTCGATGGGATTCGGCGGCCTGCTGGCCGGCCTGTTTCTCGTCGGCGCGCAGTCGGTGCTGTACGCGCTCGCCGGTGCGACGTATCCGACGCAGTTTCGCGGCACGGGCGTCGGCGCGGCGGTGGCCGTCGGCCGCGTTGGCTCGATGGTAGGCCCGTTGATCGCCGGGCAATTGTTTGCACTCGGCCAGAGCGGCTCGGTGCTCGTGATCTCCAGCATTCCGATCATCGTGATCGCGGCGCTCGGCGCGCTCGCGGTGGTCAGGAAGTTTCCGTGCGAGTCGGCCGACGGCTCGCGCACGTTTGGAACCGAATCGATCTGACGAAGGATATCGACATGACTGACACTGTGACTCATCGCGAAGCCGCGACCAGCAAGTACGTGAACGTGGCGGAAGGTGGCGTGGAACTGCGCGTGCACTACAACGACACCGGTGCGGGCAAGGAAACGCTCGTTCTGCTGCACGGCTCGGGTCCGGGCGCGACCGGCTGGGCGAACTTTCATCGCAATGTGGACGCGTTCGCGAACGCGGGTTATCGCGTAATCCTCGTCGACTGTCCCGGCTGGGGCAAGAGCGATTCGACCGTCTGCACCGGCTCGCGCTCCGACCTCAACGCGCGCGTGCTGAAGGGCGTGCTGGATACGCTTGGCATCGAGCGCGCGCATCTCGTCGGCAACTCGATGGGCGGGCATAGCGCGGTGGCCTTCGCGCTGGCGTATCCCGAGCGTGTCGGCAAGCTGGTGCTGATGGGCGGCGGCACGGGCGGTCCGAGCCAGTTTGTGCCGATGCCGACCGAGGGCATCAAGCTGCTGCAAGCGCTGTATCGCGACCCGACGCTCGAGAACCTGAAGAAAATGCTGAATGTCTTCGTCTACGATGCGAGCACGATGACGGAAGAGCTGATGCAGACGCGGCTCGATAATATGCTGGCGCGGCGCGATCATCTCGAGAACTTCGTGAAGAGTATGGCGGCCAATCCGAAGCAATTTCCGGACTACGGTCACCGGCTGAACGAGATCAAGGCGCCCGCGCTCGTGATTTGGGGGCGCGACGACCGTTTCGTGCCGATGGACGTCGGCCTGCGCCTTGTTTGGGGCATGCCGAACGCAGATCTGCATGTGTTCGGGCGCTGTGGGCACTGGGCGCAATGGGAGCACGCGGAGCGCTTCAACCGGATGGTGCTGGAGTTTCTGCGCCGGCAACAAGACGTTGCATCGGTGGGGGCCGTTTAGCCTGCTGCCTTTCGCAATTCGTCCGGCGGGCCGCTGCCGTGCTTCGAAAGCGGCCCGTCGACAGGCACTGGCGCCGGACGACCAAGACGGGCCGCTCCCGAACATTGAAGGCGCGCGGTCGATCGTCCGTGGCCCAATCTGACGTTGACCGACCGATCAGATATCGGCCTGTGAGTACAGGGCCGGCCGCGGCCCGCCGGCCCGGGCGGTCACATCGCGCGCACTCAGCCGGCCGCGTTCCGATTCGCCTCGATCACCGTCAACGCGGTCATGTTCACGATCCGCCGCACGGTCGCGCTCGAGGTGAGGATGTTCACCGGCGCATTGACCCCCAGCAGGAACGGCCCGACCGCGACGTTGCTGCCGGCTTCCGTCTTCAGCAGGTTGTAAGCGATGTTCCCCGCATCGACGTTCGGGCACACGAGCAGGTTCGCCGCGCCCTTCAGCGGCGACATCGGCAACAGTCGCGCGCGCAGCGCTTCATCGAGCGCACAGTCGCCATGCATCTCGCCATCTGCTTCGAGATCCGGCGCATGCGCACGAATGATTTCCAGCGCCTTGCGCATTTTCGGGCCCGACGCCGCGCTGCCCGATCCGAAGTTCGACCGCGACAGCAGCGCCGCCTTCGGCGTCAGGTTCAGCCATTCCATCTGCCGCGCGGCCGCGATCGTGAACTCCGCGATCTGCTCGGCATCCGGATTGTCGTTGACGTGCGTATCCACGAGCGCGACCGTCCGCTGATTCAGCAGCAGGATATTCATCGCCGCGTAGGTCGATGCATCGGGCTTCCTGCCGATCACTTCATCGACGAAGCGCAGATGATTGTGATACTCGCCAACCGTGCCGCAGATCATCCCGTCCGCGTCGCCGAGCCGCACCATCATCGCGCCGATCAGCGTCAGGCGCCGCCGCATTTCGACGCGCGCCATCTCCTTCGAAATTCCGTCGCGGCAACGCAGTTCCCAATAGGTGGTCCAGTATTGCGGGAAGCGCTCGTCGTATTCCGGGTTCGTCACCTCGACGTCCTGACCGAGACGCAGCCGCAGGCCGAACCGCTCGATCCGCGCGAGCAACACCTCCGGACGGCCCACCAGGATCGGACGCGCAAGCTTCTCGTCGACGATTACCTGCACCGCGCGCAGCACGCGCTCGTCCTCGCCTTCGGTGAACACGATGCGTGCGTTGCCGCCATCGCGCACGAGCTGGCGCGCGGTCGCGAACAGCGGCTTCATGAACGCGCCGGAGTGGTAGACGAACTGCTGCAGCTGCTCGACATACGCGTCGAGATCCGCGAGCGGGCGCGTCGCCACGCCGCCTTCGATCGCCGCCTTCGCGACGGCCGGCGCGATGCGCACGATCAGGCGCGGGTCGAACGGCTTCGGAATCAGGTATTGCGGACCGAACGACACTTCGTCGCCGCCGTACGCGGCCGCGACGATGTCGTTCTGCTCTTCCTGCGCGAGCCCGGCGATCGCGTGAACCGCGGCGATTTCCATTTCGCGCGTGATCGTCGTGGCACCCACGTCCAGCGCGCCGCGGAAGATGTACGGGAAGCACAGCACGTTGTTGACCTGGTTCGGGAAATCCGAGCGGCCGGTTGCGATCACGACGTCGTCGCGCGTCGCATGGGCGAGTTCGGGAAAGATCTCCGGCGTCGGGTTCGCGAGCGCGAGAATCAGCGGCCGCGCGGCCATCGCCTTCAGCATCTCCGGTTTCAGAATGCCGCCGACCGACAGGCCGAGAAACACGTCGGCGCCGCCGATCACTTCGGCCAGCGTACGCGCATCGGTTTCCTGTGCGAAGCGCTCCTTGGCCGGGTCCATCAACGCGGTACGGCCGCGATAGACGACGCCTTCGATGTCCGTCGCCCAGATGTTCGCGACCGGCAGCCCCAGGTCGACCAGCAGGTCCAGGCACGCGAGCGCGGCGGCGCCTGCGCCCGACGTGACGACCTTCACTTCCTTGATCGACTTGCCGACCACCTTCAGTCCGTTGATGAACGCGGCCGCAACGGTAATCGCCGTGCCGTGCTGGTCGTCGTGGAACACGGGAATCTTCATGCGCTCGCGCAGCTTGCGCTCGACGGTGAAGCATTCCGGCGCCTTGATGTCTTCGAGGTTGATGCCGCCGAACGTGGGCTCGAGGCCGGCGATGATGTCGACGAGCTTGTCCGGGTCCGTCTCGTTGATCTCGATGTCGAACACGTCGATGCCGGCGAACTTCTTGAACAGCACGGCCTTGCCTTCCATGACCGGCTTCGACGCGAGCGCGCCGATGTTGCCCAGACCCAGCACCGCGGTGCCGTTGGTGATGACGCCCACCAGATTTCCGCGGCTCGTGAAGCGGTGCGCGTTCAGCGGCTCGGCGGCGATCGACTCGCAGACGCTCGCGACGCCCGGCGTGTACGCGAGCGCGAGATCGCGCTGCGTGACGAGCGGCTTGCTGGCGACGACGGAGATCTTCCCCGGGGTCGGAAACTCGTGGTAGTCGAACGCGGCCTGCTGCTGTGTCTCTGTCTGTTTCATGGTTGTCGGTCCGGGCGTGCGCGCCAGGCCAGTCCCGACGCGATCCATGGAGGTGATTCTAGGGATCCGCCATAACTACATGATTCTGTTTTAATATCGGCCCATCACTTTTTCATGATGGCATGGCCGTCCGGCAATGACTTTCGACGCGAACGACGTGGTGAGGCGCCTTGGCGCGCGCCTGAAGATGCGGCACCTGATGCTGCTGCTGCAGATCCAGCAGCACGGGTCGCTGACGCGCGTCGCCGAGCACATGGCCAGCAGCCAGCCGGCCGTGACGAACGCGCTGGCGGAGCTGGAGAGCATGTTCGGCACGCCGCTGTTCGAGCGCTCGTCGCGCGGGATGCGGCCGACCGCGCTCGGCTCGGTCGTGCTCGAACGGGCCAGGGCCATGCTGAAGGACCTCGACCATCTCGCCCGCGAGATGGAGGCGGTCGCGGCCGGCCATGCGGCGCATCTGCATATCGGTGTGATTCCGTTTATTTCGGGGCAGATGCTGTCCGCGGCGCTGAAGCGGTTGCAATCGCGGATGGAGCGGCGTCTGACCGTGACGATCCACGAAGGCACGAGCGACCAGCTGCTGCTGCAGTTGAGGGACCACAGCGTCGATCTGGTAATCGGGCGCGCGTCGTCGGCGGTCGATCTCGGGCAGGTGTCGTTCGAAGTGCTGTACCAGCAGCAGCCGCGGATGATCGCGAGCCGCCGCCTCGCGGCGAAACTGGCGCGCACGAGGCTCGACTGGGAAAAGCTGCATGCGCTCGACTGGATTCTCGGCGCGCCGCATACGCCGATGCGCGAGCAGGTGACCGACCTGTTCCTGTCGGCCGGCATCGCGCCGCCGGTGCCGATCGTCGAGAGCTACTCGTCGAAGCTGATCGGCGAAATGATCGCGTCGAGCGACGATGCGGTGTCGATCGTGCCCGCCGATATCGCGGAAGAAATGGTGCGTATCGCCGGCGTCGCGATCGTCCCTTATTCGCTGGTGTGGACGCTGCCGCCGATTGCGCTGTTTACGCGCGCCGCCGAACCGCATGCGCCGGCGCGCGATCTGCTGGTCCACGCGCTGCGCGAGATCTGCCGCGAAACGTACGTCGAAGCGCCGCGATGACGCCTCGCAACCCGGGCCGAATGCGCGCGGCCGGCGGCGGCGTCGCACCCGCATGGATGGCGCCAACGAAGGGCACGCTCGCCCGATATTTGCGACGCCGCATCCGGGCAAACCCGTTTCGGCCAAAATCCCCCGGGAATCCCCGCCGCGCAAGCCGCTGCCCGCGTATAGTGGTTTCCACTCATAGTCGCAAATAGTCAAGAAAAGGTCGCCGGCGGTCGTCTTGCGGCCAATATGGCTCGTTACTTTTACTCCCACGATGCAGCCCGGGACGCACTCCGCGGACCCGTCAGGACATCGGTCCAACCGAAGGGGAGAAACCATGAAGTCGACAAAGATCGCCGCGTTCGTCGCGGCCGTGCTGGCGACCGGCGCATTCACGACCGCGGCGCAGGCCGAAACGGATCCCGCGACCTGCCGCAACGTGCGTTTCGCCGACATCGGCTGGACCGACATCACGTCGACGACGGCGCTCGCGTCGACGGTATTCGAAGGGCTCGGCTACAAGCCGACGACGACGATCGCGTCGGTGCCGATTTCGTTTGCCGGTCTGAAGAGCAAGCAGCTCGACGTGTCGCTCGGCTACTGGTGGCCGGTGCAGCAGAAGCAACTGCAGCCGTTCCTTGACAGCAAGTCGATCAACGTCGTCGAGCCGCCGAACCTGTCGGGGGCGAAGGCGACGCTCGCGGTGCCGAGCTACGCATACCAGGCGGGCCTGAAGACCTTCGACGACATTGCGAAGCATCGCGCGGAGCTCGACGGCAAGATTTACGGGATCGAGCCGGGCAGCAGCGCGAACGCGACGATCCAGAAGATGATCGACACGAACCAGTACGGGCTCGGCGGCTTCAAGCTGGTCGAGTCGAGCGAGGCGGGAATGCTCGTGACCGTCGAGCGTGCGATCCGCGAGAAGAAATGGGTGGTGTTCCTCGGCTGGGAGCCGCATCCGATGAACATTCAGATCAGCATGAACTATTTGTCGGGCGGCGACGCGGCGTTCGGGCCGAACTACGGCGAGGCGCGCGTGTACACGCTGACGGCGCCCGACTTCATCTCGCGCTGCCCGAACGCGGGCAAGCTCGTGACGAACCTGCGCTTCTCGACGCAGCTCGAAAACCAGCTGATGCAGTCGGTGATGAACAAGACGAAACCCGGCGACGCAGCGAAGGCATACCTGAAGAAGAATCCGCAGGTGCTCGACGCGTGGCTCGCCGGCGTCAAGACGTTCGACGGCAAGGACGGACTGCCCGCGGTGAAGGCCTATCTCGGCCTGTAACGGCCGGCGCGCGGCGGCAGCATGCGTCGCGCCGAAGAATGATCTGCAGTACGACGGAAATCGGGCGATATGAATCGCTTCGAGAGCGAATCAAGCACGAATCAAGCACGAATCAAGCGAGGGCTTTCAGCATGAACAACGAAGTCATCATCACCTGTGCGGTCACCGGCGCGGGCGATACGGTCGGCAAGCACCCGGCGATTCCGGTCACGCCGAAGGAAATCGCCGCTGCGGCGATCGAAGCGGCGAAGGCCGGCGCGACGGTCGCGCACTGCCACGTGCGCGATCCGCAGACGGGCCGTGGCAGCCGCGATCCGAACCTGTACCGCGAAGTGGTCGATCGCATTCGCTCGGCCGACGTCGACGTGATCATCAATCTGACGGCCGGCATGGGCGGCGATCTGGAAATCGGCCCGGGCGAGGACCCGATGCGCTTCGGCAAGGGCACCGATCTCGTGGGCGGGCTCACGCGTCTTGCGCACGTCGAGGAGCTGCTGCCGGAAATCTGCACGCTCGATTGCGGCACGCTCAATTTCGGCGACGGCGATTACATCTACGTGTCGACGCCCGCGCAACTGCGTGCCGGCGCGAAGCGCATCCAGGAACTCGGCGTGAAGCCCGAACTGGAAATCTTCGATACGGGCCATCTCTGGTTCGCGAAGCAACTGCTGAAGGAAGGACTGCTCGACGATCCGCCGCTGTTCCAGCTGTGTCTGGGCATTCCGTGGGGGGCGCCCGCAGACACCGGCACGATGAAGGCAATGGTCGACAACCTGCCGCCGGGCGCGCACTGGGCCGGCTTCGGAATCGGCCGCATGCAGATGCCGATGGTCGCGCAGGCGATGCTGCTCGGCGGTCACGTGCGCGTCGGTCTCGAGGACAACATCTGGCTCGATCGCGGCGTGCATGCGACCAACGGCACGCTCGTCGAGCGTGGGCGGGAAATCATCGAACGGCTCGGCGGCCGCGTGCTGACGCCGGCCGAAGGACGTCGCAAGCTCGGTCTGCCTGCGCGCGGCGAGCGTCTGCTCGAGCGCCGTGCGGTAGCCGAATTCGCGTGAGTGCCGGCGACCGGTTCCGATTCATGATCGCGGCGCGCACGTGCGTGGCCGCGATCCGATTCCCCTCGATTTGAAGGATGCGTTGACATGGCTGTGAAGACCGACATCAAGACGTTCGCCGCAATCGGCACTGGCGTCATCGGCAGCGGATGGATTTGCCGTGCGCTCGCGCACGGTCTCGACGTGGTCGTATGGGATCCTGCGCCCGGCGCCGAAGCGCGGCTGCGCGCGAACGTCGCGAATGCGTGGCCCGCGCTGGAGCGCGTCGGCCTCGCACCCGGCGCCGATCCCGCGCGATTGCGCTTCGAAGCGACGATCGAAGCGTGCGTCGCCGACGCGGATTTCATCCAGGAAAGCGCGCCCGAGCGCGAGGCGCTGAAGCTCGAACTGCACGAGCAAATCAGCCGCGCGGCGAAGCCGGACGCGATCATCGCGTCGTCGACGTCGGGATTGCTGCCGACCGATTTCTATGCGCGCGCGACGCATCCCGAGCGTTGCTTGGTCGGTCACCCGTTCAATCCGGTCTACCTGCTGCCGCTCGTCGAGGTGCTCGGCGGCGCGCGCACGTCGCCGGAAGCGGTCGAAGCCGCGATGGACATCTATCGCAAGCTCGGCATGCGGCCGCTGCACGTGCGCAAGGAAGTGCCGGGCTTCATCGCCGACCGCCTGCTCGAAGCGTTGTGGCGCGAGGCGCTGCATCTCGTCAACGAAGGCGTCGCGACGACCGGCGAGATCGACGACGCGATCCGGTTCGGCGCGGGCATCCGCTGGTCGTTCATGGGCACGTTCCTGACCTATACGCTCGCCGGCGGCGACGCAGGCATGCGACACTTCATGCAGCAGTTCGGGCCCGCGCTCGAGCTGCCATGGACGAAGCTGGTCGCGCCGAAGCTGACCGACGCACTGATCGACAGCGTCGTCGAAGGCACGAGCGAGCAGCAGGGCACGCGCAGCATCAAGGAGCTCGAGCGCTATCGCGACGAGTGCATCACCGAAGTGCTCAAAGCGATCGCCGCAGTGAAGGCGCGGCACGGAATGCGATTCGAGGACTGAACGAACATGACCGGCGACACCCCGCTGACGATCTACCGCGACGTGGTCCGGCCCGAATGGGTCGACTACAACGGCCACCTGCGCGACGCGTTTTATCTGCTGATCTTCAGTTTCGCGACCGATGCGCTGCTGGATCGCATCGGTCTCGACGACGCCACGCGTCGCGCGCGGGGCCGATCGGTCTACACGCTCGAAGCGCACGTGAACTATCTGCAGGAGATCAAGGAAGGCACGCGCGTGCGCGTCGATGCGCGGGTATTCGCGCACGACGCGAAGCGCATGCATCTGTACCTCGAATTGTTCGCAACCGGGCATGACGACGCGGTGTCGGCGAGCGAGCAGATGCTGCTGCACGTCGACACGCGCGACGGCGCGAAATCTGCACCGTTCGATGAAGACGTCGCCGCGCGCGTCGCCGCGCTGCACGCATTGCAGCGCGATTGCGCGGCGCCCGCGTATGCGGGACGCGTGATCGGATTGCCGCCGCGCCGGTAGCGCGGCGCCGTTCGACGTCGAACGTTCAACTCTCGATCGCGGAGCGCCACGATGCTCGAACCGGAAATCGCGGCGTTCGTCGCGGCCGTCGACGCCGCATACCCGGCCGGCGCGGCGGCGCTTTCGCCCGGCGAGCAGCGTCGCCTCTACGACCGATTCGCGGCCGCGTGGACGCCCGCGCAACTCCCCGCCGGCGTCGTGCAGCACGACGCGGTGTGGCACGCACCGGACGGGCGCGCGATCGCGCTGCGGCGTTACGCGCGTGCACACGCCGCGCCGCGCGGCACCGTGCTGTTCTTTCATGGCGGCGGCTTCGTCGTCGGTTCGCTCGACAGTCACGCGCTGATCACCGCGCAACTGGCGGCCGACACGGGGCTCGCCGTGATCGCGGTCGACTATCGGCTCGCGCCGGAGCATCCCGCGCCGGCCGCGCTCGATGATTGCGTCGCCGTCACGCGCGCCGCGCGCGACGCGGCGCACTGGCCTTTCGACGCCTGCGCGCGACCGTTGACGCTCGCGGGCGACAGTGCGGGCGGCAATCTTGCCGCGGCCGTCGCCGCTGTGCTGCGCGACGCCGGAGAAGGCGGCATCGACGGGATCGCTGTCGTATATCCGATGCTCGGTTTCGAACCGCAATCGCCGGCACGCGAAGCGCAAGCGCATGCGCCGATGCTGACGCTCGACGACGTCCATCGCTACCGCGCGCTGTACTGGGGCGACGCGGACGAAGCCGCGTTGCACGACGATCCGCTGCTGCGTGCGTCGGTGCCGCTCGCGGCGGCGCGCTTCGACGGGCTGCCGCCGGTACTCGCGATCGGCGCGGAACACGATCCGCTGCGCGACGACGCACGCGTCTACGTGGAACGGATTCTCGCGGCCGGCGGGGCCGCGCGTTACTGGATTGGAGAAGGGCTGGTGCACGGCTGCTGGCGCGCGCTCGGAACGAGCCCGCAGGCTGCGCGGATGCACCGGATGATCGGCGGGTTTCTGCTCGCACCACACGCGTAGCGGGCGTTTCCGGGAGGCAACGATGCAGGCAGCGCAACAGCGTATCGAGGATTGGCGGACGTTTTCCGACGACGCGGCCATCGCGGCGGCGACGATCGGTGATGGAGCGGTGGACGTCGAGTGGAGCGATGCGCGACGATCGCCGTTTCACTTCGACTGGTTGCGCGACAACTGCGCGTGTCCCGCGTGCGTGCATGTGCTCACGCGCGAACAGGTGTTCGAGATCGCGGATGCGCGCGAGGATCTGTCCGCCGTTGCCGTGCATGTCGAAACCGATGGCGCACTGCACGTCGAGTGGGACGACGGGCATCGCAGCACGTGGTCGCCCGGATGGTTGCGCGCGCACGCATACGACGATGCGTCTCGCGCGGAGCGCCATGCGGCGCATGCACGGCACATATGGACCGGCGACGATGCGACGGCGATCGGCGTGTTCGCGTGGCGCGACGTGATCGGTGACGACGATGCGTTGCTCGCGTGGCTCGCTGCGCTGCAGCGCACCGGGCTGACGCTCGTCGAAGGCGTGCCGGCCGAACGCGGCAGAGTCGACGAGATCGCGCGCCGTATCGGGCTGATCCGCGAAAGCAATTTCGGCGTGCTGTTCGACGTCGAATCGAAACCGCGCCCGGACAGCAATGCGTACACGTCGCTCAATCTGCCGCCGCACACCGACCTGCCGACGCGCGAGTTGCAGCCCGGCGTGCAGTTCCTGCATTGTCTGGCTAACGACGCGACCGGCGGCGACAGTATTTTCCTCGACGGCTTCGCGCTTGCCGATGCATTGCGGCGCGAACACCCGGCCGATTTCGGGCACCTTGCGTCGACGCCGTTCGAGTTCTGGAACAAGAGCGCAACCAGCGACTACCGTTGCTCGGCGCCGGTGATCGGGCTCGATGCGCGCGGCAACGTGACCGAGGTGCGTGTCGCGAACTTCCTGCGCGGGCCGCTCGATGCGCCGGCCGGATCGGTCGCGGCCGTCTACCGCGCGTACCGGCGGTTTCTCGCGCTCGCGCGCGAGCCGCGCTTCCGCGTGCAGCGACGGCTGCGCGCGGGCGACATGTGGGCCTTCGACAACCGGCGCGTGCTGCATGCGCGCACCGAGTTCGATCCGTCGACGGGGCGCCGGCATCTGCAGGGTTGCTACGTCGATCGCGATGAATTGCTGTCGCGGTGGCGCGTACTGTCCCGCACGGCACCTGCGGCCGCGGCCCGTTGATCTGCTCGTTCGCCTGCGTTGCGCCTGCCTCGCCGGCGAAAAAGCGCCCGGACGCATCGCGTCCGGGCGAAGCCTCCCGTTGCCGGGCGGCGGAGGTATGCGTGTGACAAAAAAGACGAGCCCGCATGACGGGCTCGTCCGGATACAGCGTGGGTCGCGCGACGCGCGGTGCGCCCGCCGGGGGCGCGTCGGCTTACTGGCCGAAGAACACCGAGTCGCGGGCGTTCGACGACGTTGCGGTCGCCGGGGCGCCCGAGTGCACGACCGGAGCCGGTTGCGCGCCGTAGCCGCTGGCATCGGCGCCATGAACGCGCGCTTCCGCCGACTGGATGTCGTTCGGGTAGTACGGGCTCGACACGCCCGGCTTGTAGCCGGCTTGTTCGAGCTGGACCAGTTCGTTGCGGACTTGCGCGCGCGTCACGGTGCTTTGTGCAAAAGCGCCGAACGAAGCGGTGAGGGCGGCAGCGGCAACGACTGCGGAAACGAGCGATTTCATGATGACCTCCGGTGTTTTATCGAGTTCGCTTGCGACACCATGTCTGCAGCGATTGACTAAATCTTAGTCACCGGGTCGTACAGGGTAAACGCTGATTTTGACGATAGATTGTTTCCGGACTGGTAACAGTAGGGCGCCGATTCAGCCTTTCATTGCGCTTTCATTTCTGTAAGTGTAACAAGTATGAAGAATATGACGGCAACGCAGCGCGCGACTCAACGCATCTCGGCTGCGGTGTCCGACGGCTGGCCGGGCGATCGTCCGGCCAATGCGCCGGAACTCAGGAAACGTACGCCAGTGGCGGCTTCCGACGCTTCCCACAGCAGCGCGGCGACGGCTACGTCGCGCGCCGCGCGCGGCACGCTCGCGGGGGCGGGCAGCCCGCGCGCCTCGAACCAGCCGGACGGTCCGATGTACGCGCCGCCGGTCAGATCCGGCGACGTTGCCGCATGGATGGCCGGCAAAGCGCCCTGGGCGGCCGATTGCGCGAGATAACGGTTCGCCGCGCGCATCAGGGCGACGCGCGCGGGCGAGCCGTCCATCGCGGGGCCAGCGAATTGCAGATTGGTCGCCGCGTAGCCGGGATGCGCGGCGACGCTGATCCCGGCGAGTGCCGCGCGCTGAAAGCGGCGTTGCAGTTCGATCGCGAATACGAGGTTCGCGAGCTTGCTGTCGCAGTACGCGAGATAACGGTTGTAGCCGCGCTCGGCGCGCAGATCGTCGACGCGGATGCGGCCGCCGCGGTTCAAGCCGCTCGACATCGTGACGACCCGCGCGCGCCGGGCGGCGCGCAGCGCGGGCAGCAGATGGCCGGTCAGCGCGAAATGGCCGAGGTGGTTGGTGCCGAACTGCATCTCGAAGCCGTCGCGCGTGTGGCGCAGCGGCAGGAACATCACGCCGGCGTTGTTGCAGAGGATGTCGACACGCCCGTGCCGGTCGGATACATCGGCGGCGAAGCGCTGAATCGACGCGAGATCGGCGAGGTCGAGCGGCTCGACTTCGACGCGCGCGGCAGGATGGAACCGGCGAATCGCGGCGGCGGCTTGCGTCGCCCGCGCTGCATCGCGGCAGCCCATCACGACGGTCGCGCCCTTGGCTGCGAGCGTTTCCGCGATATGCCAGCCAAGGCCGCTATTGGCGCCTGTGACGATCGCGACCTTGCCGCCCTGCGCCGGGACGTGGCGCGCGCTCCATGCATGCATGTCTGCCTCCATCGGCGCGGCCGGGGCGCCACGACGCGGTATCGTTACATTGATCGATGTAACGATAGTCCGCGCAAGCGGGACAGACAAGCGGGGGAATTAGACCGGCGCTTCTAGAGCGGGCATCGGCGGGTTGCGTTCGGCGCGCAAACGCAGACGACGGGCGATATCAGTTGCCTGCCAGCGCGAGCACTTCGGCGGCTGAGATCATCGCGGCCGCGTTCGCCGGGGCCGGACGCTCGGCCGGGCGGAATACTTCGTCGCCGCGCTGGATCACCTGGCGCGACAGCGCGCACGTGCCGGTGCGCTGCGCGAAGCGACGGCGCCAGCGTTGTTCACCGTAGTGACAGCGGCCGGGTTCGACCCAGCGTACGACGAGCAGCGTATCGGAACGTTCGAGGATTTCGACGTGGACGTCGGCGGGATCGAGCGCAGGCAGGGATTTGGAAGCCTTCATTTTGCCGTTTCCTAAAGCTCGTGCGGGTTCGGCCATGGCAGTGGATGTCACTACCTGCGGGCGAATCCGTAGCGGTTTCCATGAGTGGTGCGCTAAATGTAAGCTTCTGTGACCGGAAAAAACATCCTGTCTGGCTCAAATTACCTTTTGCCGATTTAGAAACAATCGCCGCGCATTTTCTTGAAATAGCCAATGACAAAAGCGCCCCGGACGCGAACGTCCGGGGCAAACGACTGGCCCTCGCCTCCGTGTCTGCTCGCTCAGGCACGGGGCGCACCGCGGGGGACGGAGGCGCCCGCCACGGATGGGTGGCGGGCGGTGCGGTGAACCGGAAAGCATGGGCCGGCAACCCGATGATCGCGCGCGAATCCCGTTCGGACGCTGACGCGTGCATGACTTTTTTGTCAGCTTCGGCGGACGGCGCCGTGGCGCAAACGTACCGGCCCCGCCGGAGCGCCACGTCCACCTTGGTTTTGCGGGCGACGCGCCCGATCGCACGGTGTCGAAAAACCCCGGAAACAAAGCCGCCCGCGCTGCTGGCGACGCGATTTCGTCGCTCGGGAAAACACTGAATCCCGCGTTCGTGACAAATCCGGATTCTGTTCCTATGATTGGTTGGACCTTTAGTCCTTTGTGCCAATCCACCGGCGTGGCGGCCGGGTTCTCGGGAGAGCTGCTCATGAGATTGCAGGGCAAGCGCGCGCTGGTGACGGCGGCGGGGCAAGGCATCGGGCGCGCGACCGCGCTGCGGTTCGCAAGCGAAGGGGCCGACGTGCTCGCGACCGACATCAACGAAGCCGCGCTCGCGCAGCTTGCCGCCGACGCCGAGCGGGCCGGCGGCCAGCTCGCCACGCGGCGGCTCGACGTGACCGACGCCGGCGACATCGCGGGGCTCGCCGCGAAAGAACGCGCGTTCGACGTGCTGTTCAACTGCGCGGGCTTCGTGCACCACGGCTCGATCCTCGACTGCGACGACGACGCGTGGGCGTTTTCGCTGAACCTGAACGTCACGTCGATGTACCGGTTGATTCGCGCGCTGCTGCCGGCGATGCTGGACGCGGGCGGCGCGTCCATCGTCAACATGGCGTCGGCGGCGTCGAGCGTGAAGGGCGTGCCGAACCGTTTCGTCTACGGGACGACCAAGGCGGCCGTGATCGGCCTGACCAAGTCGGTAGCCGCCGATTTCGTCGAGCGGCGCATTCGCTGCAACGCGATCTGCCCGGGCACGATCGAATCGCCGTCGCTGGAGCAGCGCATCGCCGAGCAGGCGCGCACGCGCGACGTGTCGATCGACATCGTGCGCCAGGCATTTGTCGCACGTCAGCCGATGGGGCGCATCGGCAGCGCCGACGAAGTCGCCGCGCTCGCGTTGTATCTCGCGTCCGACGAGTCGTCCTTCACCACCGGCACGATTCACCTGATCGATGGCGGCTGGTCAAACTGACCGTGTCGAACTGACCGTGTCGAACTGATCGTGTTTGACCGCCGCTCCTGTCCACTTTCCGCTTCCGCTTACACGACATGAAACTGCTGAGATTTGGCGACAAACATCAAGAGAAACCCGGCCTGCTCGATGCGCAGCGCAGGATTCGCGATCTGTCGGGCGTAATCGACGACGTCGCCGGCGACGCGCTGACGCCCGGGTCGCTCGCGCGGCTGCGCGACATCGACCCGTCGTCGCTGCCGCTCGTCGACGGCGCGCCGCGGCTCGGCCCGTGCGTCGGCCGCGTCGGCAAGTTCATCTGCATCGGGCTCAACTATTCGGACCACGCGGCCGAGTCCGGAATGGAAGTCCCGAAGGAGCCGGTCGTGTTCGGCAAGTGGACGAGCGCGATCTCCGGGCCGAACGACGACATCGAGATTCCGCGCGGATCGGAGAAGACCGACTGGGAAGTCGAGCTCGGCGTCGTGATCGGCAAGGCCGGCCGATATATCGACGAAGCCGATGCGATGACCCATGTCGCCGGCTACTGCGTGGTGAACGACGTATCGGAGCGCGAATACCAGCTCGAACGCGGCGGCACATGGGACAAGGGCAAGGGCAACGACACCTTCGGGCCGATCGGGCCGTGGCTCGTCACGGCGGACGAAGTGCCGGATCCGCACGCGTTGCGGCTGTGGCTCGACGTCGACGGCCATCGCTATCAGAACGGCTCGACCGCGACGATGGTGTTTCGCGTGCCGCATCTGATCAGCTACCTGAGCCGCTTCATGAGCCTGCAGCCGGGCGACGTGATTTCGACCGGCACGCCGCCGGGCGTCGGGCTCGGGCAGAAGCCGCCCGTTTATCTGCGCGCCGGGCAGGTGATCACGCTCGGCATCGACGGGCTCGGCGAACAGCGCCAGCGCACCGTGCAGGCCTGATTCCCTTCAACGGACGATTCGTCATGCCAATCATTCGATCCATGCGCGTCCTCGACGTGCGCTTCCCGACCTCGCGCCAGCTCGACGGTTCCGACGCGATGAATCCGGACCCCGATTATTCGGCCGCGTACGTCGTGCTCGAAACCGACCGCGACGGCCTCGAAGGTCACGGGCTCACGTTCACCATCGGGCGCGGCAACGAGATCTGCTGCGCGGCGATCGACGCGATGCGCCATCTCGTCGTCGGCCTCGACCTCGACTGGATCCGCGAGGACATGGGCCGGTTCTGGCGTCACGTGACGTCGGACAGCCAGTTGCGCTGGATCGGCCCGGACAAGGGCGCGATCCACCTCGCGACGGGCGCCGTCGTCAACGCGGTGTGGGACTTGTGGGCGAAGGCCGTCGGCAAGCCGTTGTGGCGGCTCGTCGCCGACATGAGCCCCGAGGAAATCGTGCGTGCGATCGATTTCCGCTACCTGACCGACTGCCTGACGCGCGACGAAGCGCTCGACCTTCTGCGCCGGCAGGCGCCGGGCAAGGCCGAACGCATCGCGGCGCTCGAGCGCGACGGCTACCCGTGCTACACGACGTCGGCCGGCTGGCTCGGCTACAGCGACGACAAGCTGCGCCGGTTGTGCCGCGAGGCGGTGGACGCCGGTTTCGAGCACGTGAAGCTGAAGGTCGGCGCGAACCTGGACGACGACATCCGCCGCGTGACGATCGCGCGCGACGTGATCGGCCCGGATCGCAAGCTGATGATCGATGCGAACCAGGTATGGGAAGTGCATGAAGCGATCGACTGGGTGCGCGAGCTGTCGTTCGCGAAGCCGTGGTTCATCGAAGAGCCGACGAGCCCCGACGACGTCGAAGGGCATCGGAAGATTCGCGAGGCGATCGGCCCGGTGCAGGTCGCGACCGGCGAGATGTGCCAGAACCGCGTGCTGTTCAAGCAATTCATCGAGCGCGGCGCGATCGACGTCGTGCAGATCGACGCATGCCGGCTCGGCGGCGTGAACGAGATCCTCGCGGTGTTGCTGCTCGCCGCGAAGTACGGGTTGCCGGTGTGCCCGCATGCGGGCGGCGTCGGGCTGTGCGAGTACGTGCAGCATCTGTCGATGATCGACTACGTGTGTATTTCCGGCACGAAGGAAGGGCGCGTCGCCGAATACGTCGATCACCTGCACGAGCATTTCGTCGAGCCCTGTGTCGTGCGCGGCGCCGCGTACATGCCGCCGACGGCGCCCGGATTCTCGATCGAGATGAAGCCCGAATCGCTCGAGCAGTACCGGTTCCGCGGCTGAAGCACGCCGCGCGCGGCACGGCGATGCACCGCGCGGCGTACGCGGCGACAACATGAATGACGGAGACGCGAAGTGGATTTGAATCTGCAACAGAAGGTCGTGATCGTGACCGGCGGCGCGTCGGGCATCGGCGCCGCGATCTCGATGCGGCTGGCCGGCGAAGGCGCGATTCCGGTCGTGTTCGCACGCCACGCACCGGACGACGGTTTCTGGCGCGAACTCGTTCGGCGGCAACCGCATGCAGCGAACATCGCCGTCGAACTGCAGGACGACGCGCAGTGCCGCGACGGCGTCGCGCAGACCATCGCGCGCTTCGGCCGCATCGACGGGCTCGTCAACAACGCGGGCATCAACGACAACATCGGCCTCGATGCCGGCCGCGACGCGTTCGTCGCCTCGCTGGAGCGGAACCTCGTCCACTACTACGTGATGGCGCATTACTGCGTGCCGCATCTGAAAGCGACGCGCGGCGCGATCGTCAACATCTCGTCGAAAACGGCCGTCACCGGGCAGGGCAACACGAGCGGCTACTGCGCATCGAAGGGCGCGCAGCTCGCGCTCACGCGCGAATGGGCGGTCGCATTGCGCAACGACGGCGTGCGCGTGAACGCGGTGATTCCGGCCGAAGTGATGACGCCGCTCTACCGGAGCTGGATCGCCGGCTTCGACGATCCGCAAGCGAAGATCGCGGAAATCGCCGGCAAGGTGCCGCTCGGCAAGCGCTTCACGACGGCCGACGAGATCGCGGACACCACCGTATTCCTGCTGTCGGAACGCGCGTCGCACACGACGGGCCAGTGGCTGTTCGTCGACGGCGGCTATACGCATCTCGATCGCGCGATCGGCTGAGGACGGCGAGCCATGCAACCCGATTCGGACCGGAACCTGCATACTGCCGCACCGCCGTTGATCGCATTGGCCGGCGTCAGCAAGCGTTTTCCCGGCGTGCAGGCGCTCGACGATTGCCGGTTCGACCTGCGCGCCGGCGAAGTGCACGCGCTGATGGGCGAGAACGGCGCCGGCAAATCGACGTTGATGAAAATTCTCGCCGGCGTTTATCAGAAGGACGAAGGCGAGATCCGGATGGACGGCCGCGCGGTCGAGATCGCCGATCCGCGCGCGGCACAGGCGCTCGGGATCGGCATCATCCATCAGGAACTGAACCTGATGAATCACCTGAGCGTCGCGCAAAACATCTTCATCGGCCGCGAGCCGCGCGGACGCTTCGGCGTGTTCGTCGACGAAGACAAGCTCAATCGCGACGCCGCCGCCATCTTCGCTCGGATGCGGCTCGATCTCGATCCGCGCACGCGGGTCGGCCGGCTGACGGTCGCGAAGCAGCAGATGGTCGAGATCGCGAAGGCGCTGTCGTTCGATTCGCGCGTGCTGATCATGGACGAGCCGACCGCCGCGCTGAACAACGCCGAGATCGCCGAGTTGTTCCGGATCATCCGCGACCTGCGCGCGCATGGCGTCGGCATCGTCTACATCTCGCACAAGATGGACGAGTTGCGGCAGATCGCCGATCGCGTGACGGTGATGCGCGACGGCAAGTACGTCGCGACCGTGCCGATGGCCGGCACGTCGATGGAGTCGATCATCGCGATGATGGTCGGCCGTCAGCTCGATACGCAGTTCCGCACGCCGCCCGATACGACGAAAAACGACATCGCGCTCGAAGTGCGAGGGCTGTCGCGCGGCCGCGCCATTCGCGACGTCGGCTTCACGCTGCGGCGCGGCGAGATCCTCGGCTTCGCGGGGCTGATGGGGGCGGGCCGCACCGAGGTTGCGCGCGCGGTGTTCGGTGCGGATCCGGTCGACGCGGGCGAGATCCGCGTGCACGGCAGGACCGTGACGATCCGCACGCCGGCCGATGCGGTCAGGCACGGGATCGGTTACTTGTCGGAAGATCGCAAGCAATTCGGGCTCGCGGTCGGAATGGACGTGCAGAACAACATCGCGCTGGCGAGCATGCAGCGCTTCGTGCGTCGCGGCATGTTCGTCGATGCGCGCGAGATGCGCGACGCCGCGCGGTCGTACGTGCGGCAACTCGCGATCCGCACGCCGTCGGTCGCGCAGCCCGCGCGGCTGCTGTCCGGCGGCAACCAGCAGAAGATCGTCATCGCGAAGTGGCTGCTGCGCGACTGCGACATCCTGTTCTTCGACGAGCCGACGCGCGGCATCGACGTCGGCGCGAAAAGCGAGATCTACAAGCTGCTCGATGCGCTCGCCGCCGAAGGCAAGGCGATCGTGATGATCTCGTCCGAATTGCCGGAGGTGCTGCGGATGAGCCACCGGATCCTGGTGATGTGCGAAGGGCGCGTGACCGGCGAATTGCGCGCGGCCGACGCCACGCAGGAAAAGATCATGCAGCTCGCGACGCAGCGCGAGTCGACCGTATTGTCCTGACTGTTTTGTTCAGACGCCTACCGATCATGCCCAACGATACGCATCGCGTTCCGCCTCTTGCCACCGGCGACGCGCCGGCCGGCGCACCGGGCCTGCGCGCCCGCTTCTTCAATCCGGCCGCGCGGCAGAAGCTGCTCGCGTTCGCGAGCCTCGTGCTGCTGATCGTGTTTTTCGGCTTCGCGTCGTCGAACTTTCTCGAAGTCGACAACCTGGTCGCGATCCTGCAGGCCACCGCGGTGAACGGCGTGCTGGCCGTCGCGTGCACATACGTGATCATCACGTCGGGGATCGATCTCTCCGTCGGCACGCTGATGACGTTTTGCGCTGTGATGGCCGGCGTCGTGCTGACGAAGTGGGGAATGCCGCTGCCGCTGGGGATCCTGGCCGCGCTGTGTTTCGGCGCGCTGTCGGGCAGCGTGTCCGGCTTCGTGATCGCGAAGATGAAGGTGCCGCCGTTCATCGCGACGCTCGGGATGATGATGCTGCTCAAGGGGCTGTCGCTCGTGATCTCGGGCACGCGGCCGATCTATTTCAACGACACGCCGGGCTTCACGTCGATCGCGCAGGATTCGCTGATCGGCGCCCTGATTCCCGCGCTGCCGATGCCGAACGCGGTGCTGATCCTGTTCCTCGTCGCGCTCGGCGCGTCGATCGTGCTGAACCGCACGATCTTCGGCCGCTACACGTTCGCGCTCGGCAGCAACGAGGAGGCGCTGCGGCTGTCCGGCGTGAACGTCGATGCGTGGAAGATCGCCGTCTACACGTTCAGCGGCGCGGTGTGCGGGATCGCCGGGCTGCTGATCGCATCGCGGCTCAACTCCGCGCAACCGGCGCTCGGGCAGGGCTACGAGCTCGACGCGATCGCGGCGGTCGTGATCGGCGGCACGTCGCTGTCGGGCGGCGCGGGCAGCATCGTCGGCACCATCATCGGCGCGTTCATCATGAGCGTGCTGACCAACGGGCTGCGCATCATGTCGGTCGCGCAGGAGTGGCAGACCGTCGTGACGGGCGTGATCATCATCCTCGCCGTCTACGTGGACATCCTGCGCCGGCGCCGGCGCTGACGCGCGCGCGGACGGACGAAAACAGGCACACAGGCGCATCACCGCCGGCCGGGCCGGCATTTCAGTCGATACGAACCAAGGAGACGCGAAGTGATCAGGAGCAAGGTGTTGAACGCGATCGTCGGGCTGACGTTCGCCGTCGGAGCGACGGCCGGTGCGCACGCGCAGGAAAGCTACATCCCGCTGATCTCGAAGGGCTTCCAGCATCAGTTCTGGCAGGCCGTGAAATCCGGCGCGGTGCAGGCGGCGAAAGACTACAAGGTGAAAGTGACGTTCGAGGGCCCCGAGACAGAGGCGATGGTGGACAAGCAGATCGACATGCTGTCCGCCGCGATTGCGAAGAAGCCCGCCGCACTCGGCTTCGCGGCGCTCGACAGCAAGGCCGCGCTGCCGCTGCTGAAGAAGGCGCAGGCCGAGAAGATCCCGGTCATCGCGTTCGACTCCGGCGTCGACAGCGATATCCCGGTGACGACCGCCGCGACCGACAACAAGGCCGCCGCCGCGCTCGCCGCGGACAAGCTCGCCGCGCTGATCGGCGACGACGGCGAGGTGGCCGTGGTTGCGCACGACCAGACGAGCCGCACCGGCATCGACCGCCGCGACGGTTTTCTCGAAAGGATGAAAGCGGCGCACCCGAAGGTGCAGGTCGTGACCGTGCAATACGGCGAAGGCGACCAGCTGAAGTCGACCGAAGTGACGAAGTCGATTCTGCAGGCGTATCCGAAGCTCAAGGGCTTGTTCGGCACCAACGAAGGCTCGGCGATCGGCGTGGTCAACGGCGTGCGCGAGATGAAGCGCAAGGTCGTGATCGTCGGTTACGATTCCGGCAAGCAGCAGAAGGACGCGATCCGCAGCGGGCTGATGGCCGGCGCGATCACGCAGAACCCGGTCGGGATCGGCTACAAGACGGTCGAGGCGGCCGTGAAGGCGATCAAGGGCGAGAAGCTGCCGAAGATCATCGACACCGGCTTCTACTGGTACGACAAAACCAATATCGACGACCCGAAAATCAAGGCGGTGTTGTACGACTGAGCGTGACACGACGCCGCAAGCGACGGCGAAACACGAGGACACCATGGGCGCAGTGCGTATCGATTCCCATCAGCATTTCTGGCGTTACCGCGCGGCCGACTATCCGTGGATCGGCGCCGGGATGGGCGTGCTCGCCCGCGATTACCTGCCCGCCGCGCTGTGGCCGCAGATGCATGCGCAGGCGCTCGACGCATCGATCGCGGTGCAGGCGCGCGCCGGGCGCGACGAGACCGCGTTCCTGCTCGAGCTTGCCCGCGACGACGCGCGCATTGCGGCGGTGGTCGGCTGGGAGGATCTCGGTGCACCCCAGCTGGCCGATCGTGTCGCCGAATGGCGCAGCCCGAAGCTGCGCGGCTTTCGTCATCAGCTGCAGGACGAAGCCGACGTCGCCGCATTCGTCGCGGATCCCGCGTTCAATCGCGGTATTGCGTGGCTGCAGGCGAACGGCTATGTGTACGACGTGCTCGTGTTCGAGCGTCAGTTGCGCGACGTGCGTGCGTTTTGTGCGCGGCACGATGCGCACTGGCTCGTGCTCGACCATGCGGGCAAGCCGGCGCTCGCCGAATTCGACCGCGACGATAGCGCGCTCGCGCGCTGGCGTGCCGGCCTGCGCGAGCTGGGCGCGCTGCCGCACGTCGTGTGCAAGCTGTCGGGGCTCGTGACCGAGACGGACTGGCGGCGCGGCTTGCGCGGGCCGGATATCCGCCACATCGAGCAATGCCTCGACGCGGCGCTCGACGCGTTCGGACCGCAGCGGCTGATGTTCGGATCGGACTGGCCCGTATGCCTGCTCGCGGCATCGTATGACGAAGTGGCGTCGCTGGTCGAGCGCTGGGCCGAAGCGCGGTTGTCGGCGGCCGAGCGCAACGCGTTGTGGGGCGGCACGGCCGCACGTTGCTATGCGTTGCAGGGCGATACCGGGCCCGGCAGATAAAATAGGCGCGAACGGCCCGATGCGCCGGATGCGAGCATCGCGCCGTCCGCAACACAACCGCTTACCTGTATCAACGTATGTCCATCCAGCCGATTCAGAACCGCCGCCTGTATCAGCAGATCGCCGACAAGCTCAGCGCAATGATCGAGTCCGGCGATTTCCCGCCGGGCAGTTATCTGCCGCCCGAGCGGGAACTGGCCGAACGGTTCGGCGTGTCGCGCACGTCGGTGCGCGAGGCGCTGATCGCGCTGGAGGTGAACGGACTCGTGAGCGTACGCGTCGGCGACGGCGTGAAGGTGCGTCAGCCCGGGGCGATCGCCGCACCTGCGCCGGCGATCGATACGAAGGTCGCACCGTTCTCGATCGTCGAGATCGATCCGGAGCTCGGCATCGCACTCGACCTCGATACCGAGATTCCGCCGTTCGCGCTGCTGCAGGCACGCCGGCTGATCGAGCCGGAAGCCGCGGCGCTTGCCGCGAAGCACGGCTCGGACGCGCAGATCGAAGGCATTCACGACGCGTTCCTGCGCAACCAGGAAGACAATCGCAGCGGCTCGCTCACCCATCCGGGCGACCGGCTGTTCCATATCCGTATCGCGGAAGCGAGCGACAACGCGGCGTATGCACTGATGATCAAGCAGCTGCTCGCGCACAAGTACGACCCGATGTTCCAGCGGCTGCAGTCGCTGTACATGCCGAACGACATGCCGCACCGGTCGGAACTCGAGCACCGGGCGATCCTCGATGCAATCCGTGCGCGCGACCCGGAGGCCGCGCGCCGTGCGATGGCCGCACACCTCGACGAAGTGATCGAAATCTTCGGCCGCGCGCTCGACTGAGCGCGGGCGATCGCACGCGCGCGCGGTTCAGGCGTTTCGCATCCCGCATCAGAAGCGGTCGGCGCGGTAGGGCGTCGGGTCGGTGAACGGCGTCTCGCCGGTCATCATTTCCGCGAGCAGGCGGCCGGACACAGGACCGAGCGTGAGCCCGTGATGGTTGTGCCCGAACGAAAACCACAGCCCGCGATGCGCGGGCGCGGGGCCGATCACCGGCCGCATGTCGGGCGTGCACGGCCGGAAACCCAGCCACGGCTGCGGATCGAGCCGCGCGCCGAAGCCGAACACCGGGCGCGCGATGCGTTCCGCGCGATCGAGCTGCACGCCCGTCGGCGGCAGCCCGCGCCGTGCGATTTCGACGCCGGTCGTCAGCCGCAACCCGCGCCGCATCGGTGCGATCACGTACCCGTATTCGCGATCGACGATCGGTGCCGACGGCGTGCCGCGTTCGGATGGTGCGTAGTGCATGTGATAGCCGCGCTTCTCGCGCAGCGGGATCTTGTAGCCGAACTTGCCGAATACCGTGTCCGACCACGGGCCCAGCGCGACGACCACCGACGGCGCGGCGATGTTGCCGTCGTCCGTCATGACTTGCCACCCGGGCGACAACGCGTCGAGGCTCGCCGCATCGCCGGTGAGCAGCGTGCCGCCGCCTTGCACGAAGAGCTGCGCGTAGGCTTTGACGAGCGCGGACGGATCGACGACGCTTTTCGGGTCGAGCCAGTGCAGCGCACCGCAGAAGCCCGGTGCGAGGCTCGGTTCCTGTGCGCGCAGTGCGGACGCGTCGAGCGGCGTGATGCCGAGCCCGTGGCGGCGCGCGGTGAGCCCGGCATCGGCGACCGCGCGTTCGAACGCGGCCGGCGTGCGGAACGCTTCCATCCAGCCGCTTGCGCGCACCAGTTCACCTGCGCCGGCCCGCGCGATCAGCGCGTCGTGCTCGACGATGCAGCGCTCGATCAGCGGCAACATGTCACGCGATGCTGCCGCGTGGCGCATCGGCGCGGATTCCCACCAGAAGCGCGCGAGCCACGGCGCGAAGGCAGGCAGCGACATGCTGTGCCAGTAGAGATCGGTCGAGCGGTTCAGCGCATAGCGCATCAGCGTGAACGGGCTGCGCGGAAACGGATACGGCTCGATCGACGAGCGCTCGATCAAGCCCGCGTTGCCGAAGCTCGTGCCTTCGCCGGGTGCGCCGCGGTCGACCAGTGCGACCTTGCGGCCGCGATCCTGCAGATGCAGCGCGGCGGATACGCCGACGATGCCTGCGCCCAGAACGATTACGTCGAAGTCCATTCGGTAGTGGCCATTGGCGGTGCGCTTGGCCGCGATGCGGCGGGCGCGCCCTGGTTGGAGATCGTATGAAGTGAAAGCATACTCGCGGCCGCGTGACGCACCAAGAGGGTATGCGCTGACGACATGGTGCAGGTGGCCCGCGCACGACGAATCGGGATCGTTTGGGTCAGTCGGGGCAGCCGCGTGCGCACGTTTCGGCATTGATGTACGGCCCGCGCTGTAGATTCGGCAAATCGCCGCCGACGAATGCATGACGCTGGCGCATCGACGTTTCCAACCGGCTCGCCGATCGACGTCGTCGCCGCAGAATCAGCGTCACGTGCAGCGTTCCCGATTCAGCAGATTTTTCCGCGCTATTCGCGGGTGTATCCCACTGGTTTGGGATGCGAATTTTTATCTAAGATTGAAGGACCTGTGCGCGGGATACGGTCGCTGCACGCGCATGGCTGGCAGGGCGCAGCACCGGAACCACTGCAACAGAATGTCTTCATCATGGACGCGAGCGTGTGCGCGGCGGCTGCGGGTATTGCAGTCGCATCGACGCCAGCGTGCGCGGCGGCAATCGCTGCCCGCAAGGCGTCCGGCCCACAGGGCCGAGCCGCCACGCTGCGTCACGCGTTCGTCGCAATCGTTTGCGTTCTGAGCATCGCCCGCGGCGTCCTCGCAGGCGCACCCGCCGATGCCGGCGATCCGGTCGAGCCGATGCAATTCGCCGGCACCACGACCCCCGCCAATCCCGCCGGCCCAGCCTTTTCGTCACACGACTCCGCCGTGCGGCAGGTCGTGCTCGGCATCGTGAGTTTCACGCGCTGGCCGACCACGTCCGGTCGCCTGCGTCTGTGCGTGACCGGCAGAACCGGCTACGCGAGCGGCCTCACCGACACGTTGCAAGCCGGTTCGACGGCGATCGATACGCGGCGTGTGCGCGCCGACGATCCGGCACTCGGCGGCGAGTGCGACGTCGTGTATCTCGGCGCGCTCGGCAGCGATGAGCGAACCCGCGTGCGCGCGGCGCTGGCGGGCCATCCGGTCCTGACCATCGACGAGCACGATCCGTCCTGCACGGCCGGCAGCATGTTTTGTCTGACCGTAGAAGGCGAGCGCGTGACGTTCGACGTCAATCTGGATGCGGTCGAGCGCAGCGGCGTGCGCGTTCATCCCAATGTGCTCGGCCTCGCGCGGCGACCGGTGACGCCATGACACGTTCCGCGCCCCCCGTTGCCCCGTCACGCGTGCCGCGCCCGACGCTGCAAAGCGTGTTGCGCCGTGCGCACCTGCGCCTCGCGTTCGTTGCGGTCGCGATGGCCGCCGTGTCGCTGATCGTCGTGGCCGTGATCGCGTTGCGCGCCTATGCCGGCAACAATCTGAACCTGCTTGCCCGCTCGCTCGGCTATACGGTCGAGGCGGCGCTCGTGTTCGGGGACCGCGTCGCGGCGAACGAGGCGATCGCGACGATCGCCGGCGACGAGGACGTCGCGCAGATCGTCGTCGTCGACGGCAACGGGCAACTGTTCGCGACGTGGAAGCTGCCGGCCAGAGGCGGAATCGCCAGCCTCGAGCGCGGCGTCGCCGGCCTCGTGTTGCCGGGGCCCGCGAACGTTCCGGTGATGCACGACGGTATCGTCGTCGGTCAGGTCATCGTGCGTGGCCGCGGGCACCAGTTCTTCGGGTTCCTGGTCGGCGGCATCGGCGGCATTCTCGGCTGCCTCGTCGTCAGTATGTTCGGCGCTTACATCAGCTCGAAGCGGCTGCTGCACAACATCGTCGCGCCGCTGCGCGCGCTCGCCGGCGTCGCGCACGCCGTGCGGCGCGAGCGTGCGTTCGCACGGCGCGTGGAGCCGGTGGCGATCGCGGAGCTGAACCAGCTCGGCGACGACTTCAACGCGCTGCTCGACGAATTCGAAGAATGGCAGAACACGCTGCGCGACGAGAACGCATCGCTCGAGCACAAGGCAACGCACGACGCGCTCACCGGTTTGCCCAATCGCGCGCAGTTCGAGTCGCGTCTGTCGGTTGCGTTGTGCGATGCCGTGGTGACGGGGCAGCGGGTCGCCGTGCTGTATCTCGATTGCGATCGCTTCAAGGAAATCAATGACGGCCTGGGCCACGACGCCGGCGATGCGGTGCTGGTTGGCGTCGCGGCGCGGCTGCGCACGCAGGTGCGCGAGACCGATCTGGTCGCTCGGCTCGGGGGCGACGAGTTTGCGGTGATGCTGGCCGGCGTGCGCGAAGCGGACAGCGTGTGCCGGATCGCCGACGAGATCTTGTCCGGCATGGCGCCGTCGATCGCGCTGTCCGACGGACACATGGTGGCCACCATGATGAGTGTCGGCGTTGCGCTGTATCCCGATCACGCGTCGGACGCGAGCGGTCTGCTGCGCGCGGCGGATGCCGCGATGTACCGCGCCAAGCGAGCGCGGCCGGGTTCGTGGCAACTGGCGGAAGGTGTTGCCGGGCGAGTTTGATGGCAATCGTTTCGCGCTGCGGACGAGGCCGCAGCTGCGGGATAAAAAGCGCACGCGACGCGGGCGCACGAAGGGGACGCGATCATGAAAAGCTCGTTGCCAATGAGCATTGGGAGGATGGGCGTCGGGGGCGCGGTGCTGCTGTGCGTGCTGCTTGTCGGCTGCAAGACGGCGCCGTTGCATCGGGGGCTCACGCAGACGCAGGTCACGGCGCTGAAGTCGGCCGGGTTTCACGAGACCGACCAGGGTTTCGAGTTCGGTTCGGCCGGGCCGATCCTGTTCGACTTCGATCGGTATAACCTGAAGCCGGATGTCAGGCGGATCGTCGAGCGGATCGGCAGGACGTTGAAGTCGGCGGAAATCAACGGGGTCCGGGTGTACGGGTATTCGGATCAGGAAGGGGATGCGGCTTACGACCTGGAGTTGTCCCGGCGACGGGCCGAGGTGGTGGCCGGTGAGCTTGTCGATGCGGGGCTGGACGGGAAGCGGATTTCGATCGTCGGCAAGGGGAAGAGCGATCCGGTCGGCGATAACCGCACGCCGGCCGGAAGAATGCAGAATCGGCGGGCGGCGATCGTGGTTTCGCCGAGGTGACGGGTATCGTCGTTCAGCGTGAGCCGTAGATGTTCTCGCAGAGCGCGACACTCGCGCCGAGCTTGCGGGATAGATCGGCCGCTGCGTCCAGTTGCGGCCGATCCAGTTCCCCCGACTCGTGCGCGACGCTGAGGCGAGACGCGGGACCGGAAAGCGTCAGCGCCGCCATGAACTTGTCGCCTGCACCAAAGATCGGCACCGCGAACGCTGCCGTGTGCACATCGCGCGCGCCGGCGGTGAAAAGGGGCAGTGCGGGTGGCGTGTCATAAATCGGTTCGCCGAGTCCCCAGAAGCGGATCACATGGCTGATGGCCGTGTCGTCGAGCGGCAGCATCGTCCCCGCGAGCCGCGTTTCACGCAGGCCTTCGGACGGCTCGGCGCGAAACAGGCAAAGCCGCTGCCCGTTGTCGTGCACGTAGTACGACGCGCTTTCTTTCGTCAGCGCGGCCAGCGCGTGCAGCGCCGGTTCGACTACCGTGGACAGATGGAATGACTGCTCATACAGTTTGCCGAGGTACAGCACGCGGTGTCCAAGCGAATAGTTGCCGGATTGCGCGCGCACGACATACCCCATTCGCTCCAGCGAATTCATGAGCCGATAGACCGTCGTCTTGTGCATGCCGGATGCCTGCGACAGCATCGCAAGCGACTGCGATTCGGCGCCGGGCTTGAAGCAGTCCAGCAGCGAAAGCGCCTTTTCCACGGCAACGACCCCGTCGTTTCCCATTCTGTCTCTCCCGTCGATTCTCTCCAGATATTGTACAGAGTAAAACGCTGGTTTACCACGTAAAAGGGTAAACGCCAGTGTCATCGTGCACGCCTGATGGTTATAGTGATTTCACCATGTACACCAGTGTTGTACAGAGTACAACACTCAACCCGAGGTCGAATCATGAGCAAGCCATCCATCAGCCCTTCTCCGATCAATCGCGACATCGAGCGCGTGCCGCCCGAACTGGTTCAGGCCGCCGCGCGCTATCAAGCCGCGATCCTGGCCGACGTCGCCGGCCGCCGCGGCACGGTGCATGGCCGTGTGCGCCCGCTGTCGCCGACGATGAAGGTTGCCGGCCCTGCGATCACGGTCGAAGTTCGCGCGGGCGACAACCTGGCGATCCATGCGGCGCTTGCCGTCGCGAAGCCGGGCGACGTCGTCGTCGTCGATGGCAAGGGCGACATCTCGTGCGCGCTGCTCGGTGAAATCATGGCGGCGCAGGCGAAGGCGAGCGGCATCGCCGGCATCGTGATCGATGGCGCGGTACGTGACGCGCACGAACTGGCCAACGGCGACTACCCGATCTTCTCGGCCGGCCTCAATCCGTGCGGGCCGACCAAAAGCATCGCGGGACGCGTGAATGCACCGATTTCGCTGGGCGGCGCGGCGGTCAATCCGGGCGACCTGGTGGTCGGGGACGCCGACGGCATCGTCGTCATTCCGCGCGCCGACGTTGCGCGCATCGTCGATCTCGCGCAGAAAAAGCTCGACGTAGAGACCGCGCGTATTGCGGCGATTCACAAGGGCGATCTTCGTCCGGGCTGGATCGAGAAGGAACTGCGCGCGGCGGGCATGCTGGCCGAAGACGAGGTGCTGTGATGCTGGCCGCTTCGCACAAGCCCGTGGTCCTCGTGACCGCCGCCGACCTCGCGCCGCAAGCGCTCGAGATGCTGGCGCAGTTCGACGTCGTGTTCGCCGGCAAGCAACCGACCGAGGACGACATTGTGTCGCTCTGCACGCGGCACAAGCCGGTCGCGATCATCGTCCGGTACGGCAAGATCAACGCACGCATCATGGATGCGGCCGAAAACCTGCAGGTGATTTCGAAACACGGCAGCGGCATCGACGTGATCGATCAGGACGCTGCCGCCGCACGCGGTATAGCGGTGCGAGCCGCTGTCGGCGCGAACGCGGCCGCCGTAGCCGAGCACGCGTGGGCGCTGCTGCTCGCGTGTGCGAAGTCGGTTCCGCAGCTCGATGTCCGCATGCGCGAAGGCCATTGGGACAAGTCCACGCACAAGTCCATCGAACTCGACGGCCGCACGCTCGGTCTCGTCGGGCTCGGCGCGATCGGGCGCCGCGTGGCCGCGATCGGCGCGGCGTTCGGCATGCAGGTACTCGCGTTCGATCCGTTCGCGAACGAAGCGCCCGCGGGCGTGAAGCTGGTGCCGCTCGACACGCTGTACGCGGAGTCGGACGTCGTGTCGATGCATTGTCCGTTGACGGCCGACAACCGCCGGATGCTCAACCGCGACACGCTCGCGCGCTTCAAGCGCGGGGCGATTCTCGTCAATACCGCACGCGGCGGCTTGATCGACGAAGCCGCGCTCGTGGACGCATTGACGAGCGGTCAATTGCACGCGGCGGGACTCGACAGCTTCGACGTGGAGCCGATGACGGCGCCGCACCCGTTCCAGCGGATCCCCAACGTGATTCTGTCTCCGCATATCGGCGGCGTGAGCGATGCCGCATACGTGAACATGGGGAAGGGCGCCGCTGCGAACATTCTCGCGGTGCTCGACGAACGCGCGCACAGCGCGGCCTGAACGCTGAACATCGAGGTAAGCATGTTTTATCTGACGAGTCCGCAAGTGCGCGAAGCCGACGTATTCACGCGCATGCCGGAGAAGTTCCGCAAGCCGGACGTCCGCACGGAATGGGCGCGCGCGAACCGCGGCGGAATGGTCACGGATTCCTTTCTCGAAGGGCCCGTCTGGGATCCGGACGGTTATCTGTTCGTCACCGACATTCCGCACGGGCGCATCTTCCGCATTTCGCCGTCGGGCGACTGGGAACTCGTTGCCGAATACGACGGCGAGCCCAACGGGATGAAGCGCTTCGATGCATCGCACCTGATCATCACCGACTACCGGAACGGCCTGATGCTGCTCGATATCGAGCGCGGTGAAGTCCGTCCGTACCTCGAGCGGCGCAACACCGAGCGCTTCAAGGGCGTGAACGACCTGACGTTCGACTCGGCCGGCAACATCTATTTCACCGACCAGGGGCAGACCGGGCTGCACGATCCGACGGGCCGCGTGTATCGGCTGTCGCCAGACGGAAAGCTCGACATGCTGATCGGCACCTGCCCGAGCCCGAACGGGCTCGTCCTGTCGCGCGACGAGAAGGTGCTGTTCGTCGCGATGACGCGCGGCAATGCCGTCTGGCGCATGCCGCTGCAGGCCGACGGCTCGGTCACCAAGGTCAGTCAGTTCTTCACGTCATACGGACCGAGCGGCCCCGACGGCATCACCGTCGATCTCGAAGGCCGCCTGTTCGTCGCGAATCCGGGGCTCGGCCACGTGTGGGTGCTCAACCACTGCGCGGAGCCCATCGAGATCCTGACCGGGCCGAAAGGCGCGTCGCTCACGAGCGTGTGCTTCGGCGGCCCGGAGATGAAGACGCTTTTCATTACCGAATCGACGTCCGGTTCAGTGCTGAAAGCGGATATGAGCATTGCCGGTCCGCTGCCGAACCAGGCGGCGAAGAAGGACTGAAACCCGCGAGCCGGGACGCCGCTGGTCGGCTTCCCGCCAGCATGCCGAAAGATCGCGCCGTCAGCTGCGCGACGAAGGAGACAAGCATGACCGTTTCGCACGTGCTGCGTGCCGGCGACGACTCACCGCGCGCCGACGCGCAACCCGCAGAGCGTCTGGCCGGCGACGATTACGCGGCCAGCGAGCGCACGCTCGCCAGGGCGTTCCGGCGCATTCTGCCGTTCATCTTCGTCTGCTACGTAATCAGTTATCTCGACCGGACCAACGTCGGCTTTGCCGCACTTACGATGAACAAGGATCTCGGCCTCACGGCCGAGCAGTTCGGCGTCGGTGCGGGACTGTTCTTCATCGGCTATTTCCTGTTCGAGATTCCGAGCAACCTGATCATGCAGAAGGTCGGGGCGCGCGTGTGGATCGCGAGAATCATGATCACGTGGGGACTGTTCTCGATGGCGACGGCGTTCGTCGTCGGACCGACGAGCTTCGCGGCTGCGCGCTTTCTGCTCGGGCTCGCCGAGGCGGGATTCACGCCCGGCATCTATCTGTATTTCACGCACTGGTTTCCCGGCAAATGGCGCGCGAAGGTAACGGCTGCATTTCTCGTCGGCATTCCTGTCGCAAACATGATCGGCTCGCCGATTTCCGGTGCGCTGCTCGAGCTCGGCGGCCTGCATGGGCTGCGCAGCTGGCAGTGGTTGCTGCTGATCGAAGGCATTCCTGCAGTGATGCTCGGCATCGCGTGCCTGTTCGTGCTGGCCGACCGTCCCGAGAAAGCCGCGTGGCTCAGTGACGAAGAGAAGGCGTCGCTCGCGAAGCGCCTCGCGTTCGAGCAGCGCGACATCGGCGCGAAGCACGGCAGCAACCTGCGCGACGCCATGACGAACTGGCGCGTGTTCGTGCTCGCGTTCATCAACTTCTGCGGGATCGTCGGCTCGCTCGGCGTCGGCTTGTGGATGCCGCAGATCATCAGGCAGTTCGGCGTCGAACATGCGGTGGTCGGCTGGCTGACGGCCATTCCGTATGCGATCGGTGCCGGCGCGATGCTCTGGTGGGCGCGCGTCGCCAATCGTGCGGCCAACCGCATTCCGCATGTCGCAAGCGCGTTGGCCGTCGCGGCCGTGGCGTTGTGCGCGAGCGCCTTCATTCATGCGCCGGCCTTCAAGCTGATCGCACTGTGCGTCGCGGTGAGCGGGATCCTCGCGTTCCAGGCGACGTACTGGGCCATTCCGTCGGGATTCCTCACCGGGCGGGCCGCCGCGGGCGGACTCGCGCTGATCGTGTCGGTCGGCAATCTCGGCGGCTTCGTCGGGCCGTCGATGATCGGCGCGCTCAAGCAGTTCTCCGGCGGCTTTACCGCGCCGCTCGTCGCCGTGTCCGGTGTGCTGCTGCTCGGCGCGTTGACCATTGCATGGCTCGGCGATCCGGGTTCGGACGCCGGCGAAGCGCCCGCAGCTCGCGAGTCGTGAATTTTCCTTCGTCAGTTCCGCCTACAAAAAACAGTTTGGAGACTCCATGTTGTCGAATCACGCCAGTCAGAATGCCCGCCCGAAATCCCGTTTCGCGCTCGGCGCCGTCACCGTCGCGAGTGCGACCTTGTGGTGCGGCGCCGCGCATGCGCAAAGCAGCGTCACGCTGTACGGCATTGCCGACGTCGGCATCGAGCACATCAACAATACGAGTACCGGCGGCGCTCAGACGCGCGAAGCGTCGGGCAATCTGTCCGGTTCGCGCTGGGGACTGAAGGGCGTCGAGGATCTCGGCGGCGGCATGAAGGCCATTTTCCAGCTGGAAAACGGCTTCAACATCAATGACGGCACGACCGCGCAGTCGACGAAAGGCCTCGGTTCGAACGCCGCCACGACGTCGCGGATTTTCGGCCGGCAGGCGTGGGTCGGGCTGTCGTACCGCGGTCAGCAGTTGACGTTCGGCCGCCAGAACTCGCTCTTCTACGAACAGGCCGTTGCGTTCGACCCGATGGGCGCGTCGTCGCGATACTCGGTGCTGTCGCTCGACTACGCGGCGGCCGCGCGTATCGACAATTCGGCGAAGTACACCGGCGTGTTCGGTCCGGTGACCGCGCAGGCGATGTACAGCACCCGTTACGACACCGGGTACGGCGCCGAGGTGCCGGGCGCGCAACTCACCGGCCGCTTCTTCAGCGGCGCGCTGAGTTTCGCGCAAGGACCGCTCGCCGCAAGCGTGTCGTACGAGCAGCGCAACAGCAACACCGTCGCGACGAACACCGGCACCGAGCGTCGCGCGACGGCGGCCGCGTCGTATGCAATCGGACCGGTGAAGGGATTCGCCGGCTATCGCTACCTCCACGCGTCGAACGCGTTCCTGCCGGCGAATCCGATTCGCGTCGCGAACGGCGCCGAAGCCAGCGCGGCGAACCTGTACTGGGCCGGCGCGCAATACGCGGTGTCGCCGGCGTTCGTGGTCACGGCAACCGCCTATTACCAGGACGTGCATTCGACCAGCGCCGATCCGTGGCTCGCCGTGCTCTGTGCGGACTATCTGCTGTCGAAGCGCACCGATATCTATGCGACGGCGGGCTTTGCGCGCAACAAGGGCGGCTCCGCGCTCGGCGTGAACGGCTATGGCACGGTCGCACCCGATCACAACCAGACGGGCGTGGTGATCGGCATGCGCCAGAAGTTCTGAGGCGAGCGCGATGCAGACCGTTCACGCACCGCATCTTCCCGTCCGGCCCGAGTGGCTCGCACTGCGCGACGAGCCGGCACTCGAACCCGCGCTTGCGATCGTCGACGCCCATCATCACCTGTGGGACCGCCAGACCGGGCGTTATCTCGCGGACGAGTTCGGCGCGGACGTGCGCAGCGGGCATCGGGTCGTATCGACGGTCTATGTGCAGTGCCGCTCGATGTTGCGCGCCGGCGGGCCGGATGCGTTCAAGCCGGTTGGCGAAGTGGAATTCGCGACAGGCGTCGCCGCGATGTTCGCAAGCGGCGCATACGGCCCAACGCGCTGCTGCGAGGCCATCGTCGGCGGCGCCGATCTGTCGCTCGGCGCGGAACTCGATGCAGTGCTCGACGCGATGCTGGCGGTTTCGGGTGGCCGGCTGCGCCGGATCCGCAATCCGCTCGCGTGGCATGCGAGCCCCGACGTGCGATCGAGCCCGGTTACGCCGCCGCGCGACCGTATGTCGAATCCCGCTTTCAGGCAGGGCGTGATGACGCTCGGCCGCTATGGGCTGTCGCTCGACGCGTGGGTCTATCACACGCAGCTCGACGACCTGTATGAACTCGCACGCGCATGCGAGAACGTCACCATCGTCATCGACCATTTCGGCGGTCCGCTCGGCGTGGGCCCGCATGCCGGCCGGCGCGAGGAAGTCCATGCGCAATGGAGACGCCAACTCGCGCGTCTGGCCGCGTTGCCGAACACGTGCATGAAGCTCGGCGGCGCGGGCATGACCGTGTTCGGCTCGGACTTCGCCGCGCGCGACCTGCCGCCGTCGTCGCAGGAACTGGCGGCGGCGTGGCAGCCGTATTTCGACACGTGCGTCGAACTGTTCGGCGTCGATCGCTGCATGTTCGAGAGCAACTTCCCCGTCGACAAGGGGATGTTCAGCTATCGCGTGCTGTGGAACGCCTTCAAACGCCTTGCGTCCGCGATGTCGGCCGACGAAAGGGCCGCGCTGTTCAGCCGGACGGCTGCATCGACGTATCGCATCGCGATTCCCGGAGACAACCCATGAAGACGACTGCAACCTTGGCGACACCAGAGATGGAATCCGCAGCCGCTGAAAAAGGCCTCACGCGCGTGACCGGTACCGAGTGGCGTTCGCTGTCGCTCGCGGGGCTCGGCTGGATGTTCGAGAGCTACGACTCGTTTCTGCTTTCGCTGCTGCTGCCGACGCTCGCGCTGCAGTTCGGATTGAACAAGGCGCAGCTCGGCATTTTCACCAGCGTCACGGCGGCCGGACAGATCGTCGGCGGCATTCTGTTCGGCTTCGGGTCGGACCGGATCGGGCGCGTGCGCACCGCACTGCTCTGCATCGGCATCTACTCGCTTTTTTCCGGCCTGATCGCATTTGCGCCCGACGCGCACTCGTTCGCCGCGTTGCGCTTTCTCGGCGCGCTGGGCATGGGCGGCACCTGGACCGCCGGCGCGGCGCTCATTGCGGAAACCTGGCATTCGAGCCGGCGCGGCAAGGGCGGTGCGCTGATGCAGATGGGCCTGCCGGTCGGCGCGATTCTCGCGATCGCGATCTCGGGCATCGTCGGCGCCGCGCATGGCGGATTGACCGGCGACAGTTGGCGTCTGCTGTTCCTGATCGGCGCGTCGCCGTTCTTCATCCTGTTCTGGGTCGCGCGCAAGACGCCGGAATCGCCGATCTGGCTCGAGCGCAGAAACGCGAAGGCACAGGGCCGCCAGCTCGACACGGCAGGTCGCGAGAAGCTGAACGTGCGTGGACTTTTCACCGCTTTCTGTTTCATCTTCTTTCTGCAGTACCTCTACTGGGGTGTATTCACGTGGACGCCGACGTTCCTCGTCGCGGTGAAGCACCTCGATTTCGTGCATAGCCTGAAGTTCGTGCTGGCGCTGCAGTTCGGCGCGATCGCCGGGTTTCTGCTGTTCTCGGCATGGGTCGACCGGCTCGGCCGGCGGCCGATGTTCCTGGCCTATCTGCTGGTCGGCGCGATGGCCGTCGGCGTGTATATCGTGTCGGCGAATCCGTTGCTGCTGATGACCGCAATCTTCCTGACCGGCTTCAGCGTGAACGGCATCTTCGCGGGCGCCGGTCCGTTCCTCGCGGAGATCATCGGCAACACCGCATCGCGCGGGTTTTTCATGGGCCTCGCGTACAACGGCGGCCGGCTCGGCGGCTTCATCGCGCCGTTGATCATCGGTGCGCTGGCGTCGACGTCCGGAGGCTTCGTGCTCGGGCTCGCGACGACGATCGTCGCGTTCATCGCCGCGGCCGCGGTCGTGCTGTTCGCGCCCGAAACCCGCGGAAAGGCGCTGTCATGAACGTGGCAACGCAAGCGGGTTGGGTGAACAGGCTGTTTCCAGCGCTGACGGAGGCATCGCTGCGGCGTTATCTGAGCGGGCAGGTCGCGTCGGTGCTCGGCAGCTGGACGCAAAACGTCACGCTCAATCTGCTGATCTATCACCTGTCCGGCTCGGCGGCGATCCTGGCGCTGCTCAACTTTCTGCTGTACGGGCCGCAGCTGATCGTCGCGCCGGTGGCGGGGTCGCGCATCGGCTCGGCCAACGCGCGCCGAGTGACGCTATGCGTGCTCACGACGTCGCTGGTGCTGACGGGCAGCCTCTTCACGTTGTCGCTCCTCGGCATGCTCGGGGTGAAGCTGATCCTTGCGCATGCGCTCGCGATCGGCGTGTCGAGCGCGGTGGAGACGCCTGCGCGGCAGGTGCTGCTGCTGACGAGCCTGCAGGACGCCACGCATACCTCCAATGCGGTCGCGATGAACACGATGGTCTACAACGTCGGGCGCATGGTCGGCCCGACCATCGCCGGATTCGTCTATCCGGCGCTGGGGCCGAGAACGTCGTTTGCCATCTACGCGCTCGCGCTGTGCTTCATGGCGGCGTGCGTGCGGTCGATCCGGGCCGCGCCGGTGAATCGCCCGGCGCGCGCGGAGAGCGGTTTGCGCGACGCGGTCGGCTACGTGCTGTCCGACGTGTTCTCGGCGCGCTATCTGCCGATTCTCGCGTGCATCGGCCTGTTTGCCGGCAGCTACCAGACGCTCGTGCCGCTGCTCGCGGACCAGGGCTTTCACGACGCGGCGCGCTTTACCGGCGTGTTCTTCGCCTGCGCCGGCGCGGGTTCGTTGAGCGCGGCGGTGCTGCTGTCGTCGGCGTGGGGGCCGCGCGCGTCGCACCGGTTCATTGCGTATGCACCGTGGACGGCAATCGGCGCGCTGGCCGTGCTGGCTGCGACGACCGATGCGGCGGGATCGATTCCCGCGTTCTATGCGCTCGGCTTCAGCCTCACGTTCGCGGCCACGTCGACGAACGCGACCATTCAGCGCCGGTGCCCCGAACACGTGCGCGGCGGGCTCGTCGGGATGTACGGCATGGCCTACAACGGCACGATGCCGTTCGGTTATCTGCTCGTCGGCAGCGCATCCGAGGCGCTGGGCGTGCGGCACACATTCGCGGCAATGGCCGTCGTGCTCGCCTGCGGCGTCATTTCGATCATCGCGTGGCAACGGTTCACGGGAACGCGCTCAGGCGCACAATAAACGGAGACAACATGCAAGTCGGTTTCATGGAAACGTCCGCGATCGAGCGCCGGACCGTACGAAAGGTCGTCTGGCGGCTCATTCCCTTTTTGATGATCTGCTACCTGCTTGCCTTCATCGACCGGGGCAACGTCGGGATGGCGTCGTTGCAGATGAACCAGGACCTCGGGATGTCGGCGAAGGTCTTCGGCTTCGGAAGCAGCCTGTTCTTCATTTCATACTTCTTTTTCGAAGTGCCGAGCAATCTCGCGTTGCAGAAATACGGCGCACGGATCTGGATCGCGCGGATCATGATCACGTGGGGCATCGTGTCGGCGGCGACCGCGCTCGTGCACAACGCGACGTCGTTCTACGTGCTGCGCTTTCTGCTGGGCGCCGCCGAAGCGGGCTTCTTCCCGGGCGTGCTGCTCTATCTGTCGTACTGGATTCCCGCGCAGTATCGCGCGCGGATCGTCGCGACGTTCATGGTCGCGATTCCGGCCGCGAGTTTCATCGGTTCGCCGATCTCCGCGCTGCTGTTGCAGATGGACGGCGTCTGGGGCCTGCGTGGCTGGCACTGGCTGTTCATCCTCGAAGGCATTCCGACCGTGCTGCTCGGCGTCGCATGCCTGTTCATGCTGACGAACAAGCCGGAGAACGCGAAGTGGCTCGACGACGACGAGCGTGCGTGGCTTTCGGGCGCGCTTGCCGCCGGCCACAAGACACGCAAGAAGGTGCCGTCGCTCCCGCTCGCGCAGCTGTTCCGCAATCGCTACGTGCTGTGCCTCGCGCTCGTCGACACGTGTGCGTCCGCGGCAGGCAGCACGCTGTCCGTGTGGCAGCCGCAACTGCTGAAGTCGTTCGGCCTGACCGTCATGCAGACGGGCCTGCTGAATTCGGTGCCGTACGCGGTAGCCTCGGTGCTGATGGTCTACTGGGGCCGGCGCTCCGACCGCGTCGGCGAACGGCGCTGGCACACGGTCGTGCCGATGCTGCTGATCGGCGTGGGGCTGTTCGCGACGTCGCTGAGCGGATCGCTGCTCCCGACGATCTGCATGCTCTGCGCAGTGCTGGTCGGCGCGTATTCGTTCAAGGGGCCGTTCTGGGCGCTCGCGACCGACATGCTGTCCAACAGTACCGTGGCGGCCGGTCTTGCGACGGTCAATGCGATCGCGAACCTGCTCGGCGGCGGGCTGATGGTGAACGTGTACGGATGGGTCAAGTCGGCGACGGGCAGCTACGCGCTGGCATTGATGCCGCTCGCGATCCTCACGCTCTTGAGCGTCGCGACGCTTTTGCTGCTCACGCGCAATCATGCGTCCGACAAGCTGGTCGGCAAGACGGGGACCATCTGATCATGGCGCGGATGGCGAGACGCGGGTTCCTCAGGATCGCGGGCGCGACGCTGGCTTCGGCGGCATTGCCGATGGGGGCCGCCGCCGACGAAACGTGGTCGAGCGGCAACGAGCAGCCTGCGTTTCGGCTGCCAGTCGGGGCGATCGACTGTCACATGCATATCTATGACGACCGGTTTCCGGTTGCGCCGGGCACGACGCTGCGGCCGCCGAATGCGACTGTCGAGCAATACAGGCGCCTGCAGACGCGTATCGGTGCGAAGCGCAGCGTGGTCGTGACGCCGTCGACGTACGGCACCGACAATCGCTGCACGCTCGCGGCGATCGCACAGTTCGGCGACGCCGCGCGCGGTGTCGCGGTGGTGGACGGCACGGTGAGCGACGACGAACTTCGGATGCTCGATCGCGGCGGCATCCGTGCGATCCGGTTCAATCTCAGCTATCCGGGCGCGACGACGCTCGACATGCTTGCGCCGCTCGCCGCGCGTATCGCGAACCTCGGGTGGCATATCGAGCTGGTGGTTCAGGGCGCGCGGCTGCCGGAGCTGGAGCCGCATCTCGCGGCGCTGCCGTGTCCGCTCGTCATCGACCATATCGCGCATGTGCCGCAGCCCGGCGGGCTGGCGTCGGCCGCGTTCGGTACCGCGCGGCGCCTGGTCGAAAAAGGCAATACGTGGATCACGTTGTCGGGACCGTACGTCGACAGCAAGACGGGTGCGCCCGCGTACGACGACGTCGCCCCGGTCGCGAAGGCGCTGATCGCGATGGCGCCCGAGCGCATGCTGTGGGGCACCGACTGGCCGCACCCGACGCAGAAGACGGACAAGCCGGACGACGCGAGCATGCTGGACGTGATCGCCGGCTGGATCGGGCGTCCGGACTGGCAGCAACTGATATTCGTCGGCAACCCCACGAAGTTGTACGGGTTTGCATAGCGCGGACGAGGCGATGCGAACGCGAGAGCACGCGATCGGGAAGGCGCGAGCGTCAATTCACGCGCCCCGCATCGTCACCCCCCGGCGTCACCACGCGATATGGCAGGACGACCGCGCCGTCCCCGCACCGCCGGTCGCCGTGCAATGCGACCCTGCGCCGTCGTCGTAGAACGTCCGCGTCTCCGGTTGAGGCACGGACGGATCGTACGGATTCGTCGTGCTGCGCGGGCCGCGCGCGGGTTCGAAGGGGCGCGTCGGCGCGTACGAATTCCCGCCGCCATGCGCATGCGATCCATTGGCTCTCAAATACTCGTTCCAGTTCAGCTCGCGCTGTTCGTGTCGCGGCAACGCACGGCCGAAGCTGTCGCGACCGCCCGCGCCGAGTTCAACGCGATTCGGCGGCCACGCGGAATCGCGAGATCCATGTGCCGCTGAAGGCAGCGGCACGAGCGTATCCCCGGAAACACGCAGCGGCCGCGTATCGCGCGTATCGAACGGACTGCGTTCGACGGGCGCCGCGTACTGGATAGGCCGCGTCGAGTTCTTCACCGTGTGCCAGTCATCCGGGGCCAGAGCGCGGCGTTCCGAACGAAACACATTGGCACTGCGCGAACGATCGACCAGCGTGTCGCTGGCGCAAGCATCGACAGCAGAAACAGACAGCGCGCACGCAAGCGCGGCGGCGCGGGACAAACGGTGAAGATGATTCATCGGCGACTCAAAGCAGGTGATGTGCAATGACAAAAACGGCAGATCACTGGCTGGCGGTTCGGCGACGGACGGGCGTCGGAGCGGCGACGAAGCGGGGCCGACGCGACGGAGGGAAGGCTGGCTGGATTGCTGAAGCGAATTCGTATTATTTCATAAAACCAACATATTGCTTTCTGTCGTGGTGCGCATGTCGGCAAATAGAAGGTTTTGCGGGCACGGCGGAGTGCCCCGTTGTGGGGCGCTTCGCGTGAATCATCAGTTGATTGATGCCAGACGATCCGGCGACGGACGATCCAGCGATCGCGCACGGCGACACGAAACATCCGCCGCAGCCAATGCCGGCGGGCACGAGCGCCGCAAATCAGTCCAAAATCGCAACCCGATTGCACCTGCCGCAAACGCTGACTCACGCGTGCGGTTGCTCCCGGGTCGCCCTTCCGGGACGCCAAGTTTCTCCGTGTTTTCCCTCGGTATGCCGGCATTTTTGACAGACGATTTAAAAACGCCCATATAATTTCGACTGCCTTGCCAACGGCTGTCGGACCATCCCTCCGGACGAGCAGTTGGCAAGCGGGGCAGGCGAAACGCTTGCGCAATGCAAGACGCATCACGATGTCTTTCCGAACCAGACGTCCCCTTCGGGGACTGCAAGAGCCGGGCCCCGCTACGCATCATCCATCCGCAGGTCCGTCTTCATGTGTCTCGGGCGTGTCCCATGTTCTCGCCCCGGGTGCTGTTCGATTGCGCAAGTCATGCCGCCTTTGCCCGTATGACTAAACAACATCGAGGAGCTCCCAGATGACGCTGTCCCGTCTTACGTCCATTTCCGTCGCCGCCGTGCTGTTCGCCGCCGGCGCCGCCGCCGCGCAAGCGGAAACCGTGAAGATCGCCATCGCTGGTCCGATGAGCGGCTCGGTCGCTCAATACGGCGACATGGTGAAGGCCGGCGCGCTGACCGCGATCGAACAGATCAACGCGGCCGGCGGTGCGGGCGGCAACAAGTTTGAAGTGGTGATGATGGACGACGCATGCGAACCGAAGCAGGCGGTCGCCGTCGCCAACAAGATCGTCAGCCAGAAGATCAAGTACGTGATCGGCCACGTGTGCTCGGGTTCGACGATCCCCGCATCCGACATCTACGAAAACGAAGGCATCGTGATGGTCACGCCGTCGGCCACCGCGCCGCAGCTGACCGAAGGGAAGAAGCGCCACTTCATCTTCCGCACGATCGGCCGCGACGACCAGCAGGGCCCGGCCGCCGCGCATTACATCATCAACAACGTGAAGCCGAAGAAGGTCGCGGTCCTGCACGACAAGCAGTCGTACGGCCAGGGCATCGCGTCGTCGGTGAAGAAGGACCTCGAAGCAGCGAAGATTCCGGTCGTGCTGTTCGAAGGCATCAACGCCGGCGATTCGGACTACTCGGCGATCATCACGAAGCTGAAGTCGCAAGGCGTCGATTTCGTCTACTTCGGCGGCTACCACCCGGAAATGGGCCTGCTGATGCGTCAGGCGCGCGAGCAGGGCGTGAAGGCGACCTTCATGGGGCCTGAAGGCGTCGGCAACAAGGACGTGACGGCGATTGCCGGCCCGGCTTCGGAAGGCATGCTCGTCACGCTGCCGGCCGACTTCTCGGCCGACCCGGCCAACGCGGCGCTCGTGAAAGCGTTCGCGGACAAGAAGCGCGACGCGAACGGCCCGTTCCAGATGCCGGCGTACGCAGCGGTGAAGATCATCGCCGACTCGATCGCGGGCGCGAAGACGACGGACCCGACGAAGGTCGCCGCGTACATGCACAAGACCACGTTCGACACGCCGATCGGCAAGGTCGCGTATGACGCACAGGGCGACCTGAAGGCGTTCAAGTTCGTCGTCTATACGTGGCACAAGGACGCGACGAAGACCGCCGCCCGGTAATAACGAAGTACCCGCCCGCGCACCCGCCCTGTCCGCGAACCGGACGGGGCGCGTGCGCATTTGGCCGCGCATTCCCCGTGCACGGCCAACGAGGGCGGCCCGAGACGACACCGTGCGTTGCGCGCGGCCGAACGCCGTGATCCGGCGACGGCATGCGCGCCAACGCCAACGGGAGCTTCCCGCACATGACTGACTTCTTTCCTCAATTCGCCCAGCAGCTGGTCAACGGCCTGACGCTGGGTGCGATCTATGCGCTGATCGCCATCGGCTACTCGATGGTCTACGGCATCATCGGCATGATCAACTTCGCCCACGGCGAGATCTACATGATCGGCGCATACGTGGGCCTCGTGACGCTCACAGCGATCGGCGTGTCCGCCGGCTACCCGTTGCCGCTCGTGCTCGGCGCCGCGCTGATCGTGTCGGTGATCGTTACCGGCCTGTACGGCTTCGCGGTCGAACGCGTCGCATATCGCCCATTGCGCGGCGGTCCGCGCCTCGTGCCGCTGATCTCCGCGATCGGCATGTCGATCTTCCTGCAAAACTACGTGCAGATCGGCCAGGGCGCGCGCGACGTATCGGTGCCGGTGCTGATCTCCGGTGCGTTCGACATCCATCTCGGCGGCGACTACGACGTGACGGTTCCGTATGCGCGTCTGCTGATCGTCTGCGTGACGATCGTGCTGATGACCGCGCTCACGCTGTTCATCTCGCATTCGCGGATGGGCCGCGCGTGCCGCGCGTGCGCGGAAGACATGAAGATGGCGAACCTGCTCGGCATCGACACGAACCGCGTGATCTCGTTCACGTTCGTGCTCGGTGCGATGCTGGCCGCCGTCGGCGGCGTGCTGATCGGGCTGACGATCGGCAAGCTGAATCCGTACATCGGCTTCGTCGCAGGCATCAAGGCGTTCACCGCCGCGGTGCTCGGCGGGATCGGCAGCATTCCGGGCGCGATGCTCGGCGGCGTGCTGCTCGGACTGGCCGAAACCTTCGCCGCAGGCTACATGCCGGCCGAGTACAAGGACGTGGTCGCGTTCGGCCTGCTCGTGCTGATCCTGCTCTTCCGCCCGACCGGCCTGCTCGGCAAGTCGGACATCGAAAAGGTCTGAGGGAGACGCAGATGAGTCAAGTCATTTCCGTTCGCCGCCCGGCCGCCGACGCATCGATCGGCCAGGCGCTGAAGAACGCGGTCGCTGCTGCGCTGCTGACCGCGGTCCTCACGATTCCGGTGCTCGGCCTGCAGCTGAAGCTCGACGGCTATCAGGTGGTGCTGACGCCGCATTGGCGCCCGGTGTGGATTGCGGTCGCGGCCGTGTTCCTGTTCCAGTTGTTCAAGCCGTGGCTGATGCGCGCGAAAGCGGCCGTGAAGCTGCCGGCGGCGCCGACGATGGGCGCGCGGCAACAGCGCGCGATCATCTGGGTGCTGCTCGCGGTCGGCCTCGTGTGGCCGTTTTTCGGCTCGCGCGGCGCGGTGGACGTCGCGACGCTCGCGCTGATCTACGTGATCCTTGGTCTCGGGCTGAACATCGTGGTCGGCTTCGCGGGGCTGCTCGATCTCGGCTATGTCGGGTTCTACGCGGTCGGCGGCTATACGTACGCGATGCTGAACCAGTATTTCGGGCTGACGTTCTGGGAGTGTCTGCCGATCGCGGCGATCGCGGCGGCGACGTTCGGCTTCCTGCTCGGCTTCCCGGTGCTGCGGCTGCGCGGCGACTATCTCGCGATCGTCACGCTCGGCTTCGGCGAAATCATCCGTCTGCTCGCGAACAACCTGACGAGCCTGACCGGCGGCCCGGACGGCATCTCGAGCATTCCGAAGCCGACGGTGTTCGGCTTCGAGATGGCGCGCTCGGCGAGCGTCGAAGGCGCGAAGACCTTCCATGAACTGATCGGGCTGGAATACAGCGGCGAGCACATGGTGATCTTCCTGTACCTGATCGCGCTGGTGCTGGTCGGCTTCACGCTGTTCGTGACGAGCCGCCTGATCCGCATGCCGATGGGCCGCGCGTGGGAAGCGCTGCGCGACGACGAGATCGCGTGCCGTTCGCTCGGCCTGAACCCGACGCGGATCAAGCTGTCGGCGTTCACGCTCGGCGCGGCGTTCGCGGGGATCGGCGGCGCGTTCTTCGCCGCGCGCCAGGGCCTCGTGAATCCTGAATCGTTCACTTTCATCGAATCGGCGCTGATCCTCGCGATCGTCGTGCTCGGCGGGATGGGTTCGCAGCTCGGCGTGATTCTCGCGGCGATCCTGTTGACGGTGCTGCCGGAGGTCGCGCGCGGCTTTGCCGAGTACCGGATGCTGATCTTCGGTCTGGTGATGGTGTTGATGATGATGTGGCGTCCGCAGGGCCTGCTGCCCGCGAGCCGCCCCCACGTGGAGCTGCCGCAATGAGCGCGAATGCAGAACTGTTGAAGGTCGCCGGGCTGCAGATGCGCTTCGGCGGGTTGCTCGCGGTGGACGGCATCGATTTCGACGTGCGCCGCGACGAGGTGTTCGCGATCATCGGGCCGAACGGCGCGGGCAAGACCACGGTGTTCAACTGCGTCGGCGGCTTCTACAAGCCGACCGGCGGCGACGTCGTGCTCGACGGTCACGCGATCGGCGGGCTGCCGAGCCACAAGATCGCGCTGAAGGGCCTGGTACGCACGTTTCAGAACATTCGGTTGTTCAAGTCGCTGACGGTCGTCGAGAACCTGCTCGTCGCGCAGCACCGCAAGGTGAAGTCGGGGCTGCTGCCGGGCCTGTTCTCGACGCCCGCGTATCGCCGCGCCGAAAAGGAAGCGCTCGAACGCGCAGCCGTATGGCTCGACCGGATGGGGCTGACGTCGGTTGCCAACCGGCCGGCCGGCACGCTGTCGTACGGGCACCAGCGGCGCCTGGAAATTGCGCGCTGCATGATCACCGAGCCGCGCCTGTTGATGCTGGACGAGCCGGCGGCCGGTCTCAACCCGCAGGAAAAGATCGAGCTGCAGCACCTGATCGACAAGCTGCGCCGCGAGTTCGGCGTATCGGTGCTGCTGATCGAGCACGACATGAGCCTCGTGATGGGCGTGTCGGACCGCATCCTCGTGATGGAGCACGGGCGGCCGATCGTGATCGGCACGCCGGAAGCGGTCCGCAACGACCCGCGCGTGATCAAGGCGTATCTGGGGGAAGAGTGATGCTGAAGCTGGAACAGGTCCATACGCACTACGGCGCGGTCGAAGCGCTCGCGGGCGTGTCGATCGAGGTGAACAAGGGCGAGATTGTCACGCTGATCGGCAGCAACGGCGCCGGCAAGACGACGCTGATGATGACGGTATGCGGCGCGCCGCGCGCGTCGTCGGGCCGCGTGCTGTTCGAGGGCAACGACATCACCGCGATGTCGACGCACCAGATCATGCGGCAGGGGATGGCGATCTCGCCGGAAGGGCGGCGCGTGTTCCCGAGCCTGACGGTGCTCGAGAACCTGAAGATGGGCGGCTTCTTCGCGAGCCGTCACGAGATCGACGACGGCATCGAGCACGTGTTCAAGCTGTTTCCGCGCCTGAAGGAACGCGCGACGCAGCGGGCCGGCACGATGTCGGGCGGCGAACAGCAGATGCTCGCGATCGGCCGCGCGCTGATGAGCAAGCCGCGCCTGCTGCTGCTCGACGAGCCGACGCTCGGTCTCGCGCCGCTCGTGATCGCGCAGATCTTCGACATCATCCGGACGATCCGCGACGAAGGCGTCACGGTGTTCCTCGTCGAGCAGAACGCGAACAAGGCGCTCGGCGTGGCCGATCGCGGCTACGTGCTCGAAACGGGGCGCGTGGTGCTGGCCGACACGGGCGCGAACCTGCTCGCGAACGACCGGATCAAGCAGGCGTATCTCGGCGGTTGATCGAACGGAAGCTGCGGGCCTGCAATGGGCCGGCGGCTTTCTTCCGCGGTGTGCGGATGCGTCGGTACGACGGCCGCCCTGCCGTCCGCGCAGCGGAGTCGCAGCCGGTCCTGCATCAACGTGCTCGTGCATCGCCGGGCGGCGACGGCGAACCGGGCATGCACGCGTTCATGCGTGCAATGCCAGCCCCTTTACCGCCTTGTCGACGGCCTTCTTCGGCCCGTGCAGCGCCAGGCCGACCAGATCCGGGTGGTCCGCATCCTCGGCGCGAAATGCTTCGCGGTTGGCCGCGTCATGGCCGGTCGAGAACATCGCGCGCACGTACGGCACGATCGTCAACTCGCGCGACAGTGCCTGCCGGTGCGCGGCCTGCAATCCGTTCAGATCGGCCGCGAACACCAGCATCGGCTGGCCGAGCATCCGGCCGTAGCGGCGGCCGGCCGCATCCTCGTAAGGCTCGCCGAGCGCCTCCGGCGCCCCGGCGGCGACGCCCGTCGCGAGAAACGCGACGACATTGAGTTTCTGCCACGCGGCGAGATCGTCGCGCACGATCAGCGCTACCTTCGTATCGAACATGCTTGCTCCTGGTTGGAGCGCTCATGATCGGATGCCGCGCGCGATCAGTCTGGAACGTTTGTGCAGAGTTGCCGGTACGCGGCCGGCGTGATCCGGTATGCGCGGCGGAACCAGCGGCCGAGGTGGCTCTGGTCGGCGAAGCCGACGTCGGCGGCTACCTGAGCCGGCGTGCGGCCGGCTGCCAGCAGCCGGCGTGCCGCGCGCAGTCGCATGCGCACGAGGTACGCGTGCGGCGACGTGCCGAACGCGCGCTGGAACATCCGCGTCAGCCGGAACCGGTCGATGCCGGCGACGCTCGCGAGTTCGTCGAGGCCGACGTTGCCGTCCATCTGTTCGTGCAGCAGGTCGCGCACCCGCGCGATCGCGGGCGGCACGGCATTGCTTTCCGGCGCGAGCGGTTTGCCCAGCTGGCTGCCGAGACGCATCAGCAGGCGGTCGAGCGTCTGGTCGCGCGCGAGCCGGCCTTCGTTGTCGTGGATCGCGAAGAACGCATTCCGGATCGCGTCGACGAGGCCGCGATCGTCGACGAGCGTATGGCCGAACGTGGTCTCGACGCTGCCGAGGCCCGGCAGCCCGAGCCGGCGCGCGGCGCGCTCGACCCACGCCTGCGGCAAGTAAAGCATCCCGTACGTGAAGCCGCCGGCTTCGGGCGCATGACCGTCGTGCATCGCGCCCGGCTCGATCAGGATCGCGCGGCCGGGCACGCTCGTATGGAGCGAACGGTGGCACTGGAAGCGTTGCACGCCGTGTTCGGTGAAGCCGACCAGCATGTCGTCGTGATCGTGCGGATCGTACGCATGGCCGCTGAAATGCGCGCGCAGACTTTCGATCCCCGTTTCCGCGTCGCGGCGCGCCTGAAGCCAGTGCCCGTTCGTGCCGTCGTCGTTCGCCGCGCTTGCCATCGCTTGCCTCGTTGCCCGAAGTTGCCTGCCGGATAGTGTACGCAGATCGCGGGCGCCCGGTGCTGCAGCGACGGCGGGCGGCGCGGCGGCGTTACAGTGCGCGCGTGATCGCCTGCTCCAGCAGCGACAGCCCAAGATCGATCTCTGCGTCGCTGACGGTCAGCGGCGGTGCGATCCGGAACACGCCGCCCATCCCGGGCAACTGCACGATGTTCATGCTGAGCCCGAGCTTCATGCACTCGCGCGTGATCTGCGCGCCGAGGCCGTCCGCCGGCTCCTTCGTGCGCCGGTCCTTGACGATTTCCACGCCGAGCAGCAGCCCGCGCCCGCGCACGTCGCCGATGCAATCGAAGCGCTCCATCAGGTCGAGCAGGCCGCGCCGGAGCCGGCTGCCCATCACGTTCGCGCGTTCCACCAGACCGTCGCGCTGCACGACGTCGAGCACGCGCAGGCCGACCGCGGCCGGCAGCGGATCCGACACATGCGTCGTATAGAACAGGTAGCCGAGGTCGTGCGCGCGTTCCTCGATCTGCGCGGACGTGACGACGGCCGCGAGCGGCAATCCGGCGCCGAGCGTTTTCGACAGCGTGAGGATGTCGGGCGTCACGCCGTCGCGCTGGCACGCGAACATCGTGCCGGTGCGGCCGACGCCCGTCTGCGCTTCGTCGAGGATCAGCAGCATCGCGCGTTCTTCGCACTTGCGCTTGAGCGCCGCCATGTAACCGTCGGGCAATTCGATGATGCCGCCCGAGCTGAGGATCGGCTCCGCGATGAACGCGGCGAGGTTGCCGCTCGACTGGCGATCGATCAGATCGAATGCGTAGTCGAGTTCGGCGAGATAGTCGTACGTGCCGTCGCGCTCGAAGCGCGGCCGGTACGCGAACGGGGCCGGAATCGCGAACGAGCCGACCGACGCCGGCCCGACGCCCTTGCGGCCGGCGCTGTACGTCGCGGACGCGGCCGCGCCCGTCATCCCGTGCCACGACTGCGCGAAGCCGACGATCTCGTACTTGCCGGTGACGAGCTTCGCCATCCGGATCGCGGCTTCGTTCGATTCCGCGCCGGTGCTGAGCAGCAGCGCGCGATCGAGGCCCGGCGGCGTGATGTCGGCGAGCCGCGTCGCGAGATCGACGACCGGGCGCGACAGCATCCCGCTGAACAGATGATCGAGCTTGCCCGCGTATTCGGCGATCACGGCGACGATCTCCGGATGGCAGTGTCCGAGCACCGCGCTCATTTGTCCCGACGTGAAATCGAGGATTGCGCGGCCGTCCGCGTCGTAGACGAAGCTGCCTTGCGCTCGCTCGACGATCATCGGCTCGAACGTGCCGCCGTAGCGGATCAGGTGCTGCCTGGCGTTGCGCCAGAACGTGGCGTCGTCGTTCAGTGACATCGGGCTTCTCCGGGCATGGGCAGGGATCGCTTGCAGTCTAGGCGCCGGTCTGGTTTTATGGAAACGAATAGTTCTTATGCAAGGTAGAAAAGGAGCTAATACTTGGCACGTTCGCTCGACATCGACCTGCTGCGCTCGTTCGTCGTCATCGCCGAGGTGCGTGCGCTTAGCCGCGCGGCAGCGCGCGTCGGCCGCACGCAGTCGGCGCTCAGCCAGCAGATGAGGCGGCTCGAGGAAATCGTCGAGCAGCCGCTGTTCCAGCGCACCGGGCGCGGCGTGGTGCTGACGCACCCGGGCGAGCGGCTGCTCGTGCATGCGCAACGCATCCTGCGGCAGCACGACGAGGCGATGGCCGATCTGTGCGGCACGGGGCTGTCGGGCACCATCCGGTTCGGCTGCCCGGACGATTACGCGCAGGTCTGGCTGCCCTCGTTGCTGCGACAGTTCTCGAGCCAGCATCCGCACGCGATCGTCGAAGTCGTGTGCGGGCCGACGCCGCGGCTGCTCGAGCAGCTCGACAAGCGCGCGGTCGATCTCGCGCTGATCTCGTTGCCGGACGACGGGACGAGCGGCGCTTTCATTCGCCGCGAGCAACTGGTGTGGATCGGTTATCCGGGGCTCGACGCGGCGCGGTTCGATCCGTTGCCGCTTGCGCTGTCCGATCCCGATACGCTCGATCACATTGCCGCGTGCGAAGCGCTCGATCGCGCCGGGCGCGATTATCGTGTCGCGTATGCGAGCAGCAGCCTCGCGGGGCTGATCGCGCTGGTACGTTCGGGGCAGGCGTTCGCGGTGATGACGCAAACGGCGGTGCCCGGCGATCTGGCGATCGCGGCCGGCGATCGCGGGCTGCCGCCGCTGCCGGCGGTGGGCGTTACGTTGAAGTTCAGCCGCAAACGGCCCGCGCATCTGACTGCGGCATTCGCCGAGCATATCCGGGCGGTGTTGCCGCTGCTGTGACGGCACGGCAGCACGGCCGGCTTCGCGAACCGCACACCGGCAGCCGGCGCATGTCGCATTGCGTCGCGCGACCGGCGCCGGGCGGCGCTTTAGAATTGACGCCTGATTGCCCGCGGCGCCGCTGCGCGGACGATGTTCCGATATCGCAGGCGGCCCGGCCTGTCTGTCGAACCGCTGTATTCACCGGATTCCAACATGCGCATCCCCCCGCTCAAGGCGATCATCGCATTCGAAAGCGTCGCCCGCACCAAAAGCGTCAATCGCGCGGCGGAAGAGCTAGGCCTGACCGCGTCGGCCGTGAGTCATCAGCTCAGCAATCTCGAATCCCAGATCGGTCAGCCGTTGTTCCAGCGCTCGGGGCGCGGCCTCGTTCTGACACCTACCGGCGAACGCTATCTGGCCGACGTCACGGGCTCGCTCGCCGATCTCAGCCGCGCGACCGAGCGTGCATCGAGCCGCACCGAGGTCGACATCCTGCGCGTGCACTCGAGCCCGAGCTTCGGGCTGATGTGGTTGCTGCCGCGGTTGTCGTCGTTTCAGGAGGCGAACGGCGATATCCAGTTGAACCTCGCGTGTTCGTACGAGAACGTGTCGTTCTCGAACGGCTTCTACGATATCGACGTCCGCCATGGCTACGGCAACTGGGACAACCTCGAGGTGAAGACGGTGCGCGGCGAGTTCATCGCGCCGCTCGCGTCGCCGCAATACCTCGAACGGCATCCGGTGAACGCGCCGGAAGACCTGCTCGCGCATCGTCTGATCTATTCCGAAACGCCGCTGGTGCAGTGGAAGCAGTGGTTCGGCCGGGTGGGCGTGCCGTTTGCCGCGCAGAAGACGTTCGACTTTTCGTTCGACCGGTCGTACATGTCGCTCGAAACGGCCGCGCTCGGCCTCGGCATCGCGCTCGAAAGCCTGATGCTCGCGTCGGTGAAGATCCGGGAAGGCCGGCTGGTGCCGGTATTCGACGCGACTCGTTCGGTCGAAGTCGGCGCGCATCATCTCGTTTACCCGCGGCAGAACGCCGAACTGCCGCGCGTAAAGCGCTTCCTCGCGTGGATCGAGCGGGAGGTCGCCGCGCAGGGCCGCGCGGATTGAGCGTGGCGGGTTCCGGCCGCCTGTCATAGTGCGTTGCAGCACGCCGCGTCGACCCGCGCGGCGACATCTGAAATTTTCTCAGCCATGGCTGAGCGTTTCCGCGTTGATGCGGGTGTCCGGGCAGCCGACACTCTCCTCACACACATCAACACAGGAGACGACCGATGTTGCTCGACCGAAAGACCATCATCGTGACCGGCGCCGCATCGCCGCGCGGAATCGGCAAGGCCACGGCACGCGCACTCGCCGCACACGGCGCGCGCGTGGCGATCCTCGACCTGCGCCGCGAAGACGCCGAGGCTGCCGCAGCCGATCTTGGGGCCGGCCATCTCGGGCTCGCGTGCGACGTGACCGACCGCGACGCGTGCGTGGCGGCAGCTCGTGCGACGCTCGAGCGCTTCGGCCGCATCGACGGCCTGGTCAACAACGCCGGCATCACGCAACCGGTGCGGACGATGGACATTTCCGCGCGCGACTTCGATGCGATCGTCGACGTGAACCTGCGCGGCACGCTGTACATGTCGCAAGCGGTGCTTCCGGCGATGAAGGAGCAGCGCGGCGGCAGCATCGTATGCATGTCGTCGGTGTCCGCGCAACGCGGCGGCGGCATCTTCGGCGGTCCGCACTACAGCGCCGCGAAGGCCGGCGTGCTCGGCCTCGCGAAGGCGATGGCGCGCGAATTCGGCGCCGACCGCATCCGCATCAATTCGATCGCGCCGGGCCTGATCCAGACGGACATCACGGGCGACAAGCTGACGCCCGCGATGCGCGAGAACATCATCAACGGAATTCCGCTGGGCCGCCTCGGCGACGCCGACGACGTCGCCAATGCGTGCCTGTTCCTGCTGAGCGACCTGTCGAGCTACCTGACGGGCATCACGCTCGACGTCAATGGCGGGATGCTGATCCACTGACAACGGCGCCGCGACACGCGCGGCGCCGCCCATCATGCACCCGGGACAACCCGGGGCCGTGGCAGGAGACAAACATGAGAGCCAAGTACCCCGCACCGCCGGTTCAGCGCGACATGCTGGAACGGGACGATGCGCAGACGTTCGAGGCGGCAACCTATGCGAAGGTCGCGCGCCGGCTGATCCCGTTCCTGATGCTGTGCTATCTCGGCGCCTATCTGGATCGCGTCAACGTCGGCTTCGCGAAACTGCAGATGCTCAACGACCTTCGTTTCAGCGAGACCGTGTACGGCATGGGCGCAGGCATTTTCTTCCTGGGCTACTTCCTGTTCGAAGTACCGAGCAACCTGATCCTGCATCGCGTCGGTGCGCGCCGCTGGCTCGCGCGCATCATGCTGACGTGGGCCGTGATTTCGGCGAGCTTCGTATTCGTGAAGTCGCCCGCCGCGTTCTACGTGCTGCGGTTTCTGCTCGGCGTTGCCGAAGCCGGCTTCGCGCCGGGCGTGATCCTGTATCTGACGTACTGGTTCCCGGCGGCGCGGCGCGCGAAGGCGCTTTCGCTGTTCTTCATGGCGATTCCGCTCGCGGGAATCGTCGGCGGGCCGCTGTCCGGCGCAATCATGCACTCGCTGCACGGCGCGATGTCGATGGCCGGCTGGAAGTGGCTGTTCTTGCTCGAAGCGCTGCCTTCGTTGGTGCTCGGCTTCGCGATCCTGCTGTATCTCGACGACGGCATCGACCGCGCAACCTGGCTGACCGATACCGAAAAGGCCTTGCTCGCGCGCAACGTGTCGGCCGACGCCGCGCACACGACTGCGCACCTGTCGATCCGCGCATTCGTTGCCGACCGCCGGCTGTGGCTGATGGCCGCGATCTATTTCTGCGTCGTGCTCGGGCAGTACGGGCTCACGTTCTGGCTGCCGACGATCATTCGCAAGGCAGGCGTCGCCGATCCGTTGTGGGTTGGCCTGTTCACCGCGATTCCGTATGCGTGCGCGATCGTCGCGCTGCCGTTGATCGGCATGAGCGCCGACCGCCACCGCGAGCGGCGCTTCCATCTCGCAGTGCCGATGCTGATCGCGGCGGCGGGTTTCGCGACGTTGCCGATGCTCGGCAGCGTCGGCGCTTCGATCGTGTGCCTGAGCATCGCGTCGGCCGGCATTCTCGCGTCGTCGTCGCAGTTCTGGTCGCTGCCGACGGCGCTGCTCGGCGGGATGTCGGCCGCCGCGGGCATCGCCGCGGTCAATTGCTTCGCGAACCTCGCGGGCTTCTTCTCGCCGGCGATCGTCGGCTGGCTGAACGATCTGACCGGCAAGTCCACTGCGGGGCTCGTCTTCATCTCCGTTGCGATCACGTTCGGTGCGCTGCTGGTGTTTCTCGTGCCCCGATCTGTGAACCGCTGATTCGATCTGCATCCCTTTCGACCCGATACTGGAGTTATCGATGGATACCGAAACCATCCATGAAGCGGTCCCGCTCGCCGAGCGCGCATACCGCATCCGCAGAAACGCCGTGCTGATGGGCGAAGTGCAGGGCCAGGGCTATGTCGGCCAGGCACTCGACATCGCCGACGTGCTGGCCGTCGCGTACTTCGGTGCGATGCGCTATCGCCCCGACGATCCCGAGTGGGAAGGGCGCGACCGCTTCCTGCTGTCGAACGGCCATTATGCGATCGCGCTGTACGCCGCGCTGTTCGAAGCCGGGATCCTGCCGGCCGACGAGCTCGAGACCTACGGCAGCGACGACAGCCGTTTGCCGATGTCCGGGATGGCAAGCTACACGCCCGGGATGGAAATGTCCGGCGGTTCGCTCGGGCAGGGCCTGACGATCGCCGTTGGCCGCTGCCTCGGGCTCAAGCGCAACGGCTCGGACGCATTCGTCTATACGCTGTTCTCGGACGGCGAACTCGACGAAGGCGCGATCTGGGAGGGGCTGATGTCCGCCGCGCACTGGAAGCTCGACAACCTGATCGCGATCGTCGACGTGAACAACCAGCAGGCCGACGGGCCGTCGACGCAGATCATGGCGTTCGAGCCGCTGGTCGACAAGCTCCGTGCGTTCGGCTGGTACACGCAACGTGTGGACGGCAACGACATCGATGCGGTGAAGCGCGCGTTCGACAACGCTCGCGCGCATGACGCGCCGCAGCCGCGCATCATCGTCTGCGATACGAAGATGGGGCGCGGTGTGCCGTTCCTCGAAGCACGCGAGAAGAGCCATTTCATTCGCGTCGATGCGCACGAGTGGCAACTCGCGCTCGACGCACTCGAAGCAGGGAGACACGCATGAGCACCGTCGACAACAAGCCGCGCCTGAAGACATCCGCGATGATCGCGTCCATCGCCGCCGACGGGCAGGCGACGCGTGCCGCGCCGTTTGGCCATGCGCTCGCGAAGCTCGCGCGCACCCGCGACAACGTGATCGGCATGACGGCCGATCTCGGCAAGTACACGGACCTGCACATCTTTGCGAAGGAATTTCCGGAGCGCTATTACCAGATGGGCATGGCCGAGCAATTGCTGATGGGCGCGGCCGCCGGGTTTGCACACGAAGGCGCGCAGCCGTTCGTCACGACCTATGCGGTGTTCGCGACGCGTCGCGCGTACGACTTCATCCATCAGGCGATCGCCGAGGACAATCTCGACGTCAAGCTCGTATGTGCGCTGCCGGGGCTCACGACCGGCTACGGGCCGAGCCACCAGGCGGCCGAGGATCTGGCGCTGATGCGCGCGATGCCGAACATGACCGTGATCGATCCGTGCGACGCGCTGGACATCGAACAGATGGTGCCGGCGATTGCCGCGCACAAGGGGCCGGTGTATGCACGCCTGCTGCGCGGCAACGTGCCGGCGGTGCTCGACGAATACGATTACCGGTTCGAACTCGGCAAGGCGAAGCTGCTGCGCGACGGTAACGACGTGCTGTTGATCTCGTCCGGGATCATGACGATGCGTTCGCTCGAGGTCGCGAAGGCGCTCGAGGCCGACCGCATCGATGCGGCCGTGCTGCATGTGCCGACGATCAAGCCGCTCGACACGGCGACCATCGTTCGCGAGGCGTCACGCAGCGGGCGCATGGTGATCGTCGCCGAAAACCATACGGTGATCGGCGGGCTCGGCGAAGCGGTGGCAAGCGCGCTGATGACGGTCGGCGTGGCCGTGCCGTTCCGGCAGATCGGGTTGCCCGATGCATATCTGGCCGCGGGCGCGTTGCCGACGCTGCATGATCGCTACGGGATCTCGGCCGGCGCGATGCGGGCGAACATCCGGTCGTGGGCCGGATGATGGATCGGCGCCGGTGCCGCGGGCGATTCGCGCTCGTGCCGGCGGCGTCCGACCGGGATCCTGTCGGACGACAATACCCGCAGAAACAAAAAAACCGCGAAGCGTTGCGCTGTCGCGGTTTTTTGCATCTTTCCGAAATACGGTGAAAACCGTATCTGGTGCCGACGGCGAGACTCGAACTCGCACAGCTTTCGCCACTACCCCCTCAAGATAGCGTGTCTACCAATTTCACCACGTCGGCACTTCGGTACTGCAAGGGCCGCAATTCTAGCGTCACATTCCGCGTTTGTGAAGGGGGGGGACACGGTTGCGAGGAAGCCGAAGTCGATCCCGGTAGAATTCGCCGGATCGATCCGACGAATATCGCAACCGGAACCCGCTTTCTCTCCGTGACGACCCCCCTCGAACAACTGCAGGCCGGCCAGCTGGCCGGCGCCCGGCAACTCAAGCTCGCGTGCGGGCTGACCGAATTTCCGCGCGAGATCTTCGACCTGGCCGACACGCTCGAAGTGCTGGACCTGTCCGGCAATGCGCTGTCCGCGCTGCCGGACGACATCGCGCGGCTGCGGCGGCTGCGCATCCTGTTCGCATCCGGCAATCGCTTCACCGAATTGCCGGAAGTGCTCGGCACGTGCGCGCAGCTCGACATGATCGGCTTCAAGGCGAACCGGATCCGCGCGGTGCCGCGCGGATCGCTGCCGCGCGCGCTGCGCTGGCTGATCCTGACCGACAACGAAATCGGCGAACTGCCGGGACAAATCGGCGAATGCTCGCGGTTGCAGAAACTGATGCTCGCGGGCAACCGGCTGCGTGCGCTGCCCGACGAAATGGCCGCGTGCCGCGCACTCGAACTGGTGCGCGTGTCGGCGAATCGTCTCGACGCGCTGCCGGACTGGCTGTTGCGCCTGCCGCGACTCGCGTGGCTCGCGGCCGCCGGCAATCCGTTCGGCGCGGCGCCTGAGGCCGCGGCGTCGGCCGAGCCGGGCGTTGCCGACATCGACTGGGCGTCGCTGTCATGCGAGCAGAAGCTCGGCGAAGGCGCCTCGGGCGTGATATATCGTGCGCAGTGGCGCGCGAGCGCACACGCGCCGCGGGCGGTCGCGGTGAAGCTGTTCAAGGGCGCGGTGACGAGCGACGGGCTGCCCGACTGCGAAATGGCCGCGTGTCTGCACGCCGCGCGTCACCCGAACATGATTCCGGTGGTGGGCAAGGTGCATGGTCATCCGGACGGCGTGCACGGCCTCGTGATGGAACTGGTGGATCCGGCGCTGACGAATCTCGCCGGGCCGCCAAGCTTTGCATCGTGCACGCGCGACGTGTATGCGGATGGCGCGCGATTCGCGCCGGCGCACGCATTGCGGATCGCGCATGGCATCGCGTCGGTGGCCGCGCATCTGCACGCGCGCGGCATCATGCACGGCGACTTGTACGCGCACAACATCCTGCACGACAGTGCGGGCGGCGCGCTGCTCGGCGATTTCGGCGCGGCGTCGGTCTACGACGTGCACGATCGCGTGCGTGCGGCGCGGCTACAGCGGCTCGAAGTGAGGGCGTTCGGTTATCTGCTCGGCGAGTTGCTGGCGCGATGCGAGCCGCAGGCTGCGGACGACACGCATGCGCTCGACATGCTGGCGGCTGCGTGCATCAACGAGGACGTCGATGCGCGGCCGTCGTTCGATCAGATCGTGGCTGCGCTGGCCGCATCGAGGAGCTGACTGCCCGACCGGCGGCGCCGGCTCCGGCGTTCAAGCCTGTCGCGCGGTCAGCAGCTTGATCCCGAGCCCGACGAACAGCAGTCCGCTTGCGCGCTTGGCGGTGCGTACCCACGGGCTGACGCCGAAGCCGCGGTGCAGCCGGCGCACGCCGAACGAATAGACGCTATGCACGACGACAACGGTGCACGCGATCGTCGCATACATCACGACGAACTGCATCGCGAGCGGGCGATCGTGCGCGATGAATTGCGGCATGAACGCGGACATGAAGATCATCGTCTTCGGGTTGCTGCCCGACACGAACAGCGCTTCGCGGAACAGCTTCCTGCGATCGGGCTCGACGATTGCCGTGTTGCCGTCCGGCGAGCGCCGGTTGCGGTCGCTGCGCAGTTGCCGGATGCCCAGAAAGATCAGATACGCGGCGCCGATGACTTTCATCGCGACGAACAGCGGCGGCATCGCGGCCAGCACCGCGCCGACGCCGAGCGCGACCAGCATCACGATCACACCTTGCGCGACGAGGTTGCCGGCGATCGTCGCGGCAGTGCCGCGCGAACCGTAGCGCACCGTGTTCCGGATGACGAGCAGCACGTTCGGGCCCGGCGACAGCGTCGTCGCGAGATAGGCTGCGGCAAACAACATCCAGGTCTGAACGGACATACGGCGCTCCTGAACGGGAGGTTCTGCGGTCGGGGTGTATCCGTGCATGATGCCACGAACGAGCACGATTCACCCCGACGCACGCCTTCAACGCGCGGCGCGCGGGCAGTATGCGGCGATCGACGCCGGCGAATCGATCGCGGACGGCCGCGTCATCCACGCGACCCAACCGGCCCATAACCCGCAGACGATCAGCACGGCGAGATTCAGCGGCGTCCGGTAGCGGACGATCCGGTCGGCGAGCCGCAAGCGTTCGTTGCTCATGTTCGTCTCCATCGGTTTGGCGTTGCGACGTTACTGGCCGGTATACGACGGCGCCTTTGCGTCGCAGGTCGCGGACACCGCCGCGCCGTCCGCGAAGTGCAGCGTGAGCGGCACCGTCGTGCCGGGCGCGACCGGTTTGCGCGCATCCTCGAGCATCACGTGATAGCTCTTCGGTTTGAACGTCACCGAGCCGTGCGCGGGCACGTCGACCGTGTCGATGTGAACCATCTTGGCAGTGCTGCCGGCCGTCTGCGTTTCGTGGATCATCGCCATCCCGTACGCGGGCGTGTCGATGCCGGTGAGCGTGGCCGGCTTGTCGCCGTCGTTCTTCAGCGTGAAGTAGCCGGACGACGGCGCCGTCGCCGGCATCGTGCGGATCCAGCATGCATCGGCGTGTAAAGCCGACGCCGCGAACGTGGCCGGCGCCTGCAGTGCCAGCAGCGCAAACAGCAGGCTGGCCGGAATCGAACGTTTCATTGAGCGCTCTCCTTATCGGTTGTCGAATGTCGCCGCGCGGGCATCGTTTGCGTTACTTCACCGTGAACGTGTAGCGGCCCTGCGTGCGATGGCCGTCGCTCGCCACGGCGATCCACGCGACCGTGTACGTGCCGGCGGCGAGATTGGTCAGCGCGACGTGCATCCGCTTGCGATTGCCGGAGTCGACTGCCGATTTGCCTTCGGCGACCGACTGGCCATGGCTGTCGGTGACTGCGATCGAGCTGAAGGCCGGTTCGAGCGTTTCGCTGAAGTCGATCGTGACCGCGTGCGGCGCGCTCGACAGCATCGCGTCGGCCGCGGGCTCGAGGGTTTTCGGATGCGCATGCGCGTGAGCGGCCTGGGCGATGACGAAGCCGAGCGCAACGAGTGCGCCGCGAACGATGGCAGTGGTTTTCATATTCGGGTAATCCAGTTGAAGATGATGAGGGAGACGATGCGGTCGACATGTCGCTGTATGCATTCGCACACGTGATCGCCGTAATCGGGCGAGCGCGTGCACGGCACGATGCCGCGAGCGATACGGTCGAACACGGAGGTCCTGCGAAACGTCACACACGGGCACGCGTATGCGCGTGCGGGCGACGCGATGCGCTACGGCATCACGCGTTGTGGCGACGAATCAGGATGCGAGCGGCGGCGCGCGCGGCTGCGCGGCCGTGAGCGGCAGCGTGCGCCGCAGGCTTTCGAAGCGCGTCGCTTCGCGATGTTGGAGAGGGTGGATGTTGGCCGCGAACGTTAGTTCGGGCGCGGGCAGTGCCGGTGTGTGCGCGAGCAGGCTGCAGTAGCCGCAAGCCTGCAGATGCGCGTGCAGGCTCTTCGAAGACGCGTCGCCGACGTGGTCGGCATCCGTCGCGCTGGCCGTGCAGTAACCGGCGAGCAGCGCGTCGACGCGGCCTTGCGTCGTCAGCGCTTGCGAGATCGTCGGTGCGAGCGTCGTCATCAGGATGGCGAGCATCCCGATCAGACCGACGATCTTCCGGAGACGACGACTCAGCATGCGATGTGCGGCGGCGTATGGATGGCGATGGAGCGGATTATGCCACGCGTGCGCCGCGCGGGCATGCGAGCAAGCGAATACCGTGAATGTAGCCGGGGCGCCCGCTCGGCGCGGCGCGCTGACGCGTGCGTCGCCGGGCGCTTCGCGATCGGCGTCATGTGCGCGGCCCGGCCCCGATCGTTCACCGCTGCGGAGCGATGCGCGCACGCGCACCGCATTCAGTCGATCATCACCGCGTCGGGCACGTCGAGCACGACATCCGATGTCGCGACGGCCACGCACGGCAGCGTATAGCCGTCGGCCTTTTCGTCGCGGCTCAGGCCGGGCCATTCGATCGTGTAGCGTACGCTGCCGCTGACGATCCGGCACAGGCAACTGCGGCACGTGCCGTTGCGGCACGAGCGCGGCAGCCGGACGTGTGCGAATGCGGCGGCCTCGAGCAGCGTCAACGAATCGGGCGCGTCGAACGTTGCGCCGAGCGGCTCGATGCGTACGACGGGCGAGTGGTCGGGATCGGTCATGGGGCGAAGCGGGCAGCGTTGTGTGCCGACGTTGCAGGGTAACGCAGCTGCCAAGCATACCCGAAGCGGCGCGCGGCCGGCGCCCGCGGGGCAGCCGGCGCGGCGCGTCAATGTCGGCGCAGGTAGCGGTACACGGTATTGCGCGCGAGGCCGAGCTCGCGTGCGGCGGCCGACACGTTGCCGCCGTGCCGTGCGAGCACCGCGTCGATCACCGCGGCCTGGTGGCTCTGCAGCGTCGTCGCTTCGCGCGTGCCGGCCGGCGCGGCGTTCGGCGCGGGTGCGTCGTCGCAGTCGAGCCAGAAATCGTCCGGCAGGTGCGCAAGCGTGATTTCGGTTTCGTCCTCGGCGAGCATGCCGGCCGTGCGCAGCACGTTGGTCATTTGACGCAGGTTGCCAGGCCAGCGGTGCCGCCTGAATGCGGCGAGCACGTCGGCCGCGACACGCGTCGGCATCGGCTCGCTGCGTGCGAGTCGCGCGAGAATCCGCTCGACCAGCACCGGCAGATCGGTGCGCGCGGCGAGCGCCGGCAGCGTGACCGCGAGCCCGTTGATCCGGTAGAACAGGTCTTCGCGGAACGTACCTTCGGCGATCATCGCGCGCAGGTCGCGGTGTGTCGCGCACACCACCCGCACGTCGACGGGCACCGCGCGCGCGCTGCCGAGCGGCATCACCGCACGTTCCTGCAGTACGCGCATCAGCCGGACCTGCTGGGCGAGCGGCATGTCGCCGATTTCGTCGAGAAACAGCGTGCCGCCGTCTGCCTGCGCGATCTTGCCGGGGCTGCCTCGCTTGCGCGCGCCGGTGAATGCGCCGTCTTCGTAGCCGAACAGTTCGGCTTCGATCAGCGAATCCGGCAGCGCCGCGCAGTTGACCGCGACGAACGGGCCGTCCGCGCGCGGCGACGCCTGGTGCAGCGCACGCGCGAGCCACTCCTTGCCGGTGCCGGTCTGCCCGAGGATCAGCAGCGGCAGGTCGCGCCCGCGGATCTTCGCGACACGTTCGAGCACGGCGGCCATCCGCGTGTCGCCGGTATCGAGCGTCGCGAACGTGATCGCGTCGGGGTCCGGCGCGCGCGTGCGCACCGCAGCGGGGGCGGGTGGCGCGACGGCGACGGCCGTCTTGTGCGCTTCCGCGAATTCGCAGCGCGCGAGCACGCGCACGCCGGTGGACAGCGTGAGCCGGAACGGCGCGCCGGGCGCGCGCGCCGCGTGTTGCGCGAGTTCGCCGAAGTGCATGCCGAACAGCGCATCGCAGCTGCGATGCTGCAATGCATCGAAGGTCGCGCCGAGCTGGAATTGCGCGCTGCGGTTCGCGGCGATGAGGCCGCCGTCGGGCCCGAAGGCGACGAGGCCGGCGAACAGCGAGTCGACGCAGTCCTCGTGCGCGTGAAAGCGCAGTCGCAGCGCTTCTGCGCACTGGTTTGCGAACAGATGGTTCTCGATCAGCTGAGCGGACATCCGCACGAGCGCGAGCGTATGCGGGCTGAAGCCGCGCGGGTCGCCGCTTACGTCGAGCGTGCCGAGCGTGCGGCCGAACGGATCGACGATCGGCGCGCACGAGCAGGTGAGGATGTGATTCGCGCGCAGGAAGTGTTCGGACGCGTGCACGGCGACGGCCTGGCCCGATGCGAGCGCGGTGCCGATTGCGTTGGTGCCGCGTGCGTGTTCGGCCCAGGATACGCCGGTGCATAGCGCGACGCGGTTCGCCTTTTCGATGAAGTCGGCGTCCCCGATGCTGTGCAGGATCACGCCGTCGGCGTCGGTGAGCAGCACGAGGCTTTGCGTGTCGGCGATTTGCGCGTGCAGGTTTTCCATCACCGGGCGGGCGTGCGCGAACAGTGCGTGGTTGGTGTCGAGCAGTTCGCGCAGTGCGAGTTGCGACAGCGGCGAGAAGTCCGGGCGCTCGTTTGCGCGCAGGCCGACCGCGGTCGAACGGGCATGCGCCTGCGCGAGCAGGTCGGTGCGGCCCGTGGTGGCGGGCAGCACGAAAGATTGAGGCATGTCTTGTCTCCTGTCGGCCCCAGTTAGCGCTTCAGCGCTTACTGGGGCCCCATGCTTCGCGGTCGGCCCCAGTTAGCGCTTCAGCGCTTGCTGGGGCCCCATGCTTCGCGGTCGGCCCCAGTTAGCGCTTCAGCGCTTGCCGAGGCCCCATGCTTCGCGGTCGGTGCCGGTCGGCGCTTCAGCGCTTGCTGAGGCCCCATGCTTCGCAGTCGGTGCCGGTCTGCGCTTCCTCGCTTGCCGGAATCCCGCGCTTCGCGGTCCATGCCAGCCGGCCGTTCAGCGCCTGCCCGGACCCGACGCTTCGCATCCACTGCCTGCCGATGCTTTGCGCCGCACCATCCGCCGCCTTGAATATCGCCTCATCATACAAGCGACGCGCGCGTTGCGCGACCGCGTACAAAAACCCCTTGCTTTCGAGCGCCCGCCTGCAATGATGGAAACGGAGCACGCACGCGCCGTGTTCCGCATTGCAACATGCATGCGACGCGACATGCATCCGTTCGGGAGAAGCATCATGGTTCGGACGGAACTGAGAGTCGTGCTGGCGGCCATCGCCACCTTCATCATGCTGGGCGGCATCGCCGTGGCGATCCACGGTCTGCTGTTCGATCTGACCAACGCGGTGCAATATGGAGCGGCCGCAATCGCGGTAGGCGCGACAACCGCCGCGATCGCGCTGAACATCTGGCCGACCGATCCCCACTGACGCAGCCCGGAAAACGGTGCCGGATATCGCGCAGGTCTGATGAAAATGCGCGTCGGAGCGACGCACATTCCAAAATTTGCCTCCTGCACGAAACCGTCTAAAGTGGAAGGCAACCGGCATGCATTGTCCGCGCCATAGCCCCGCGGACGGTGAGTCCGCCGGCGAGCCCGCGTACATTTTCGTCCGGCCGGTGGCGGACGACGGACGCGGTCATTTGCTTTCTACCGGACGATAGGCGGCTCCCATGCAGATTCATTTCACGAATGAGAAGCCCGAATATTCGGGGCGCGACCTGATGCTAGGGTTCACGGCGCTGGTCAATGGCGAGCGCGTCCAATGTCAGATCACCGCCGAGGCGCTGGAGGACCATTTCGGTGCGGCATCGCCGCGCTTCGAGGACATGGTCGGTGCGTACGATCAGCACCGCGAGCGCATCGAGGCGGCCGCGCGGCGGCTGTTGTCCGAGACGCGCGCGCAATGCGTGACGCTGCGCAGCGGCTACGTGCGCTTCTACGAGGCGAACTGGCGCTGAACCGGACAACCGGCAGCGACCGAGCGGGCGCCGAATACCGGCGCCCGTGTCGTATCGGCACGCCTATGCAGCGAGCGGCGGATACGCGTTGTCCGCGCCCGTCGGTCGCCAGTTCGTTCGCCGCCGGCGTCACCCAATCGTTGCGATGACCACTCGAATCGGCACGCTTCCGGCAACGCGGTCGATTTGATTCGGATGCCGCATCATTTCCCGTCAAGACGATCCGCGCATCGAGCGCGACGCGCGGGCGCAAACGACAACGCCACCCGCAGGTGGCGTTGTTTCATCGTGTAGCGCGCGGATGCGCGTGCGTCACTCGCTGCCGAGATAGAAGAAGCGGAACAGGAACACGGCCGCGATGATCCATACGATCGGCTTGACCGTGCGGCCCTGGCCCGTGAGCAGCTTCAGGCCGCCGTACGCGATGAAGCCGAACGCGACGCCGTTCGCGATCGAATATGTGAACGGCATCAGCAGCGCGGTCAGCGCAGCCGGCACGGCTTCGGTGGCATCGTCCCACGGCACTTCGACCATCTCGCGCAGCATCAGGCACGACACGTACAGCAGCGCCGGCGCCGTCGCATATGCCGGCACGACGCCGGCGAGCGGCGCGATGAACAGGCACGCGAGGAACAGCACCGCGACGGTGACCGCCGTCATGCCCGTGCGGCCGCCGGCCTGCACGCCGGACGCGCTTTCGATATACGCGGTCGTCGACGACGTGCCGAGCACCGAGCCCGCGACGATCGCGGTGCTGTCCGCGAGCAGCGCCTTGTTCAGGCGGTGCATCTTGCCTTCGACGAGCAGGCCCGCGCGGTTCGCGACGCCCATCAGCGTGCCGGTCGCATCGAACAGCTCGACGAGGAAGAACACGAGGATCACGTTGATGATGCCGGTCGACAGCGCGGCGCCGATGTCGAGCTTGAACAGCGTCGCGTCGATCGACGGCGGCGCGGACAGCACGCCGTGGAACTGGTTGCCGGCAAAGAAGAATGAGAGGATCGTCACGCCGATGATGCCGATCAGGATCGCGCCGCGCACGCGCAGATGGTCGAGCGTGACGATCGTGAAGAAGCCGACGATCGCGAGGATCGTCTCGTGCTTGTGCAGGTCGCCGAGCGTGACGAGCGTGGCCGGGTTGCCGACGATCACACCCGACGTCTTCAGCGAGATGATGCCGAGGAACAGGCCGATGCCGGCGGTGATCGAAATGCGCAGCGATTTCGGAATGCCGTTGACGATGGCCTCGCGCACGCGGAATAACGTGACGAGCAGGAACAGGCAGCCGGAAATGAATACCGCGCCGAGCGCGGCCTGCCACGTGAAGCCCATTCCCTTGACGACGGTGTACGCGAAATACGCGTTCAGGCCCATGCCGGGCGCGCACGCGATCGGATAGTTCGCGTACAGCCCCATGATCAGCGACGCCAGCGCGGCGACGAGGCACGTCGCGACGAACACCGATTCCTTCGGCATGCCGGCGTCGCCGAGGATCGCGGGGTTGACGAAGATGATGTAGGCCATCGTCAGAAACGTGGTGACGCCCGCGAGTATTTCGGTGCGGAAGTCGGTGCCGGCTTCAGCGAAGCCGAAATACCGCTTGATGGATTCCATGAAGGCGTTTCTCCGGTCGGGATGTCGTGTTGCTTGTTGTTTGGGCCGAATTGTTGTAACGGCAGCGCGGGGCCGGCGTACTGTAACCAGCCACTATTGGCACGCTATCGGCGGATTGTAATAGCGCGGATAGCTCCGACGATATAGTCGCGGGGCTCGATCGCGCGTTCGCGCGAACGGTCGGACAGGCCTGCCGCGCGACGAAGGCGCGCATTTTACCGGTTCGGAGAAGCGGGCTGGCGGGAACGACGGGAGCGACGGTGGAAACGTTTCGACGCGCGGGCGCTGCGGGCCGATGCGGGCGCAACCGCAGCGCGGATGCCGCGCATGAAGCCGCGACGCGAAGACATGCGCCCGGCGGCGAGCATCCTCACGCGGGCGGATGCGGGATGAGAGCGGACTCAGCGCCGGATGCACATGCGTGCGCAAGCGGCGGCGCGCAAACGCTCCCCACCGCGGGGGTGCGTGCGGCAGGCATTCGTCGGTCCCGGCAATCCCAGATATCGGGCTATCCTGCTCCGAAGCCGTCGCGTGCGCAACCATCATTTTGCGAGGCGGTCCCGACTGTGGTTTCTGTGTAAAAGATTGCAAGACGTCATCGCGTAAACCGGCAAGTGTTTCTAGGATAGATACACCGCGCACACACGCCGGCCGATTGCTGCCGACGCGGGGGAGTCGCAGTCCGTGCAGGCCAGGCGGTGAAGTGCGGTGACGGTCGCGGCGCATTCGGGCAGGGCGCGACCGGTTGCGATTGCCCGACGCGGGTTCGTCCGTAATCACGGAGGTCAGCATGTTGAACTGGATCAGCCGCTGGGCGATGCGACACGCCCCCACGCCGGAAAAAACCGCTGCGTCGATGCTCGTGACGGCGCGCATGGAATTGTTCGCAGCCGAACAGCGCGTCATCGATGCGAAATTACAAGCGGATTACTGGCGTACGCGAGTGTCATTTCTCGAGGAGGTGCAGAAGCAAGGCATCGACCCGTGGGTGACCTCGCAGGCGGCGCAACGCCCCGACCTCGATTCCACGCCTCGCAGCACGGGCCCGCGTCTCGCCGCCGCCAGCACCTGATGCACACGCTGTTTGTGAAAGCTGCGCACGGCGCGCGATCGCGCGCGGCACGCACCGGCGTGCCGCGCCATTCGACACGCACCTGCGGCGCGCGGCGCCGCAGGTGCGTCCATTTCCGGCTGCGCTGATTCCACGCGTTCCGGTGTTCCGGCGCGCGCCGACGCTGTGCAGCGTCAATCCGTTCTCCGCCATCGACCGACAAGCAAACGTTGCACTTGTGCGAGCGTGCGTCTGAGCCGTTCGCCGCGCCGCACGTACGCGGTCGTGATCGACGCTTCGGCTGACCGGTCGTCATCGGTGCCGAGCCAGATGCGATCGCCGCGCGCGATGCGCAGCACGTCGCCGGGCTGGATCCAGTAGTCGTCGACGCTCGGCGGACGCGTGATCCACAGCGGCGCGCCGTGCGCGCGGATCTCCGCATCGCTCGGCGCACGCCAGGTCAGCGTCGTGCGCGGCGCAACCGCGAAACGAATCACGACGGTCGGTAATGCGATCGTGGGCATCGCGCCGGCGCGGCGCGCATCGGGACGGTCGAACAACGGGCTTGCCTGGTCCATCGTCTTCTCCATTCGTTGAGCCGGACGGATGACGCGCACCAGAACAAAAAGGCCTCATCCGTTTCCGGTGAGGCCTTGTGTGACATGCAGTACTGCTCGGATGCTAACGCACAAGCGCCTCCCGTGATCCATTCTTTCGAATGTTCAGCGAGCAATGATTCGCGATGGCGATGAGCTTGAACGTAGGCATGCGAACGAGTTTGTCGATGTCGTGTGGCGTTGTCAACGACTATTTTCGAGATACGTGGCGCTTACGCATCGCGCTGCGCGAGGCCGTTCACGAGCAGTTCGGACAGCAGGCCCGTCATCCCGTTCGGGTGCGTGGCGGCACGCGCCTTCAGCTGTTCGACGAGTTCGGCGTTGAGCTTGCACGCGAACGGCACGAGGCCCTGTTCCTGGTCGAGCTTGCGCTGCGCGCGGCGATCGAGCTTCGCCGCTTCCTCGGCGCCCTTGCCGAAGCGCGAGGAGCTCGACTGCTTCATCGCGTGCGTCAGCTTGAGCGCCTTGTTCTTTTCTAGATCGGTTTTCTTCATGGCCATCGCGGCACCTCCGGGAAATGAAGCCGCGATTGTACGCATTTCGGCGGACGCGTCCCGCCGAGCGCTGTTACAAACGCGCCGGCGGACGGGGTCACGCGCCTTTCGTCGTGCCCCAGTTGCCGCCGTGCGCGGCCGCCTGCGCGGCCGGCGAGCGCGCCAGATACGCGAGCGCCTGTTCGGTCGAGCCTTCGTGATGCGGCGTATAGCCCGGCTTGAAATAACGCAGCGCCGCGCCGATCACCTTCCAGAACGACGGCAGGTGGCCGCGCCGCGATCCCTTCCACCAGGAGAGCACGAAACCCGGGTAGCGGCCGGCGGCCGGATCGCGCCGGTACATGAAGCGCGCGCCGCCGGTGATGAAATAGAGCAGCAGCACGATCACGAACGCCATATGCACGCAACGTTCGACGTACTTGCCGCCCATGTGGTTGTAGATGTCGAACGCGACGGTGCGGTGCTCGACTTCCTCCGCGCCGTGCCAGCGCAACAGGTCGACCATCGCCGGGTCGGCGCGGCCTTCGTCGAGCCCGTGCGCATTGAGCACCCAGTTGCCGAGATAGCCGAAGAAGTGCTCGAGCGACGCGATCACCGCAAGCTGCTGACGCAGCCAGAAGCGCGTGTGACCGATCTTCAGACCGAACGGCGCTTCGCCGAGCACGCGCGTGAACAGCCAGTTCAGCTTCTGCGTGAACGGTTTCGTGTCGATCCCGTGCCGGTCGTAGTAGTGCTTGAGCACGCCGCCGTGCGAGCGCGAATGCACGGCTTCCTGGCGCAGGAAGCCTTCGGCTTCGTCGCGCAGGCGCGCGTCGGCGATGTGCGGCAGCGCCTTGTTGTACACACGGCAAAACCACAGTTCGCCTTCCGGAAACAGCAGGTTCAGCGTGTTGATGATGTGCGTGCTGCCCGGATCGTTTGGCACCCACGTGATCGGTGTGTCGCTGAAGTCGAACTTCACGTGCCGGGCCTTGATCCTGTGATAGTCGGCGGATTCGGTCATCTGTGTCTCCTGTCCTCTGCGGCGGCGTGCGCCGTCAATGCGACGCCATGCTGACGCGGGCGATCATCCGGCCGAGCAACGGCATGAAACGGCCGACGAAGCGCAGTGCGTGTGCTTCGGTGCCCACCGCGACGACCGGCCGGTTGCGCAGCACGCCGTCGACCATCGCCTGCGCGACGGTCTCCGGTTTCAGGCCGCGCAGCTGGTACAGCTTCGTCGCGCGCTTGCGCAACCGCGCTTCGTCCTGCGCGCTGGCGCCCGCGTACTGCGTCGACGCCATGATTCCGGTTTCCGCGAAGCCGGGGCACACGGCCGTCACACCGATGCCTTTGTCCGCGAGTTCCGCGCGCATGCATTCGCTGAGCATCAGCACGGCGGCCTTCGTCGTCGCGTACGCGGGCAGGTCGCGCGACGGCCCGAACGCGGCCGCCGACGCGGTGTTCACGATGTGGCCGCCGGCGCCGCGCGCGGCCATCTGCTGCGCGAACAGCCGTGAGCCATGGATTACGCCCCACAGGTTCACGTGCAGGATGCGCTGCCAGTGCTGCTCGCTCGTGTCCAGGATGCCGCCTGCCATGCCGATGCCCGCGTTGTTGATCACGACGTCCGCGCCGCCGAGCTCGCTGCCGACCCATGCGGCGAGCGCTTCCATGTCGTCGGCGCAGCCGACGTCCACGCGCTTCGCATGCGCGGTCGCGCCGGTCAGTCCGACCAGCAGCGCGGTGCGCTCCGCGCTCGCGAGATCGATGTCGCAAGCGACCACCGTTGCGCCTTCGCGGGCGAACGCGAGCGCCGCGCAGCGGCCGATGCCGCTGCCCGCGCCGGTGACGACCGCGACCTTGCCGCCGAAGCGGCCGCTGGTCGCGCGGCGGCGTGCGTTCGCGAGCGCCGGCGGTTCCTTGCCCGACTCGACTGCATCGATCAACTCGCCGGCGAGGCTCGCGAAGCGCGCGGGATCCGCGAGCGGCAGCCAGTGGCCGGCCGCGACTTCGCGGCGGTAGTACTGCGGCACCCAGCGCGACAGGTTTTCCGACAGCGCGGGGCTCACGTACCTGTCGCCGAGCGGCACGATGGTCTGCACCGGTGCGTGTGCATACCGCTCGCGCGGCGCGAACAGGCAGCGCACGAAGTTCGCGCGATAGAGGCGCACGCCGCGTGCGCCGTCGTCGGCCTGCGTCGCGCGCGGCGTGGCGGGCGTCTTTTCGATCCGGCGCAGCAGGCGCGGCCACGCGCGGCCGAGCCACAGCCGCCAGCCCAGCTCGGGAACGAACGGCAGGTGAAACAGGTACACGTACCACGAGCGCACGAGCTGGCCGCCGAGCTTCGCGAGCGACGCGGGCGTCGGATGCAGTACGCGTTCGCGCAGCCAGAAACCGACGTGATCGAGGCATGGTCCGGAGCACGACGTATACGACGCGATGCGGCCGGCGAGCCCCGGATCGGTGACGAATTCCCAGCTCTGGATCGAGCCCCAGTCGTGCGCGATCAGGTGCACCGCGCGCGCGGGGCAGAGCGTGTCGATCACCGCGATGAAATCGTCGGTCAGCTTCGCGAGGTGATAGTCGGCCGTGCGCTTCGGCGCGCCGGACAGGCCGGCGCCGCGCACGTCGTACGCGATCACGTAGTGCTTGCGCGCGAGCAGCGGCGCGACGCGCTGCCATACGCTGCTGTCGTCGGGATAGCCGTGCACGAGCACGACCGGCGAGCGGCCAGGGTCGCCCCAGGTCCGCACTGCGAGCGTCAGCTCGCCGGACGCGACGGCCGTTTCGCTGTGAACCGGTTCGAACAAGGCCAGCGGCGCTTCGTCGGAAAGAGGCTGCATCTTGAGTCCGTCGTTCAGGGATTCGGGAGGAACGCGCGCGGAATGCGTCAGGCGGCGGCCTGCGCGTTCGCCGCGGCCTGCGCACGCTCGGCCTGGCGGCGCTGCCAGCGGCGCACGTGCGGCAGGTCGTCGTCGAGCCAGTACGCATCGTCGTCGGTGATCACCAGCAGTTCCTCGAATTTCGCGCCGACGCCGGCGAAGCCGAGATGCGGCTCGACGGCCCACAGGCCGGGCACCGGCGCGTGCTCGGAGCGGCGGTCGATCGACCACAGCGGCGACCAGCCCTGCTGCTTCGCCGCACGGCCCTGGTCGAGCAGCAGGTTGCGCGTCGCGTTCAGCCCGAAGCGCGCGACGAACCGCGGCTTCGACAGCTTGTGGATCTTCGCGACGCGATGCGCGAGCACCTTGAACGGATACGCCTTGTGGCGCGGCTCGACGCCCTGGCGGCGGCACAGCGCGTCGACCGCCTGCGCGACTTCCGCCATCGGACGGCGCGCCTTCACGAGCCGCACGATCATGTCGCGATGGTCCATCAGGTCGTCCTGCAACTGCGCGAGGATCGGGTTGTGGCCGAGACAGTGCGCGTAGCCGACGTCCGCGACGATGCCGTCGAGCACGGGCGCGACGTCGAGGATCACCGGCATGTCGGCTTCGAGCTGGCGGTTGCTCGGAAAGAACGCGGCGTTGAAGCCGCCCAGATGCTTCAGACCCGAGAAGCCGTCGAACGCGGTGCGGGTGCCGAACCACGCAAACGGCTTGTGCAGCCAGTCGCGCACGCCGTTGTCCTGCAGCCATTCGGTCAGCAGCCGCGCGGCCTCCTTCTCGGTGATGCCGGGGTAGAGCATCGCGCCGACCGTTTCCACGCAACGGTACGCAAGCTGCTGGACTGCGCGGAATTGCGGCAGTTCGTCGAGGTGGACTTCCGGCAGCGGATGGTGGGCAGTCATGATGCGTCTCCATGTGTCGGCCCGCGTGTGCCGGTCGGCGCGCTGCGCGTGCCGTGCGATGCGGGGCGCTGATGCCGAACGCATCCGCCGGTGATCCGAAAGCGGACTATTCAGCCAGCATTTAATGTGCCATTGAATGATGTAACGATCATAGCCGGTTCGACGTTCGCGGAAGTGAGGACTTTTCCTAATCAGCGGCCGAAATGGAGGGAAAGCTCTAGCTTGCGGCCGGCCGCTGCCGGATCGGCGTCGCCTGGCACGCGTGTCGAGCAGGAGCCCGCCGGGGCGGAGCACGCAAGGTTTCGGCGCGGGCGCAGGATGTCGCGCCGGAGCAACTCGCGGTCGTGTCGGCGCGCGACGCTGTCAAATTGCCGAAATAGTCTCGCCACATCATTCGCCCCCGATTCGAAGCCGTCCCGGCTTCGCGGGGCCGGTGTCCCGCGCGTCGCGCAGCGCCGCGACCGAAGCCGATTCGGCATTTCAACGGAGAGAGACCATGCAACGCCGCCAGTTCATCAATACCCTTGCCGCGGCGAGCGCCGCGACGCCGCTGATGCTCAAGGCCGGCACGGCCAACGCGAAGCGTGCCACCGCGCCCGACGCGCTCGACCCCGGCCGCTGGTCGCCGTTCAACGCCGCGCGCCTGCAAGCGGTGCTCGACCAGCATGGCGTCGCGAGCGCGCGCTACGACGGAAAGCGCCGCCCGTACGCAGTATTCGACTGGGACAACACGTGCATCATGAACGACTGCGAGGAGGCGTTGCTGATGTACCAGATCAACCATCTGCAATACAAGCTGACGCCTGACGAGTTCGTCGCCGTGATGTGGAAGGACGTGCCGAAGGGCGCGTTCATGAAGGACTACACGACCGTCGACGGCAAGCCGGTAACGATGGAGGATCTGGCCGCCGACGTCGAGTCCGACTACCGCTGGCTCCATGCGAACTACAAGGGCTTCGGCGGCGACAAGAGCCTCGACGAGATTCGCGAGACCGACCAGTTCAAGGATTTCCGCGCGAAGCTGTACTTCATGTACGACGCGATCTGCGACACGCATCCGCTCGAAGTCGGCTACAAGTGGATCATCTACTTCTACAAGAACATGACGACCGCCGAGTTGCAGGCGATGGCGGAAGCGTCGAACAACTACGGTATCGGAGACGCGCTGCGCAAGGTCCGCTACGAAAGCCCGAAGGCGCTGCCGGGCAAGGCGGGCGTCGTGGCCGATACGCATTTTCACGGCATCCGCATTCACGAGGAAATCCGCGCGGTGATGCATACGCTGCGTGCTAACGGCATCGACGTGTACGTGAGCACCGCATCGCTCGACGACGTCGTGCGCGTATTCGCCGGCAATCCGAACTATGGCTACGGCGTGCCGCCCGAGAACGTGATCGGCCTGCGTCTCGACATGCAGGACGGCAAGTACACGAGCACCTATCCGGCCGGGTGGCATTTCAACTGGGGGCCCGGCAAGACGGTGGGAATCCGCAACGTCCTCGCATCGAAGAAGGGCTACGGCCCGCTGCTGGTGTTCGGCGACAGCGACGGCGACGCGTGGATGCTGCGGGATTTCAAGGACACCGCGGCCGGCGTGATCGTCAACCGGATGAAGAAAGGCGAGATCGGCGCGGATAGCAAGCTCGCGGCCGAACAGATCGGCGACCCGGGCGCGCGCTTCCTGCTGCAAGGCCGCGACGAGCACACGGGGCTGATGATCCCGGACGAGAAGTCGATCAAGTACGGCAAGACCGAGCGCAAGCTGCTGGCCTGACGCGGGCGGCGCACGGGCCGGACGACGCGGACGCGGCCGGTGCCGATGGGCGCGGCGCCACGGCGGCGCTGGCGTGCGCCGTGCGGGCCGGCACACGCGTGTGTCAACGCTCGCGCGGCGGCCCCAATCGCTCCAGCAACGCGCCGAGCAGATCGACCGGCAGCGGAAACACGATCGTCGAATTCTTGTCCGCCGCGATCGTCGTCAGCGTCTGCAGGTAGCGCAGCTGCATTGCCTGCGGCTGCTGCGCGAGCCGCTGCGCGGCCTGCAGCAGCTTCTCCGACGCCTGCAATTCTCCTTCCGCGTGGATCACCTTCGCGCGCCGCTCGCGCTCGGCCTCGGCCTGGCGCGCGATCGCACGGATCATCGTCTCGTTCAGGTCCACGTGCTTGATCTCGACGGTGGACACCTTGATGCCCCACGCGTCGGTCTGCGCGTCGAGCGTCTTCTGGATATCGGCGTTCAATTGCTCGCGCTCGGCGAGCAGCGCATCGAGCTCGTGCTTGCCGAGCACCGCGCGTAGCGTGGTTTGCGCGAGCTGGCTCGTCGCCTCGAAGAAGCGCGCGACCTGGATCACGGCCTTCTCCGGATCGACGACGCGGAAATACACGACCGCATTGACCTTCACCGACACGTTGTCGCGCGTGATCACGTCCTGCGCGGGCACGTCGAACACAACGGTGCGCAAGTCGATCCGCACGACCTGCTGGACGACCGGAATGATCAGGACGAGCCCTGGCCCCTTCACTTTCCAGAAGCGGCCGAGCATGAACACGACGCCGCGCTCGTACTCGCGGAAGATGCGGATCGACGATGCGACGAGCACCACGACGAAGACGATCAGGACGCTGCCGAAGCCAAACGTGTAGCCCATCATGACGGTGCTCCCTGCTGTTGTTGTTCGTGTGCCGGCACGTCGTAGAGCGGCGTGACGGTCAGCGTCAGCCCGTGGCGGCCGGTGACGCGCACGCGGCAGCCGGCGGCGAGCGGCGTGCTGCTCGCGACGCGCCAGCGTTCTCCGTGCACGCGCGCCCAGCCCGCCGCCGACGGCTCGGGGCCGGCCGCGCCCTGCGGCTGATCGGCGCGCAGGCCGTCGTCGAGCACTTCGCCGATGCTGCCGACGATTGCCTCGGCGCCCGTCACCACGGGCCGCCGCCGCGCGCGTAGCGCGACGCTCGACACGGCGGCGACCAGCAACCCGCCGCCGATGGCGAGGCCGGCAATCACCGGCCATGGAATCCCGTAGCCGGGCACGTCGGTGTCGATCAGCATCAGCGCGCCGATCGTGAACGCGACGATCCCGCCGAAGCCGAGCACGCCGAAGGTCGGCAGAAACGCCTCCGCGACGAGGCAGCCGAGCCCGAGCAGCACGAGCCCGAGCCCCGCGTAACTGATCGGCAGCAACTGCATCGCGAACAGACCGACCAGCAGGCAGATCGTGCCGGCCACGCCCGGCAGCACGAAGCCGGGATTCGCGAATTCGAAGAACAGCCCGTAGATGCCGATCGTCAGCAGGATCAGCGCGACGTTCGGGTCCGCGATGATCGCCAGGAAGCGGCTGCGCCAGTCGGGCGCGAGCACGACGAGCGGTGCATGCGCGGTCGCGAGATGCAGCGTGCCGGCGGTCGTCGTCACCGTGCGGCCGTCTAGCCGGCGCGCGAGATCGGCCGGATCCTGCGCGATCACGTCGACGACGTGCTGCGTGAGCGCGTCGTTGGCGGGCAGGCTCACGGCCTCGCGCACCGCGCGCTCGGCCCAGTCGGCATTGCGTCCGCGCAGCTGCGCGAGGCCGCGGATGTACGCGGCGGCGTCCTGCGTCGCCTTGCGGATTTCGGTCGACTGCGTATCGTTCGGCAATTCGGCGCGCGCAACCGGTGCGCCAGGTACGCCCGACGACGCCGATGCAGCCGATGCACCGGCAGCGCCCGACGTGCCGGCAGGCGAGGGTTTCGGCGCGCCACGCGTACCGCCGATCCCGAACTGCACCGGCGATGCCGCGCCGAGATTGGTGCCGGGCGCCATCGCGGCGACGTGGCTCGCGTAGACGATATAGGTGCCGGCGCTAGCGGCCCGTGCACCTCCCGGCGCGACGAAGGCCGCTACCGGCACCGGCGAGCCGAGAATCGCCTTGATGATCTGCCGCATCGACGTGTCGAGCCCGCCCGGCGTGTCGAGCTGCAGGATCGCGAGCGGCGCTTGCTCGCGCGCCGCGCGGTCGAGCGAACGCACGATGAAGTCGGCGCTGGCCGGGCCGATTGCGCCGTTGACGGGAATCACGATGACCGGCGCCGCTGCCGCGCGCGTCAGCGCGGCAACCGCCGCGCACATGACGAGCAGCGCTGCGAACAGCGCGGCGCGTGCGACCCGCGCGGACAGCGGGTGACGGGGGTGGCCGCCCCGCGATGCAGACGCAGGCGGCGGCCCATGACGGTGAATGCGCATCGGGGCGTCCGGGCGGCGCGCGGCCGCACGCCGTCCGGCTCGCGGAAAGGGCGTTGGCCCGATGCTTGAAGATTAGGCGGTTTCGGCAGAAAGCGCGAAGCCGGGGCTGAAACGCTCGCGCTCAGCCGCCGGCGCCGCCGCCGCGCGCGAGCGTTTCTTCCCGGTACTCGGCCGGACTGCGCCCGCTCCATTTGCGAAACGCGCGGTAGAACGCGCTTGGTTCGGCGAAACCGGCAGCGGCAGCGACGTCCGCGATCGTGCGCGACGGATCGGCCAGCGCCTCGAACGCGAGGTCGCGCCGCAGCGTGTCCTTAATCGACTGGTACGCGTGGCCTTCCTGGTGCAGCTTGCGGCGCAGCGTCGCCTCGGCCACGTGCAGCCGCGCGGCCATCCCGCCGGCGCCGGGCCACGACGCGGGCGGCATCCTGCGCAGCACCGTGCGCACGCGCTGCGCGAGCGCGTTCGGGTTGCGGTACTTGACGATGAAGCTGGCCGGCGCGTTGCGCAGAAACGTCTTCAGCGTCTTCGCGTTCTGCACGACGGGCAGCGTCGCGAATTCGGGATCGAAATCGACATACGAATCGGGCTGGTTGAACCGCATGTCGTCGCACAGCATCGACGGATATTCATGGTCGGCCGGCGGCGTGTCGCAGCGAAAGCTCGCGTGCAGCACCGGGATCCGCCGCCCGATCAGCCAGCAGGTGAGCCCGTACACGATGATGAAATAGGTCGCGTACGTGAACATCGCGGGTGCGGCGACGCTGTTGCGGTGCACGAAGCGCAGCCGCACGCGCTGGGGATTCGCGTCGAGCTCCGCGTGCAGGTCGTCGAGCACGCAGTGCATGAAATTCACCGCACGCGCCATCGCATGGAGCCCGTCCTGCGCGGACAGCGCGGCCTGGCTCATCGCGATGAAGCTGCCGCTGCGCATCGGATGGCGATCCTGCCCGAAAAATTCGTCGTCGAGCGCGCGCGCGATCGCATTCCACAACGCGCCATATTGCTGAGCGGACACGCGCGCACGCGGCTGCACGAGCAGCGCGGGCGCGATGCCTGCCTGCGCGAGCAGCGGCTCGGCCGCGACGCCGCGCCGGGTGGCAAGCTCGACGCTGTAAGCGACGAGGCTGATCGCGACGGTTCCCTTGTCTTCCTGCTTCATCGACGCCGCCGGTATGGCAAAAACGCTCAGTGTAAATGAGCGGCGCGAGCATCGAACAGTCGCGCGCGCTTGCCTACACTTGTTGCATCGAAACAAAAGGTCGGTCGCCGCACGCGGCCGCGGGAGACAGCAGCGCAATGGACGAGCTTTACACCGAAGACCAGCGGATGATCCGCGACGCCGCGCGCGCCTTTGCCATTGAAGTGCTGGCGCCGAACGCCGCGCAATGGGACCAAGACGCGCATTTGCCCGACGCGGTCGTCGCGCAGCTCGGCGAACTCGGACTGCTCGGAATGATCGTGCCGCAGGAGCTGGGCGGCGCGTATACCGATTACGTCGCGTACGCGCTGGCGATCGAGGAGATCGCTGCCGGCGACGCCGCATGCGCGACGATGATGAGCGTGCACAACTCGGTCGGCTGCGGGCCGATCCTCGGCTTCGGCACGCCCGCGCAGAAGGATCGCTGGCTGGCAGAGATGGCGGCGGGCCGTGTGATCGGCGCATTCTGCCTGACCGAGCCGCAGGCGGGCTCCGAAGCGAACAACCTGCGCACGCGCGCGGAGCTGCGCGACGGCAAGTGGGTGATCAACGGCGCGAAGCAGTTCGTGACGAACGGCCAGCGCGCCGGTGTCGCGATCGTTTTTGCCATGACGGATCCTGAAGCCGGCAAGCGCGGCATTTCTGCGTTCCTCGTGCCGACCGACACGCCGGGCTTCATCGTCGGCAAGCCCGAGAAGAAGATGGGGATCCGTGCGTCCGACACGTGCCCGATCACGTTCGAGAACTGCGCGATTCCCGAGGAGAATCTGCTCGGCAATCGCGGCGAGGGGCTGAAGATTGCGCTGTCGAACCTCGAAGGCGGCCGGATCGGCATCGCCGCGCAGGCGCTCGGCATCGCGCGCGCCGCGTTCGACAAGGCGCGCCGCTATGCGGGCGAGCGCGTGCAGTTCGGCAAGCCGATCGCCGAACACCAGGCGATCCAGCAGAAGCTCGCCGACATGGCCACGCAGATCAACGCGGCGCGGCTGCTCGTGCATCACGCGGCGCAGCTGCGCACGGCCGGGCTGCCGTGTCTGTCCGAAGCGTCGCAGGCGAAGCTGTTCGCATCCGAGATGGCCGAGCGCGTGTGCTCGGACGCGATCCAGATCCACGGCGGCTACGGTTATCTCGCCGATTACGAAGTCGAGCGTCACTATCGCGACGCGCGCATCACGCAGATTTACGAAGGCACCAGCGAAGTACAGCGGATGGTGATCGCGCGACAGCTGTGAGCCGCCGCGCGCTCGCATCCGGCGTCGCGCAGTGCAACAAAAACGATCGAACAAGCACGTAACAACGCAGGCCGCAACGCAGGCAACCAACGCAGGCAACCAACGCAGGCACGAGGGCAGCGCGGCGAACGCGGCACGCAACGACGTGACCGTGCGCCGTGCAATACGGAACCGGGCAGGTGCTGCAGCACATGCGCCGGTTGACCGCTAGGCATGGAGACTGGACGGAGACGACACATGACGGTACAGGCATTCCTGGACGCACGCGACTTCCTGCTGCGCCATCGCACCGACTACGACACCGCTTACCGCGATTTCGAGTGGCCGGTGCTCGATGCGTTCAACTGGGCGCTCGACTACTTCGATCCGATGGCGCGCGGCAACGACCAGCCCGCGCTATGGATCGTCGATGCGGCGACGGGCACGGGCGAGCCGTATTCGTTCGCGCAGATGTCCGAGCGCTCGTCGCGGATCGCGAACTGGCTGCGCGGCATCGGCGTCGTGCGCGGCGACCGGATCCTGCTGATGTTGCCGAACCGTGTCGAACTGTGGGACGCGATGCTCGCCGCGATGAAACTCGGCGCGATCGTGCTGCCCGCGACCACGCAGCTGTCGGCCGACGATGTGCGCGATCGCGTACAGATCGGCGGCGCGACCTACGCGATCGTCGACGAGCACGAAACCGCGAAGTTCGAGCAGGCCGGCCTCGGCCTCAAGCAGAAGATCGTCGCGGGCGCGCCGCGCGAAGGCTGGCTCGCGATGAACGACGGCTACGCGGCGAGCGCCGCGTTCGAGCCGGATGCAGTCACGCACGCGAACGATCCGATGCTGCTGTATTTCACGTCGGGCACGACCTCGAAGCCGAAGCTCGTCGAGCATACGCACCGCACGTATCCGGTAGGCCACTTGTCGACGATGTACTGGATCGGGCTGCAGCCCGGCGACATTCACTGGAACATCAGCTCGCCCGGTTGGGCCAAGCATGCGTGGAGCTGCTTCTTCGCGCCGTGGAATGCGCAGGCGTGCGTGTTCGCGTTCAACTACGCGCGCTTCGACCCGAAGGTCGTGCTCGATGCGCTCGTCGACTACCGGGTCACCACGTTGTGCGCGCCGCCGACCGTGTGGCGCATGCTCGTGCAGCAGCCGCTCGCGTCGTTCGACGTGAAGCTGCGCGAGATCGTCGGCGCGGGCGAGCCGCTGAATCCCGAGATCATCGAGCGCGTGAAGAAGGCGTGGGGCATCACGATTCGCGACGGCTATGGCCAGACCGAGACGACCTGCCTGATCGGCAATTCGCCGGGGCAGGCCGTCGTCGCGGGCTCGATGGGCCGCCCGCTGCCCGGCTACCGGATCGCGCTGCTCGATCCGGACGGCGCGCCGGTCAGCGAAGGGGAGGTCGCGCTGCCGCTCGGCGATGGCGCCGCGCGACCGGTCGGGCTGATGAACGGCTATGCGAACAACCCCGACGCAACGGCCCATGCGATGCGCGACGGCCATTACCGCACGTCCGACATCGCGATGCGCGGCGAAGACGGCTACTACGTGTACATCGGCCGCGCGGACGACGTGTTCAAGTCGTCCGACTACCGGCTGAGCCCGTTCGAACTGGAAAGTGTGCTGATCGAGCATCCGGCGATCGCTGAAGCGGCCGTCGTGCCGAGTCCGGACCCGGTGCGGCTGTCGGTGCCGAAGACGTTCGTCACGCTGCGCCAGGGCTATGACGAAAGCCCCGCGCTCGCGCTGGAAATCTTCCGCTTCTCGCGCGAGAAGCTCGCGCCGTACAAGCGGATCCGCCGCTTGCAGTTCGCGGAGCTGCCGAAAACCATCTCCGGAAAAATTCGCCGCGTCGAACTGCGCCGCCGCGAAATCGAGCGCGGCGAAGATGCAACGACGCGGATGCCCGGCGAATACTGGGAAGAAGACTTCGCAAACGAGCTGAAATAAGAAACGACCGGCTGCGGGCCGCGCACTCGGTTTTTACGCGCGCAGCCCCGGCCTCACCGAACCGAACCCGCCGCGCGTCGCATGACGCCACGCGGCCCACTCCAAGGAGAGCGCACTGATGAACGCGAATCCGACGCCCCGTTCGGGGCAACACGTGCCGACGGTCAAGCTGCTGATCGACGGCGCCTTCGTCGAGTCGACCACGAGCGAGTGGCGCGACATCGTCAACCCGGCAACGCAGCAGGTGCTTGCACGCGTGCCTTTCGCAACCGTCGCGGAAGTCGACGCGGCCGTGCAGGCCGCGCACACCGCGTATGCGACGTGGAAGAACACGCCGATTTCCGCTCGCATGCGCATCATGCTGAAGTTCCAGGATCTCGTGCGCGCGAACCAGCAGCGGATCGCGAAGACGCTGACGGCCGAGCAGGGCAAGACGATTCCCGACGCCGAAGGCGACATCTTCCGCGGTCTGGAAGTGGTCGAGCACGCGTGTTCGATCGGCACGCTGCAGCTTGGCGAATTCGCGGAGAACGTCGCGGGCGGCGTCGACACGTATACGCTGCGCCAGCCGCTCGGCGTGTGCGCGGGCATTACGCCGTTCAACTTCCCCGCAATGATTCCGCTGTGGATGTTCCCGATGGCGATCGTGTGCGGCAACACGTTCGTGCTGAAACCGTCGGAGCAGGACCCGCTGTCGACGATGGAACTCGTCGAACTCGCGATCGAAGCCGGTGTGCCGAAGGGCGTGCTGAACGTCGTGCACGGCGGCAAGGAAGTCGTCGACGCGATCTGCACGCATCCGCTCGTGAAGGCGATCTCGTTCGTCGGCTCGACGGCCGTCGGCACGCACGTGTACAACCTCGGCAGCCAGCACGGCAAGCGCGTGCAGTCGATGATGGGCGCGAAGAATCACGCGGTGGTGCTGCCTGACGCGAACCGCGAGCAGTCGATCAACGCGCTCGTCGGCGCGGGCTTCGGCGCGGCCGGCCAGCGCTGCATGGCGACGTCCGTTGCGGTGCTGGTGGGCAGCGCGCGCGACTGGCTGCCCGACATCGTCGCAAAAGCGAAGACGCTCAAGGTCAACGCCGGCTCGGAACCGGGCACGGACGTCGGGCCGGTCGTGTCGCGCGGTGCGAAGGCGCGCATCCTGTCGTTGATCGAAGCCGGCGTGAAGGAAGGCGCCAAGCTCGAACTCGACGGCCGCGACGTGAAGGTCGCCGGTTACGAGGAAGGCAACTTCATCGGGCCGACGATTTTCTCCGGCGTGACGCCCGAGATGACCGTCTACACGCACGAAATCTTCGGGCCGGTGCTGGTCGTGATGGAAGTCGACACGCTCGACGACGCGATCGCGCTGGTCAATGCGAATCCGATGGGCAACGGCGTGGGCATCTTCACGCAGAGCGGCGCGGCCGCGCGCAAGTTCCAGAGCGAGATCGACGTCGGCCAGGTCGGCATCAACATCCCGATTCCGGTGCCGGTGCCGTTCTTCAGCTTCACCGGTTCGCGCGGCTCGAAGCTCGGCGATCTCGGCCCGTACGGCAAGCAGGTCGTGCAGTTCTATACGCAGACGAAGACGGTGACCGCACGCTGGTTCGACGACGACACCACGGCCGCGCCGGTGAACACGACGATCCGGCTGCATTGAGCCGCGCAGGAGACGAACATGAAAATCGGATTTATCGGGTTGGGCCACATGGGTGCGCCGATGGCGCTGAACCTGCTGAAGGCCGGCCATGACGTGCATGCGTTCGACCTGAGCGCCGATGCATTGCGCGCGCTGCAGGACGCCGGCGCGCAGGTGGCTGCGTCGCCGCGCGACGCGGCGACGGGCGCGGCGTTCGTGATCACGATGCTGCCGGCCGCGCCGCACGTGCGCTCGGTGCTCGCCGGCGAGAACGGCGTGCTGGCCGGCCTCGGCGCGGGCGCAACCGTCATCGATTCGAGCACGATCGACCCGGCGAGCGCGCAGGCGTTCGGCGCGCTCGTGCGCGAGCACGGCGGCGCGTTCGTCGATGCGCCGGTGTCGGGCGGCACGGGCGGCGCCGCTGCCGGCACGCTGACGTTCATGGTCGGCGGCAGCGATGCGGATTTCGAGCGCGTGAAGCCCGTGCTCGCAGGGATGGGCAAGAACATCGTCCACTGTGGCGCGACGGGGATGGGGCAGGTCGCGAAGGTCTGCAACAACCTCGTGCTCGGCATTTCGATGGCGGCCGTGTCGGAAGCGATGTCGCTCGGCGTCGCGCTCGGCATCGACCCGAAGGTGCTTGCCGGCATCGTCAACACGTCGACGGGCCGCTGCTGGAGTTCCGACACCTACAACCCGTATCCGGGCGTGATCGACACCGCGCCGTCGTCGCGCGGTTACAGCGGCGGCTTCGGCACCGACCTGATGCTGAAGGATCTCGGTCTCGCGAACGATGCGGCGAAGCAGGCGCGCCAGCCCGTCTATCTCGGCGCGCTCGCGCAGCAGCTGTACCAGACCATGAGCAGCCGCGGCGACGGGCAGCTCGATTTCTCGGCGGTGATACGCCTGTACCAACCGGCCACGAAGAAGGACGCGTGATGATCGAACTGGACTACGTCGACGACGGCGCGATCGCGTGCGCGACGCTCAAGCGTCCGCCCGCGAACGCCTTTACCGCCGACGGGCTGCAGCAACTGCAGGCAACCGTCGCCGAACTGAATGCGGACCCGCGCGTGCGCGCGCTGGTGATCACCGGCGACGGCCCGAAGTTCTTCAGCGCGGGCGCCGACCTGAACACGTTCGCCGACGGCGACCGTGCGGTTGCGCGCGCGATGGCCGCGCGTTTCGGCGCGGCGTTCGAGGCGCTGCACGATGCGCGCGTCGTGACGATCGCGGCGATCAACGGCTATGCGATGGGCGGCGGCCTCGAATGCGCGCTCGCTTGCGATCTGCGGATCGCCGAGACGCACGCGCAAATGGCGCTGCCCGAGCCGTCGGTCGGCTTGCTGCCTTGCGGCCTCGGCACGCAGACGCTGCCCTGGCTCGTCGGCGAAGGCTGGGCGAAGAAAATCATCCTCGCCGGTACGCGCGTCGATGCGGCCACCGCGCTGCGGATCGGCCTCGTCGAGGACGTAGTCGAAAGCGGCGCCGCACGCGACGCGGCGCTGGCGCTCGCGCGCAAGGTCGCGCGGCAGAGCCCGCATGCGGTTGCGTACAGCAAGGAACTGATCGGGCTCGCACGCCGCGGCGTGCCGCGCAGCGCGGCGCTGGCGGTCGAGCGCGAGCGCTTCGTCGACCTGTTCGACACGCGCGATCCGCGCGAAGGGGTGGCCGCGTTTCTCGGCAAACGCGCGCCGCAATGGCACGCCGACGGGGAGCCGCAACGATGAGCACGCCGGTCACGACTCAACCCGGCTTCGCGCAGCCGGCACCGGAGGTGCTGTTCCGCGTGGTCAATCGCGTCGCGATCATCACGCTGAACCGGCCGACCGCGCTGAACGCGTTGTCGTATCCGATGATCGGTGAGCTGGCCATGCTCGTCGAGCGGTGCCGGCACGACGAACAAATCGTCGCGGTCGTGCTGCGCGGTGCGGGCGAGAAGGGCTTCTGCGCGGGCGGCGACGTGCGCGCGCTCTACAAGATGGTCGCGCAGCGTGAGACGTGGCTGCCGTTCTTCGTCGACGAATATCGGCTCGACCATGCGATCCATACGTTTACGAAGCCCGTCGTCGCGCTGATGGACGGCGTGACGATGGGCGGCGGAATGGGTCTTGCGCAAGGCGCGGCGCTGCGCGTCGCGACCGAGCGCAGCAAGATTGCCATGCCGGAGACGCGCATCGGTCTCGTGCCCGACGTCGGCGCGACGCATTTCCTGTCGCGCATGCCGGTCGAACTCGAGTTGTACGTCGGGCTGACGGGCGCGATGCTGTCCGGCGCCGATGCGCTGAGCGCGAAGCTTGCGGATCTGTGCGTGCCGTCGTCGTGGCTCGACACGTTCGAGACGCGCATCGAGCGCGTCAAATGGGACGGCGACGTGCTGGCGGCGCTGCGCAAGGTGTTCGAGCCGCCGTGCAACGTCGTGCCGCATGCGGCGCTCGACAGCCAGATGGCGTGGATCGTCCGTCACTTCGACAAGCGCTCGACCATCGAGCGGATCGTCGCGACGCTGAAGCACGATCTCGCGCGCGACGAACTGCCGCGCGAACATCGCCAATGGCTGCAGGCGACGCTCGACGCGCTCACCGGCCATTCGCCGACGATGCTGAGCGTGACGCGCGAAGCGTTGCTGCGCGGCCGCCAGATGACGCTCGCGGAGTCGTTCCGGATGGAGCTCGGCATCGTCGCGCGTGCGATCGAGGAGGGCGACTTCTGCGAGGGCGTGCGTGCGCATCTCGTCGACAAGGACCGCAAGCCGCGCTGGGCGCCCGCGTCGCTCGTCGAAGTGCGCGCCGAACGCGTGCGGCATTTCCTGACGTCGCCGTGGAAGCTGTTCGCGCATCCGCTCGCCGATCTCGGCGCGGCGTGATCCCCGTGTGAGGGTTCGACGCGCCCGTGCGGCGCGTCGGCTTCAACCCGCCTTCTTGAGGTTGGCGGGCTCCGGGCGCTCGATCATCGGCGGCACCGCCTGCACCAGCGCGTCGATCACGCAGCGCGTTTTGCGCGGCAGGTAGCGCGTTTTCGGCCAGATCGCGTGAATGTCGCCTTCGCAAACGAAGCAGCGATCGAGCACGACGACCATCTCGCCGCGCTTCACGTACTGATCGAGCAGCCAGCTTGGCAGCCATGCGATGCCGAACCCCGAAGCGCCGGCCGCGGCGATCGCCTGCACGTCGTCGAAGCTCAGCTGGTGCGGCATGTCGATGTGCACGGACGAGCCGTCCGGCGCACGCAGATACCACGGCTGCACGACGCCCGAGCGCGAATACGCGACCGTGCGATGGTTGCGCAGATCGTCGAGCGATTGCGGCATGCCGTAGCGCGCGAGATACGACGGCGCCGCGCCGAGGCTCCCGTACTGCGTGCCGAGTCGCCGCACCGCGAGGCTCGTGCTGTCCGCGAGCGGGCCGATCCGCACCGCGAGATCGATGCCTTCCTCGACGAGGTCGACAAACCGGTCGGTGATTGATACGTCGATCCGAAGATGCGGGTAGGTGCGTGCGAGATCGAGCACGATCGGCGTCACGCAGTGATGCCCGAACGCGAGCGGCACGCTCAGCCGCAGCTTGCCGCGCGCTTCGTTGCGGCCGCAATCGAGATCGGCTTCGGCGGCTTCCAGTTCCGCCAGCGCGCGCACGCACCGGTCGTAGTACGCCTGGCCGTCGTCGGTCAGGCTCTGGCTGCGGGTCGTGCGCTGCAGCAGCCGCGCGCCCAGCCGCTTCTCGAGCCGCGCGATTGCCTTGCCGACCGCCGAGCGCGTCATGTCGAGCCGCTCCGCGGCCAGCGCGAAACTGCCGGATTCCACTACCTGGACGAAGGTCGTCACGCCGTCGAGTCTGTCGGTCATAGCGGGTTGCGTTGATTGCGTCCTGTGATTCCCCAGTTCCGGGATGCGGACGCGTCAATGGGGATCGGAATTCTCACTATAGTACCGATTCCCGCCCAGCGCGTCGCCGGCCTTCAGGCCGGCCGCCCGCGGCGACTTCCTTCTACCTGGAGGCGCACGGCCGTTGCGGGCCGCCGCGCAAAACGCATGACGCTATCCGATTCCCGCAGGAACGCGGTCGCGCTCGCGGCCGTCTGTCTCACGTCGCTGATGTTCGGCCTTGAAATCTCGAGCGTGCCGGTGATCCTGCCGACGCTCGAACACGTACTGCATGGCGACTTCAACGGCATGCAGTGGATCATGAACGCGTACACGATCGCCTGCACGACGGTGCTGATGGCGGCCGGCACGCTCGCGGATCGTTTCGGCCGCAAGCGCGTGTACGTGATCGGCACCGGGCTGTTCGCCGCGACGTCGCTGTTGTGCGGGCTCGCACCGAACGTGCCGGTGCTGGTCGCGGGGCGCCTGCTGCAAGGCGCGAGTGGCGGCGCGATGCTGATCTGCCAGATCGCGGTGCTGTCGCATCAGTTCCGCGAAGGTCGCGAGCGCGGCCGAGCATTCGGAACTTGGGGGATCGTGTTCGGCATCGGCCTCGGCTTCGGGCCGATCGTCGGCGGCGCGATCGTCGCGCTCGCGAGCTGGCCGTGGGTGTTCCTCGTTCACGCGCCGCTCGCAGCCGTCGCGCTCGTGCTGATCCGCGGTGCCGTGCAGGAATCTCGCGACCCGCATGCGGGCACGCTCGACGTGGCCGGTATCGTCACGCTGTCGCTCGCGGTGCTCGGCCTCGCGTTCTACATCACCCAAAGCGCGGAGCTCGGGCTCGCGAGCGCAGCCGGGCTCGGCGTGCTGGGTGCGACCGTGCTCGCGCTATTCGCGTTCTTCGTCGCGGAACGCATGAGCGCGCGGCCGATGTTCGACTTCTCCGTGTTCCGGATCCGCGCGTTCACCGGCGCAATCTTCGGCTCGATGGGGATGAACTTCAGTTTCTGGCCGTTCATGATCTACTTGCCGATCTGGTTCCAGGTCGCGCTCGGCTACGACAGCGTGACGGCTGGCCTCGCGTTGCTCGCGTACACGTTGCCGACGCTCGCCGCGCCGCCGTTCGGCGAACGGCTCGCATTGCGTTACGGGCCCGGCGTCGTGATACCCGGCGGGCTGTTCACGATCGCGGCCGGCTTCGTGCTGATGCGTATCGGCAGCGGCGTCGACCACGCGAGCTGGGTCACGATGCTGCCCGGCTGCGTGATCGCCGGGATCGGGCTCGGACTCACGAATACGCCGGTCACCAACACGACGACGGGCGCGGTGCCGGCTTCGCGGGCCGGGATGGCGTCAGGCATCGACATGAGCGCGCGGATGATCTCGCTCGCGCTGAACATCGCGACGATGGGCTTCGTGCTGGTGGCCGGGATCGTCGCGAGCCTGAAGGCCGGGATGGCGGGCGCGATCGATGCCGGGACGCTGCACATGCTGGCGCAGCAGATCGCGTCGGGCCGCACCGACGGACTGCATGCGATCGCACCGGCGCTCGCTCGGGCCGACCCGGCTGGCGCGGCGCTGCACGCGGCGCTCGTGCACGGCTTCGGGTGGGTGATGATGTACGGCGCGGCCGGCGCGACCATGCTCGCGACCGCGAGCGCGGTGGCGTTCGCGCCGGCGAGGCGCAGGGCGACGGTGTGTGAGTGACGCGTGCGACGCTAACGCCGCGCGGCCGCAATCGCCATCATCGGCCGCTCGCGTTCTTCTTCGAAGGCGGGCATCGCGGCGAGCTGTTCCGGTGTCGGCACCCATTCGTTCAGATGCATGAGCGTGAAGCACCGAGCGGTTCAGGCGGCTGTAGCCTGCGAAGAAAGCGGGATCGTCGTAGATGTTCCGCGTCATGCTGCGTGCCTGGCGTTCGTACGAATGCGGCGCGTGTGCCGCGCGGCCGGCTCCGCGAGCTTACGCGCCGTCGTCGCGAGTATCGATCCTGCGTTGCGTGTCCGCATCGACGATCGCGCGGATCGCGCCGAACAGCGGCGCCGCGTCGGTGTAGCGCCGGCCTTAGCCGAGATTGAACGCGTAGTCGAAATCCGGCGGATTGCTCCCCTGGTTGTGCTGCATGATCGTCTCCAGCTTGTCGAGTGCCTTCGCTGCGCGTGCTTCCGGGGAGACTGCCGCTTCATATTCGTCCCACAGTGCGACGATCTCGTCGCGCAGCGCGCGATCGAGTCCGGCTGTCAGCGTCTGCAGGTCGTCGCGTTCGTGTGTGCTCTTGTCAGGATGCGCGGCCTGCTCGATCGCGGGGATGTCGCCGTGCAGCGCTTCGCCGAGATCGTGCACGACGCAGAGCTTCAGCAGCTTCGTCGTGTCGACGTCGGGTAGCGCATCGGCAAACACGAGTGCCATCAGGCATAGCCGCCAGCTGTGTTCGGCCGTGCTTTCAGCGCGCCCGGCCGACGTATGGCCACTGCGAAGCACGTCTTTCAGGCGTTCGGCGTCGCGCAGGAAATCGAGCCGCGCGTGAATCGTATCGAGGTTCATGGCAGGGAAGGGCGTGAATCGAGCACTCAAGCGTACGCCGCGCCGATGCGATGCGTCCACGCATGAAATATGCGCGTCGCGCTTGCGCCCGGCGACTGGCGCATGTGCTACAGCGTTTCGACGAGTCGCGCGGCGGAGCCGTCCGACAGCATCATCCGCGTCCAGCGGCAAGTGCTGCCGCGGATCGGCACGATGCGCGACGCATTGGCGCCGGTCGCGAATTCGACGCTCGGCGGTCCCGCGCAATCGCGCCAGCCGAGCGGGTCGAGCGCGGCTTCCATGCGGACGATTTCCGGCGACGCGTACCGCCAGAGCGACGTGCCGAGCAACGTCGCCAGCGGCCGCGAGAACTCGGCGGCGCGCGATGGCGAACTGGCGAGCAGACGGTGCGTGAGATCGCATACGAGATGCATGCGTGACGGGCTGCTCTCGATCAGCCGGGCGAGCGCGCGATCGCCCGCTGAATCGAGACGCGCGGCAAGCAGCCGTTCGGCCATCGCGCGCTCGTCGGCGGACATCTGCTGGATGCCGGCCTCCCAGCGCGAGATCGTCGATTGCGCAACGCCGAACAACTCGGCCGCGTGACTCTGCTTCATGCGATGCAGCGTGCGCCAACGCTTGAGTTGCGGGCCGAGCGGCGGAGTATGAAGCGGTGACGCGCACATGTTCGTGTTCCGTTCGGGATGCGGGCCGCGCGGGCGCCGCGTTGCGACATGGGTGAATGGGGCCTTCATTCCCGGAATGGCTGGATCACGGCGAACTTGATGCCGGGCGTCCCGATTCGGCCGGGTTGTTTTCGCCGAGCTTTCAACCGGCTCCACCGTATCTTATTATTCGGCGAACGCGGCGTGCGCCGGCCGCCATTGCCGATGTGAAGGCATGACGCGCCGGCCGGCATTCCCGCCTTCCGGCTTTCGCATCGCACGATGCGCAGTCGGCACGACAGGAGACGCGTGGCCAGCGCGTATCCCGAAAACGATACGAGGGCGCCATGGTAAGACTGGTCTTGCTGTTGCTGGGCATCGAATATCTGCGAACGCGCTGGCGCGGGCTGACCGTGCTCGGCTGGCTGTGGATCGCCGCGGGCGTCGGCATCTTCGTCGATGCGCTCGACGGTGCGCTGCATTTTCCGATCGAACTGTTCGCGTGGCTGTTCCTGATCGAGGGCCTCGCGACGCTCGCGGTGGCCGGCAGCGGCGTCGGCGGCCAGCGCGTCCTGCGTTACGTGAAGGGCGTCGCGGCCGTGGTTGCCGCCGCGCTCGTGTTCGCGGGCCATCATCACGGCCACTTCCTGCTGTCGATGATCTTCGGCACGCTGTTCTTCGTCGACGGGTTGCTGCAGTGCACGTCTGCGTGGATGGTGCGTTACCGCCGCTGGAACGTCGCATTCGCGTGGGGCGTCGTCGAGATCCTGCTCGCGATCTTCTTCTATCAGCCGTATCCGACCCACTATGCGGGGACCGTGCCGTACTGCCTTGGCCTGCTGCTGACGTTCGGCGGGATGCACATGCTCAGCCTGGCGGCGCGCGTGCGGCGGCTGACGCGCAATCCGGCGTTGGTCACGTCGCCGGCACCGTCGATCGTGCCCGACATCGACGCGATGCCCGACGTCCCGCGCTTCACGCAGTCGGAATGGGACGGCCCGCCGGCCGACCATGAGCGTGCGCTGACCGTGCACGTGTGGACGCCGACCGGCACGTCGAAGGCCGAAGCGCAACGCTATCCGGTGATCGACCGTTACATCGCGGCGGTGGACATCAACGGCGTGATTTCCACCGGCCACGCGGCGCTGGAGTCACCGGAGGGCATATACATCAGCCTGTACCCGGCCGTCGAGATCGATCGTTCTCCGGACGAATTTACGCGGATCCTGCGCGCGACGCGCGAAAACGACGTGCCGGGCCTGTTTCAGCCCGACTACGAGACCGAGTCGAGCACGTGGTGCCCGTCCACCGTGCGCGTGCGGATTCGCAACTACGATCCGGCGAAGCTCGCGGCATTCTGGGCGTCATATCGGCAGAACGTCACGTACAACCTCACGCACCGCAACTGCTCGAGCACCGTCTCGAATGCGCTCGAAGCCGCGCTCGACGGCGCGGTATGGCGACTCAAGGGCGAACGGGCCGGCTGGGGCGCGTTCGTGCGGCTGCTGCTCTCGCCCGAGTTGTGGGTCGCCGCGCAGATCCGCAAGCGTGCGGTGACGATGGCGTGGACGCCCGGGCTCACGCTGGACTATGCGCGCGCGCTCAGCATGCTGGCCGATCCGCGGCCGTTTGCGTGGTGGAAGGTGGCGCGCTCGGCCGTGCGGGCTATCGTGGCGTCGCGCCGCGCGTGGCGCGAGCAGGACAGCGCGGCGCTGTCGCCCGGTGGATCGGAAGGGGCGTCGTCGAAATGATCGCGCGGCCCCGGACGGCGGCCCGGCGCGACATCGCGGCGTCGCTGTTGCGTGCCGGCGCGCGGCGATGACGAATGCCGCGCTGCGGAAAATTGCCCGTAAGCCTTCATATTCGTGCCACGTTGCGTCGGCAACAATCGTGGGCAGATATTCGATAATCTTGCGGCGCATCCCGTGACCGCAAGCCTTTTCCGAGGAAACGCCATGCTCAAGACGCTCGCCCGCGCCGCGGCCGTAATCGCCGTCGCATCCGCCTCGCTGCACGCCGTTGCGCAGACCGGCTACGACTATTTGTTGCTCGCTGCCTCGTGGGAGCCCGGCTTTTGCGCATCGCACGACACGCCGGAGTGTACGAACCTTGCCGGCACGTATGCGGCGACGAGCCTGTCGTTGCACGGCCTGTGGCCGAACCGTTACGATGGCAACCAGCCGTTCTATTGCGGCGTGCCGCAAAGCGACGTCGATCTCGACAACGCGCATCAGTGGTGCAGCATGGACGCCTATCCGGTCAGCAGCTCGACGCGCAGCACGCTGTCGACATATATGCCCGGCGTCGCGTCGTGTCTCGACAAGCACGAGTGGTTCAAGCACGGCACCTGCTCGAATTCGGCGTCGCCGGATGCGTACTGGAACGACGCGACCGGGATGATCAGCCGGCTCGGCAACACGTCGTTCAATGCGTTCCTGCAGGCGAATGCGGGCAAGACGGTGACGCGCAACCAGCTGCTGTCCGCGTTCGAAGGCGCGTTCGGCAGCAGTACGCGCAGCGCGGTGTCGCTGAAGTGTACGAAGACGAACGGCGTCAGCTACTTCACCGAAGCGTGGATCGCGGTTAAGACGAACGCGACCGCGCAGTTCCCCAGTGCGGCGTCGCTCGTGACGGACGGCAATACGCAAGGCACCTGTCCGACGACGGGCGTGTTCATCGCGAAGTAACGCGCGACGTTGCGCGCGCAGTGTCGGAGAATGCACCGGCCGGATGGGGACCGGCCGGCCGCGGTGTGTCGGCGTTGCCCGTTTCTATGCGAGCAGCTGCAACGCATCGGCGAGCGACAGCACCGTCGTGCGGGTCTCGAACGCCGTCGCGAACAGATGTTCGTGCACCACTTGGTCGGGGTCGTAGCAGCAGTCCTTTACCGTAAACAACCGGAAATCCGCGTCGCTCGCATGCGCGACGGATGACAGCACGACGCCGGTCGATGCGATCCCGACCAGGATCAGCGTATCGATACCCTTCGCGACGAGCCGCGGCTGCAGGTCGGTGCGACAGAACACGCTCGCGCGATGGGCGGCGATCAGCGGCTCGTGATCCAGCCGGCCGAGCTCCGGGCACGGGCCGTCGTTGACGAACAGGCCGAGCTGCTTGATGCCCTGGCCGTTCTTGTTGCGCGGGCTGACTTCGGGGTAGCCGGGGCTGAAGTGCAAATTCGCGAAGTAGACCTGGACGCCACCGGTCCGCGCTGCATCGCACAGCTTGCGCGTGTTGGCGAGCAGGGTGGGAGCGACCGACGGAAATAGACCGAGAATGTCGGTCTGGTAGTGCATCACGATCAGCGCGGTTTGCGCCGGTACGATCGATGGAATCGGCGCGGGCGCGCCGCTGCCGGTAGATGCGTGGTGGGGCGTTGCGGGGTTTGAAGCGTGTTCGGGTTGCATGACTGACGCTCTCCCATGAGTCACTTCGGTGGTCACTTCAAGGTGTTTGGAAAATCGACCGCTACGGATCCGTCGGCGCTCGTTTGAGCGCCGGCGTCGGCGCGCTCCTGAAATATAAACTGACGGGGAACCTTTCTTCGGGACAGACTGTGCGGGTTGGGGGCGCGCCGCCTGGGGCGAGCGAGTTTGGCCAGGAAGGGACACTGGGCCCTATGCCAGCATCGTTGACAATCGCAGCAAAAAAGCGCCTAAAGCAACTGGGGTTCACGACCAATCGAAGATAGGTTGATTGTTCGAATCAAGATTGACGTCTCCGTCATGCATTTCCACAATCTCTTTTGCCTATTTTGACGGAGTGAGAATTGCAAATGGATCAGCCCCAAGCTTGCATGGTCGCCGCCGATGCAGCACCCCGTACGAAACCTTCAAACTACCCTGAGCCGTTTGCCTCGCGCATGACGGGACGTGGAGCAGCCCCCTGAAACACCGGACATAGCCTCTCACTTAAACTAGCGGGTAGGCATAAGACTGTGTTTTTGACTAACACCAGGCAGGAAGTGATGGAAGTGTTGACGGGCCCGGAGCGTCGGCGGCGCTGGACGGCGGAGCAGAAGCTGGCGATGGTTCGCGAGAGTTTCGAACCGGGGAAGTCGGTTTCGATGGTTGCGCGCCAGCACGGCGTGAACCCGAACCAGCTGTTCCACTGGCGCAAGCTGTACCAGGACGGGAGTCTGTCGGCGGTCAAGGCTGGAGAGGAAGTGGTCCCTGCATCAGAGCTGGCCGATGCCCTCAAGCAGATTCGTGAGCTGCAGCGGATGCTCGGCAAGAAGACCATGGAGAACGAGATTCTCCGCGAAGCAGTCGAGTATGGCCGAGCAAAAAAATGGATAGCGCACTCGCCCTCGCTGCCGGAGGACGACCAGTGAAACTGGTTTGTGAAGTTCTCGGCGTGTCGCGCTCGAACGTATCGGCACGACTGTCGCGTCCGGTGACGTGGCGCGATGGCCGTCAATCGCGGCAGACGGACGATGCGAGCGTGGTCGAGGAAATCCGCCGAGTCGTCGGCGATTTGCCCAGCTATGGCTATCGCCGGGTGTGGGGCTCGCTGCGCAATGAACGCATTGCTGCCGGACAGGTGCCGTTCAATGCGAAGCGCATCTATCGCATCATGCGCACTCACGGTCTGCTGATGCAACGGCGTCCAGCCCCGCCTCGGCCGCAACGTCGGCACGATGGCAAGGTGGCCGTCGCGCGCAGCAATCAGCGATGGTGCTCGGACGGCTTCGAGTTCCGCTGCGACAACGGCGAGCCGCTTCGAGTGACATTCGCGCTTGACTGCTGCGACCGCGAAGCGATGAGCTGGGCGGCTACGACGGCAGGTCACAGCGGCGACATCGTGCGCGACGTCATGCTGGCAGCAGTGGAAAATCGGTTTGGCAACGAGCTGCATACACCGTCCGAAATCGAGTGGCTGAGTGACAACGGTTCGGGCTATACGGCCGACGATACACGCCGGTTTGCAGCGGCCATCGGCCTGAAGCCATTGACCACGCCGGTGTGCAGCCCGCAAAGTAACGGGATGGCCGAGAGCTTCGTGAAGACAATGAAGCGCGACTACGTTGCCTTCATGCCAAAGCCGGACGCAGCGACTGCTGCACGCAACTTGGCCATCGCGTTCGAGCATTACAACGAGAAGCATCCCCATAGCGCGCTGAAGTACCGCTCGCCTCGCGAGTTCCGGCGCTCAATGGATTCAGCAACCTTAGTGTGACGCTGTGTCCGGGATTACAGGGTCAACTCCAGGACGGGAGAAGAAACCTCTTGGCGATCCTTTCGGTTTGGAGCAGTTTGGTGTGAACTTGACGACATTGAGCCCCGGCGCGGTGTCTGCTCTACACCATCGGCACTCGAAACAGGATGAGTGGGTGTATGTCCTCAGCGGCGAGGTCACCCTCTACGTCGGTGACGAAAGCTACCTCATGCGACCTGGAATGTGCGCCGGGTTTCGCGCGAATGGCATGGCGCACCATCTACAAAACAACTCGGCAGCCGATGCCACGATCATCGAGGTCGGCAGCAGGGTATCTGGCGACGCAGTAAGCTATGCAACGGACGATCTCGTTGCTGTGATGGGTTCAAACGGCCAGTGGGGTTTCCAGCACAAGAACGGTGAACCCTACTAATTTCAACGTCTGCTTTGGAGGGAGCTGAACGCCACCGATGGGTCGCGTGCCGCCGCTCGCCGAAAGGCAGACGTCGGCCAGGAAGGGACGTTGGACACTGACCCACGAATCGTCGACAATCGCGCGTAGCGGCCCGGATTGGCTACGTTACATCATACCTGCCGGTTAGCGTCACATTTGTCAATGAAGCAGACGACCGTTGAAAAAAACCGATCCCGTGCGCATGGAAGAGAATGGTTTGCTGCAAGCCACTTCTATGTTTGGCTGGGCGCCGCTGCGATTATTTATTTTAGTGACCAGCTTGATCGGTTGTTTGGTCTATGGATTCTGCTTGTTCCCTTGATGGCGATTCCTGTTCTAGTCGCGATAAGCATCTTCGTCGGGGGATTCATCGCCATCCTTTTGGCTCGCCGATGGAGAAGGTTGTTCTCGGTGTTCACCGCACCGTTGATGGCCATCGGACTGCTTATGGCCGCCCGTCAATTTGGGATCAATCCAGACTGGATCCGATTTCAAGTGATGCGTGCTCACTATTCGGACCTTGCACGCAATCTCCCAGGACCGTCACCAAGATATGGCGAGTGGAGTTGGGGAGGCACGGGGGGGGCGACCGGAGCGAACATCTTCTATACCCTGGTCTATGACGAAGCGGACAAGCCTCTCGAGCGAGCTACGAAGCAGGGACGCGAAGGGGCAGAATTTTCTGCACGCTCGTATGGTCATCACTTCTTTCTGGTAACAGAGCTCTATCAATAACAATCGGTATTCGAAGTCTCGCCCTTGCGTGTCAATCATTACTTCGAAACCGCCCCCGCACTGACGGCCCTGTCAAATCATCGGGTCATCGGGTTTGGGAAGCCCAATTCGAATGTCCGCCGTTGACCAGAACCAAAGACCGATTCGGGTTGGGGAAGTCGCCGGTCGCGTGTCGGAGAGCGGCGACCGGCTGAGTTCGGCCAGAATCAGCCGTTCGACAACGAAATCTGAATCGTCGACAATGCAAGCCCACACCACAGCCGCCGAGCCCGAGCCGAACGCCGACCTTTCGTCACGGAGAGCTGTGGGATCTACTGTCTTGGCTGGTCCCGCAGGCGATACGGCTCAACAACGACGGACTCGCGCAGTTCAAGCGCTTGTGCACGCGTTTCGCGATGTCCGCTCCCGACGCTGGGCGCCGCTTCGACGCGCTGGTCTCCTTGTCGACCAAGCGGGTTCGCCGCTGGATGCCCGGGAAGCCTGCTTCTGCATTTGTACAGGGGCTCGAGATACGAATCACGGTCGACGAGCAAAGATTCGCCCAGTTCAGCCTCGACGGGCTGGGCAGGGTAATGGACCGGATCTTTGCCTGCCACGTGCCGATCACCGGCTTCGTACAGATAGTGCTGCTGTCGGCCATTACGGGCGCAACCCTGCGGTGCGGTGAGCCGTGCCCAGGCGCCCAGCCCCTCGCCTGATAAATAGATTGCGCTTTCGGTGAAAAATAATTGAAAGGTGCTTTCGAGCATCTTTCGCCGTGTCGGAATTTGTCCTAGAGTATCGGGGCCTCGGATTGGCGGTCTGCCGGGGCAGAACCTGAGACGAGAAGAAAGGAACAAGAATGAGTTTCGCCCCGAATGGCGGTATTCCGAGCGGATTCGGAGGGAATTCGTTGGGCTCACTGAGTGCGCTCGGCGGCCTTGCCGGTCCAATTGCGTCCACAGTGGCCGGTCAAATCGGCCCGCTTGCTGGCGTCGCCGGCCATCTCGACACCGTACAGCGCGCGGTGCAATTGGCGCAGACCGGTTTCTCGCTGATGAACAAGACGCCCGCTGCGATTGCGGATGCGCTCAACAATGCAACGGGCGGCGTCGCTCGTCTCACGCAACTGAACCGGTATGTGACGATCGAATCTCCGCTCGGGCCCGACGTTTTATTGGTCGGTGCTGCGGTCATCGACGAATACGTCAATCGCCTGCCGGAAATTCATCTCGATTTGCTGTCGCATCAGCATGATCTCACGCCGGATCATCTGATCGGCCAGCCAATCAAGCTGCGGCTCGATCACGATGCGCGGCAATCGACACTCGAACGCATCGTAATGTCCGGAGGTGCCGAAAATAACCGCTATTTCGACGGGTATGTCGCGTCCTTCGATCGCGCCGGCAATCCGGGGCGCGTAACGCAGTACCACATGACCGTGGTGCCCTGGTTCTGGTTCCTGACGCGCTCGACCGATTGTCGAATTTTCCAGAACAAGACTTCGCGTGAAATCCTCGGCGAGATTTTCCAGGATCACGGGTTCACCGACTTCGAGTTCGACATCCGGACCGCCCAGAAACCCCTCGAGTACATCGTGATGTACCAGGAGTCGTATTACAATTTTTGCGCGCGATTGATGGAGCAGGAAGGGCTGATCTGGACGCACCGCTACGAGAAGGACAAACACATTCTCGTGATCGGCGATACCAACTTCGTGTTTCGCCCAATCGACGGCCTGACAACTGTGCCGTATGCGGACAGTGAAGCCAGCGAGTTCAATGGAATCGATCAACTGCACGAAGGCCGGCGTTTCGGCGTCGGCAAGGTCACGTTCCAGGATTTCAATCATCAGAACCCGTCGTCCCCCCTGATGCTCGTACAGGCTGAGCCGCAGACGTTGCGACACGCGCGGCTCGATGCAACGGAGCGTTTCGAGCACCAGTCGCTGTATGACCACGGTGACGACGGCAATCGCTACGCGCGCATCGCGATGCAGGCCGAGGAAGCTCAGGCGCATCGATATACCGGTGGCGGCTATGCATGGAGAATGACCACCGCCGGCAGTGTGACGGTAGCCAATCATCCCGTGATGGCAAACAATCAGGAATACGCGATCCTGCATGTGCGGCACGAAGCGGTGAACGACTACACGCAACATGCCGCGAAGATGCCGTACCGCAACTCGTTCGCGCTTCTGCCGAAAAAAATTCCGTACCGCGCGCCGCGTAACACGCCGAAGCCGGTCATCCATGGAACTCAGTCGGCGATTGTAGTCGGTCCGATAGGCGAGCAAATCCATACGAACGGCAGTTGCGTGAAGCTGCACTTCCTGTGGGATCGTCGCGGGCAGATGGATGGGTCTGACTCGATGTGGATTCGTGTGTCCCAGCCATGGGCGGGTGCGGGGTGGGGTGCAGCTGCGATTCCGCGGATCGGGCAGGAAGTTCTGGTCTCGTTCAATCAGGGCGATCCTGATAACCCGGTGATTGTGGGGCGTGTGTTCAACGGTGAGCAAGGCAATCCTTACCACGGTGCGGCTGGCCAGACGATGGGGATCAAGAGCCAGACGCACAAAGGGCAGGGCTCGAACGAGTTGCGGTTTTCCGACGTGAACGGTGCTCAGGAAGTCTTTCTGCATGCTCAGAAGGATATGAAGACCGTGATCAAGGATTCCGAAACGCATACTGTGGAAGCGGGCGCACGCACTGTTTCATTGCTCAAGGGCAGCGAAACCAAGCAGATCGCGCAGGGCGGGCTGACCGAAACCATCGCGCTGACGCGCGACACCACCGCGAACGTGATCAACACGAAGGCGATCGCGAGCAAGGCTGGCCCCGGGATGCAGAGTCACCAGGCCAGCGACGGCATGGAGTTTCGTGTCGGCGAAAGCATCGTGACGATGACGCCGGACGGCATAAAGCTGGCGCACGGACCGTCGACGATCCTCATGAACGCGAACGGTATCTATCTCGACGCACCGGTCATCCACCTGAACCAGGGCAGTGCCCAGGCCCCCGAACAGGCGCTTGCGCTGCAGTGGGCCGCTGCGCAGGCAATGATCGCCGAAGGACTCGCGAGTTCCGATCCGGCGACACGTGCGGCAGCGGCGAAATACGCGAGCTCGCTCAAGGCGCAGCAAATGGCGAAGCTCGCCGATCACGTCTACCACCCGAACGATCCGCCACCCACGGGATGGAAGGTGGCCACCAACGATCCGGAGGCGCTGAAGGCGTTCGGCCTCAAGCCCGACAACTTCCATATCGACGGCAGCAACTTCGGTTCGCAAATGTATGTGCCCGACCCGAAGGTTTTCGGCGACAGCATGAAGCCAACCATCGCGTTCAAGGGCACACAGAGCCTCGCGCCGTGGGGCGACGATATGAGCAACAACATGGCGCAAGGACTCGGCGATGAATCTCCGTACTACCGGAAAGCCGTGACCATCGGTAGTCGCCTCGAACAGTCGGGCGCGGCGTCAGGCGTCGATTTCACCGGACACTCGTTAGGCGGCGGGATGGCTTCTGCCGCAGCGGAGGCGAGCGGTGGTTCGGCCGTTACGTTCAATGCGGCCGGCCTCAATCCCGAAACGGTCGCGCAGTACGGCGGGACGGTTCAACCGACCAACATTACGGCCTATCGCGTCGACGGTGACATATTGACCGGGCTCCAGGAAGGTCGGCTCGGGCCGATCAGTGATGGTACTGCTCAACTCATGCCCAAAGCGGTGGGCACCCCGGTTACGCTCGATGGCCAGAGCATCACCACTGTTGGGCGCCACATGATGGGAGACGTGACGACCGGGATGAACCAGCAAGTCGCGAAGGACGAGCTGGATCTGGTTTCACAACTGAATTCCTCACACTGATATGCAATTCAAGAAAGCGATAACTGCCGGCACGGTTGCGGCACTCATTGGAGTGACCTCGCCGCTCTGGTGGCCCACTCAAGCGCAAGGGACGAACATGGCTGGCTTCAAACGATACGCACCGGAAGACTTCTTTTCGGGGCAGCAGCTCACGTTGGCTCAGGCCATTCATGACGGCGATCTTGCCCGCGTTCAGCAGCTCGCGCCGAAGACCGACCTGAATGCCCCGGGCGCGAAGAATACGACTCTTTTGTCGTATGCCGTGCAGGAGATCGTCCCGGTCAAGAACGATGCTGCAAACCCGCGCTACCAGATTATTGCGACGCTTCTCAAGAACGGCGCAGATCCCAAGGCGCCGGTCGGCGCTAGCGGTGGGACGGTCGTCTATGCCGCGCTGCACGCCGACACGCCGAACTTGCTTCGCGTGCTGCTGGACGGTGGTCTCGATCCCAACTGGCGGCCTAGCGGCGATACGCCGATGATTTTCGAAGTCGCGGAAAACAAACTCCTGCCACAACTGAAGCTGTTGGTCGAACACAAGGCGAACGTGAACCTTCGCGACTCACTCGGCGCGACAGCCATCTTCGATGCGACGTCGCTCCAACAGTGGGATGCAGTCGATTATCTGCTCGCGCACGGCGCTGACCCGAAGGTGGCCAACCAGCTGGGCGTTTCGTACGGCTGGGTACTGCAGAACACGATGGAAAAGCACACGGCGCCCGATTCCCCGGCGCGTGCGCGCGTCGAAGCAATCCGCCGCAGGATCGTCGCGGCTGGCGCGCCGTGGCCGCCGATCGATCCGAAGGCGCAACGAATGGCCATGCGTGCGCGCGGCGAAAAAGTCGTGACACCCGCGGGCCAGACCGATTGAACTTGCGTTTCAGCCGGGACGCCGTCGGTGCGCTGCCGAGCAGAGAGCGTTGCCGAGGCATACCGACGGACCCTGACATCTTCCGACTTCCACGTTTCACGAGATCTTCCGCATGAACGATTCCGACAACCGCATCCGGATTCACGAAGGCAGCATAGTCCTGCCGGATGGCTTCGAGGATCGTACGACCAATCTATTCGTTCCCACCGACCTCGCGACGCAGCCGAACCTCAGCATCGCGCGTGACTGGCTCAAGGACGGCGAAACCCTGGCACCCTACATCGACCGCCAGCTGGCGATGCTCAAGTCGCGTTTGCAAGGCCATCGGCTGATCTCACGCCAAGCCGAACGTCTTGGGCCAGAGGTGGACGCCATGCCCGGTGAGCGCATTGACACGGCGTACCGTAATGGCGCAAAGATGGTCTTTCAACGGCAAGCGGCGTTTATCGTGGCGCCCGGTCGTGTACTGATTTTCACGGCATCGAGTGCGAAGAGCTTCGGCGAATCGTTCGATGCCCTCTGGCGGAATTGGCTCGAGGGTTACCTGCCAGCCGAGCCGGAAACAGCATAACAACTAGAAAGGGCCGAAGAATGTACGAAGCCGCACGCGTCACTGACCCGATCGAGCACACCAGTGCGCTCACGGGCTTTCTCGTCGGCGCTGTCCTGGGAATCGCGCTCATCGCCGCCGTCGCATTCGCTACGTTCACATGCGGTTTCGGTGTCGCGCTGCTCGCCGGCATGGCGGCTGGGATCGGCGCGCAGGTGCTGCTTTCATTAGGAGAGGCGGTTGGCCGGATGTTCAGCTCGCCGTCCGGCAACATCGTCACTGGCTCGTCGGACGTCTATGTGAACGGGAAGCCGGCCGCCTATGCAACGCTAAGCGGCGTGGCATGCACCAAGCACAATCCCATACCTCTGGTCGCGCAGGGCTCGACGAACATCTTCATCAACGGTCGGCCCGCCGCACGCAAGGACGACAAAACCACTTGCGGCGCCACGATCGGCGACGGCTCGCACGACACATTCTTCCACGGCGGCACGCAGACGTATCTCCCCGTCGCCGATGAGGTGCCGCCGTGGCTTCGGACCGCAACGGATTGGGCGTTTGCTCTGGCAGGGCTGGTAGGCGGCCTAGGCGGACTGCTGAGGCAGGCCGGCGGCCTGTCGCGGGCAGTGCTACCGTGCGCAGCCAAATTCATCGGCGGTTATGTGTTGGGCGAAGCAGTGGGGCGCTACGTAGCCGGTCCCGCGATCAACAAGGCGATCGGCGGGATGTTCGGCAACCCGGTCGACGTCACGACCGGGCGTAAGATTCTGTTGGCCGAATCAGAAACCGACTACGTGATCCCAAGCCCGATGCCGGTCGCGATTAAGCGATTCTATTCGAGCAGCCTCGACTACGTGGGCTCGCTCGGCCGCGGCTGGGTCCTGCCGTGGGAGCTTCGACTCCAGGCGCGAGACGGACGCCTCTGGTACACCGACGCTCAGGGGCGAGAAAGCGGATTTCCATTGCTGCGTGCGGGGCAGGCGGCATTCAGCGAGGCTGACCAGCTCTACTTGGTCTGCGCACCCGACGGCCGCTACATCCTGCGCGACGTCGGCGAGACATATTTCGACTTCGGCCGATACGATCCGGATTCCAGCCGCATCGCCTGGGTGCGCCGCATCGAGGATCAGGCAGGGCAGTGGTACCAGTTCGAGCGAGACAGCCGTGGCCGCGTCACCGAAATCCAGACGTGCGGCGGCCTGCAGGCTGCGCTCGATTATGAACCGGAGCACGGCCGCCTTGGCGTGGTCACACTCGTTCACGGTGACGAGCGCCGGGTTGCTGTCACCTACGGGTACGACCAAAACGGCCAACTAGCCTCTGTGACGGATGCAAACGGAGCAATCGTGCGCCGATTCAGGTATGCCGACGGCCTGATGACGAGTCATTCCAATGCGCTGGGCTTCACGTCGAGCTACGTGTGGTCAATGATCGAAGGACAGCAGCGCGTCGTCGAGACGAACACCAGCGAGGGTGAACACTGGACCTTCGAGTACGACGTCAACGGTCGGCAAACTCGCGTTCGGCTTGCCGACGGCCGTACCACGCATTGGCGTTTCGACGCTGCGTTTCAGATCATCGAGTACACCGACCTCGACGGTGGCTTCTATCGGGTCAAGTACAACGATGCGGGTATGCCGACGATGCTCATGCTGCCGGGCGAGCGGACGGTCCAGTTCGAATACGACGACGCCGGCCGGATCGTCGCGGAAACCGATCCGCTCGGGCGCACGACGCGTACCCGCTATGACGGCAACAGCATGCGGCCCGTGGAGATCATCGGGGCTGATGGGGGCGCCTGGCGTGCCGAATACGATCCGCAAGGTCGGCTGCTGTCGACTCAGGACCCGCTGGGCCGTGAGAATCGTTACGAATATCCCAAAGGATTGACCGCGCTGCCGACGGTGCACGTCGATGCACGGGGTGGCCGCAAAACGCTGGAGTGGAACCGCCTTGGCGAGCTGGTCGGCTACACGGACTGCTCGGGCAAAACAACGCGTACGTTCTTCGATGCGTTCGGCCTTCCGCTCGCACGCGAGAACGCGCTCGGGCAGCGCATCTCGTATGACGTGCGTCCAACCGGTGAGCCCCGTCGGATCACCTATCCCGACGGCAGTACGGAAACTTTCGAATACGATGCGGCCGGGCTCGTCGTGCAACACGTCGGACTCGGTGGCCGGATTCAACAATCGCTGCGCAATGCACGGGGGCAGCTTGTCGAGGCAATTGATCCGGCTGGCCGACGGACCCGCTTCCGTTACGATCCCGAGGGGCGGCTTCGGGAGCTACAGCAGGGACACGCGCGCTACGCCTTCACGTATAGCGCCGGCGGTCGACTTGCGACCGAAACACGTCCCGATGGCGTCGAACGGCGGTTCGGGTACGGCGAAGCCGGAGAACTGGTCGCGCTGGACATCGTCGGCGCGCCGGACAGCGGTACAACCTCGAATCGACCGATCCGCACCGTCCGATTCGAGCGTGATCGGATGGGGAATCTGAAGGTCCAGCACACGCCGACCGAAGTGACCCGCTACGAGCGTGACAAGGGAGATCGGCTGCTGAAGGTGGAGCGCACCCCGACGACCATGGGCGTCGCACTCGGCATTACGCCGGATACCGTTGAGTTTGAGTACGACAAGGCCGGCCGCCTTGTTGCCGAGCATGGTGCAAACGGAACCGTTCAGTACACGCTGGACGACCTGGACAACGTGATGACGCTCGAATTGCCGCACGAGCAGACGCTGCAGATGCTGCGCTACGGCTCAGGCCACGTGCATCAAATCCGTTGCGGCGATCAGATAGTCAGCGACTTCGAGCGCGACGACCTGCATCGCGAGCTGACACGTACGCAAGGGCGGCTGATTCAGCGTTCTGCGTATGACCCGCTTGGCCGAAAGGTCTGGCAGTCCGCCGGTTTCCAGCCCGAGGCGCTGGGCCGCGGGCGCGGCCATTTGTGGCGTAGCTACGGGTACGATGCCGCCGGCGAACTGATCGAAACGAGTGACAACCTGCGCGGCAGCACGCAGTACAACTACGACCCGGCTGGACGGCTGACTCGACGCGTGAACATGTTGGACCGACAGCTAGAGGAGTTCGCGTGGGATGCCGCCGGTAACATGCTCGACGATGTGCAGCGCAGAAGCCGCGGATATGTCGAAGGCAACCGTCTGCGAATGTGGCAGGATCTGCGGTTCGAATACGATGCATTCGGCAATCTGGTGGCCAAGATGCGGGGCGCGAACCGGACGCAGCGCTTTACGTACGACGGGCAGGATCGGTTGATCGCGGTGCGCACGCAGGACGCGCGCGGCGTTGTGGAATCGCGCTTCGCTTACGATCCTCTCGGTCGGCGCATCGCGAAGTCCGATACGTTTTTCGACATCCGCGGCGTGAAGCAGCGCACCGAGACGAAGCGGTTCGTATGGGAGGGGCTGAGACTTGCGCAGGAGGTCCGCGAAACCGGGGTGAGCAGCTATGTGTACAGCCCTGGCGAGCCGTACTCGCCCGCCGCGCGCGTCGACGCGGTGCTGGCGGAGGCACTTGCGGCCGCAGCGATCGACACCGCGAAGCGGACTTCCCGGATCTACCACTTCCATACCGACCTAGTGGGGGCGCCGCTGGAAATGACCGACGAGTCGGGCGGGTTGACATGGGCCGGGCAATATTCGGCCTGGGGCAAGGTCGAGCCGGGGAGTCGGCAATCGACTACGGCCCGGACCGACCAGCCCCTGCGCTATGCCGGACAATATGCCGATGACAGCACCGGACTTCACTACAACACGTTCCGGTACTACGATCCGGATGTTGGGCGGTTCATCAATCATGATCCGATCGGGCTGCTGGGCGGCGAAAATCTGTACGCATATGCCGCGAACCCGTTGACCCTGGTCGATCCGATGGGGTGGTGCTCGACGAAGCTCGGGAACAATATGGGCGCGCGTTCTGGTGATGGTATGGCGAACCATCACTTGATTCCCGAAGAGCTCATGAAGCATCCCGACTATGCAGCCATGTTCAATCGGTTGCGCGGTATGGGTTTCGATGGTGATGGCGCGTCCAATGGCATATTCCTGCCCGGTAGCTCGAAGCTAGCGCAAACGCTCGAGCTACCCGGACACTGGTCGAACCATGGCCAGTACACTGCGGCCATTGAAACCGAGCTAAAGAAGTTGAACCAACAATTCCTTGCCGGCCGTCTCAGCGATACGCAACTTGCGCTTGGTGTAGGGCGCATTCAAAATATGGCGCGCGAGGGCTTGGAGTCCGGTAAATATGCGATTGATGCAATAACGGGAAGGTTACTTTAATGAATGCACGTTTCTACGTCGTTAAATATCGCGCCGGAGAGGCAGGTTGCCCGCCGTATCTGTCCGGTGAATTGAATCGCGGAGAATGGGAATGGCCTATGTATGTGGCCGATCCATTTGGCATCGAAGTAAAGCACGACTATGTTTTCACGTTGTCTGATCCGTCGGTCCAGATTGATTTTGACTTCTACGGCGCGCAAACGAATTATGTGTCGAAGGAGTTTCTGGGTGTATGTGACAGAATGGGGGTTCGTTATCGCGCAATTCCCATAAACATTGTCAGGGACGCGAAGCCTGTCAGCCAAAAAGTTTACTCCATATTTTTACCGGGCGATCACGAATCACTGCTTGATCGCCAAAAGTCAGAGTATTTGGAAGACCGCGATTTGGAAACAAAGGAGATCGCTGAAAATAATCTATACCCGGGAACTCCAATGTACAGCTGGATAAAGCAGTTTGTTCCGCGTGAAGATTGTTCCGCTGTTTTGTTCAGGTGCACCGAAACAATGGAGCTGGTTTGCAATCGTGACTTTAAGGCCGAGGTGGAGCGCTGCGCGTTGAAAGGTATTGACTTCGTACCAATCGATGAAAGCTACTCTTACGACCCCTGGGGTGAGGCGCCCTAAACGAACGTATGGGTCGAAAAGCGGCCGCCGATCAGGAAGAGACACTCACAGTTGCGCCTCCAAAGCGGACGAATGGTCTGCGCGATGTCGCTGCGAAGACAAGCGTATCCGCCAAGATACGCGCAAGGAATGACCGCCTGCGGAAAAAAATAGATTGTGTCGAAGTGAAGTCCCGTCACGGCCGAACTTCATTGAACATGCGAGTCCCCTCTCGCGCTTTGCACGAGACACTGTTTCTCGCAACGCTCACGGATCCATCCTTCCGCGGCGAGGCGGGAGCGTCGACTTGTGTGGTATGACCGATTTCTGCCTTTTTCGCGAAATGGCGAAGGCACGAACTGGGTGGGACGGCGCGAAGGGTTTGTCCGCGGCGCGCGTCCCGACCGTCAAGCGGCGTGCATTGCGCCGCTCGCGAGTACCGGGCCGGTAGGTTGACCGTGCGGCGCGCCGCCGCGAGGCTCGAGCGACACTGCCAGCACCGCCCGCGGATCGAGTTGCGCGATGATCGCTTGCGGCAACGGCATCGAAGTCGGCGCATTCGACGCGAATACGCCGAGCGAGATCGGCTTCGCATTCGGCGGAATCAGCCACAGTTCGGTGGAGCGATCCGCGGCAACGGGCGGCGTGTTGGCGGGCACCACGACCATCCGCGCGCGCCGCAGGTCGACCGTGGCGGTCCATTGCGCGACGCCATCCGGGCGTGCCAGCGTAGCGGCCATGTACTTGCTGCCCTCGGCAGTCGGGCGGGGCGGTGCTTCGTCCACCCGGATCACGTTGACCGCGAGCAGGCCAAGCGCCGCCGCGCTCGCTCCAATGCCGACCCAGCGCCAAAGCCGCACGCTGTTCCACCACCCGCCGGCCGGCGCGGCGCCCCGAGCGAGCGGCGCCGCGGCGAAGCCAAGGTCGTGCTGAATTCGCGTCCAGATTCGCGCGGGCGGGTCGACGGGCGTGATGTCGTCCGCGAGCGGGGCGAAGCGGCGCTGCCACCGCTCGAGCGTGGCTTGCAACGCCGGGTCGCGAGCGGCGGACTGCTCCAGCGCGCGGCGTGCGTCCGCGTCGAGCACGCCGAGGGCGTATTCTGCGCAGCGCAATTCGGGATCGTGATCGGCCGGCGTATTCATTGCTCCAGGCATATCTTCAGCTGCATCAGGCTGCGCCGGATCCAGCTCTTCATTGTTCCGAGGGGCACGCGCAGCCGCGCTGCCAGCTCGCTGTAGGTCGCACCGCTGAAAAAGGCCTCGCGCACCGCGCGGCACTGCTGCGGATCGAGTTGTGACAGGCAGCGCTCGAGACGTCGGCGCTCCTGCGTTGCCTCCGCCAGCGCGGCGGGCGTCGGATTCTCGTCGGGAAGCTCCAGCACCTGTTCGTCGTCGAGCTGGGCGTCGCGATGCTGCCGCAAACGGTCGATCGTCCTGTTGCGAGCCAGCGTGATGAGCCACGTCATCGCGCCGCCGCGCGCCGGATCGAACGTATCGATGCGTCGCCACGCCATCGTGTAGACCTCCTGGAGGAGATCCTCGGCTTCCCCGTGATCGTGAAGCATGCGTACGATCGTCCCGAACACGCGCGACGCGCTCAGCCGATATAACTCCGCGAAAGCCGCCTGGTCTCCGCCGGCTGCACGAGCCATCAGCCGATTCAGATGCTCACGGCGCGCGACATCCACAGCGGCATCCCGCGAAGGGGTTGACTGGTCGAGGCCACTGGAATCGCTCGGCGTGTCGCTCATGCGTTGTGGAGGGCGCGTCGCGCCACGGTGTGAATGTCGGGCCAAATATAGCATTGTCGGATGCATCCGATTGAACGATCTGCGCGCGCCAGTTGCTTGTGATGCCCGGCGACGCTCGATGCGAGCTTCCGAGCCAAATACGAGCGTCGCGCGTATTGGGATGCATACCGTCGGCAACGTGCAGCAGACGTGCGGGACCGCCGGCGGTTGAGTGCCACAATTTGCGCGTTTCGTGTCAGGAGGGCCAATCGATGAGGCGAGGCATCGCGGGCAGGCCGCTGCTGACAGCCTGCGTGATCGTCGTGGTCACTGCAGTCCTGCCGGCCGGATGTGCAAGCTTCGCCGGGCGACGATCTTGACCGCTACGTCGGCAGTGGGTGCGAGTTCGCGCGATATGAAAACCGTGTCGCGCGCGGGCGCGACGGCGTTACGACCTTTGCCGAACAGGTTGGCGCGCAGCGAAGCAGATGTTCAAAGTGGGACATCTGACGGTTGTGCCATCGTCGTTGAAACTTACGATGTTGAGGAACACGAAGGTCGAGCCGTTTGTAGTTTGTAAAAGTAGAGGTGAAGGACCGGGAGTACTCGGCGCCCGAGTGTCGTTGCTGAAAGCGTGGCGACATTGCACCGCAAGCAGAGAAGATGCAACCCGCCGTGCGCCCCGATCTCACACTTGACTTCAGCGGCCCAGTTGACAACTGCATTACGGAAATCGAATACTTCCTTCTCCTCGAACGTTGTCGACGCGATATTGCCGAGTACTCAATGCGCAGCAGGCAAACGCGAGTCGTCTTCGCCGCGCGCGTCGGCGTCGAGCAATCTGCAATCACCAACACAGCGTGAGGAGTTGCCATGCGCCGCCCCGTTTGCGCCGTTCTGACCTGTCTCGCCGCAGCAGCGACGCTCCTCGTCGACCCGGCCGGGTCGCTAGCCTGCACACGCGTAGTCTATCTCGGCAACAACGACGACGTTATCACCGCCCGATCGATGGACTGGAAACTCGATGTCGCCACCAATCTCTACATCCTGCCGCGTGGTATCGCGCGCACCGGCGAATCCGGTCCGAACTCTCTCAAATGGACCGCGAAATACGGTAGCGTCGTGGCGACCGGTTATGACGTCTCCACCACCGATGGGATGAACGAAAAGGGGCTAGCCGCTGAGCTGCTCTGGCTCGTCGAGTCGCAATATCCCCCCTTCGACAAAAACTCGAAACCGGGACTCACGATCGCCGCATGGGCGCAGTACGTGCTGGACAATTTTGCGACCGTCGCGGAAGCCGTCGCTGCGCTCGAGAAAGAGCCGTTCACAATCGTCACTGACAACGTCCCCGGAGAACAGCGCCTGACGACACTTCACCTCGCGATGTCAGACGCGACTGGCGACAGCGCCATCGTCGAGTACATCGCCGGCAAGCAGATCATCCATCATGGTCGGCAGTATCAGGTCATGACGAACTCACCGATCTTCGACGAGCAGCTTGCACTGAACGAATATTGGAAGCAGATAGGCGGCACCGTCTGGCTGCCTGGCACCAATCGCTCTGCTGACCGGTTCGCGCGCGCGTCGTTCTACGTCAACGCTATCCCCAAGAGTGAAGACCCCGCCATTGCACTTGCCAGCGTTTTCAGCTTGATCCGTAACGTATCGGTGCCGTTCGGGATCGCCACGCCGGGCGAGCCGAATATATCGTCCACGCGCTGGCGCACCGTTGCCGATCACAAGCGCATGCTTTACTTCTTCGAATCGGCCGTCACTCCGAGTACCTTCTGGGTCGACCTCCACAAGGTCGACTTCTCCGCCGGCGCACCGGTCAAACGTCTCGACCTCGGCAAGGATCAGCGCAACGCATTCGGCGGCGAAGTTTCCAAGGACTTTCAACGCGCACCCGCGTTTCCCTTCCTCGGCACCGACGCGAGCAAATCCCGCTGAAGCGTGGCGTCACGGCTTCATCAACATCGCCTTATTTGACTGTTCGTTCCAGTATCGATAGAATGGTTTCTTGGCTGGAAACCAAGGGTTCGATCATGGCTAGAAATAAAGAGTTCGATATTGACTACGTCCTGGATGCCGCAATCGAAGTCTTTCGCTCGCACGGCTATGCAGGCACCTCAGCCGGCATGCTGGTCGACGCAATGCGGATCGGTCGACAAAGCTTGTACGACACATTTGGCGACAAGTGGGGACTCTATTGCGCAGCAGTAAAGCGATATGGCGATACCGAACGTCAGGCGCATCTTGACGCGCTGAATCAAGGTCACAAGGCCATCGACGGCTTGCGCGCGATGATGAATCGCGTCGTGCGGGAGGCGCGTCAGTCCTGTTTGGGTGTGGTTTCAATCTGTGAGTTCGGAGACTCGGATCCGGAACTGACGAAATTGCGCGAAGGAATCGGTAAATTTTTGCTCAAGGCGCTGACCCAGAAAGTACGGGAAGCTCAGGCGCAAGGTGACGTTTCACTGGAAGTGGACGCCAAACAAGCCGCAAGCTTTCTGGTTGCAAGTATCGCCGCTATTCGGTTGTCGGCGCGCGGAGGCGCCGGCGACTCGGAACTGGCATCACTGGGCCGGTTGGCGATGCGAGTGTTGATGTAAATTTTTTTGCCTTTTAATGGAACGATCATTCCATTATTGGAGAGTGTGATGAAAGCAGTGGTGATGAATGGCGTTGGCGATGTAGACATGCTCGAGTATGTCGAGCGAAATGATCCGGTTCCTGGTCCGGGTGAAGTGCTGGTCGGCATCGCTGTGGCCGGCGTGAATTTCATGGACATTGGCGTTCGCCAGGGAATGGCCTGGACCAACGTGCCCAATCCTAAAATAATCGGCGTGGAGGGTGCGGGGCGTGTGCTGGCACTGGGCGAAGGCGTGTCCGATCTCGAGATAGGTCAGCGCGTGGCTTGGGCATATGCACCAGGCAGCTATGCGGAAAAGGTCGTGCTGCCGGCCGCGGCGCTGGCGCAGGTGCCGGACGACATTGACGACCGTGTCGCGGCGTCGCTCATGATGAATGGCTTTACTGCGAGCCATTTTGCCACCGACTTCTATCCGGTCCAGCAGGGCGATATTGCGCTGGTGCATGCCGCCGCCGGTGGCGTAGGTTCGCTGCTGGCTCAAATCATCAAGTTGCGTGGTGGTACGGTCATCGGCCGCGTTTCGTCGGAATCCAAGGTTGCGGCAGCTAAAGCAGCCGGCGCGGATCATGTAATTGTGGATCGCTCGGGCAATTTTGTTGATGCCGTAATGGACATCACGCGAGGAGACGGCGTGCATGTGGTGTACGACGGCTCGGGGCCGGCTACATTCCAGGCGTCGCTTGATGTGTTGCGTTATTCCGGTACCTTGTGCTGGTACGGACCGGTGCTGGGAGCCGATGCGACGATCGAGCTGTTCCGGTTGCCCAAGAGCATCAAGATCGGTTATGCGTCATTCGCCGACCATATTCGGACCCCTGCGTTGCTGCGTTCGCATGCAGCGCAGCTGTTCGGTTGGGTGCGTGAAGGGCGGCTCAAGGTGCACAACGGCGGCGTATATGCGTTGGCAGATGCCGCGAAAGCTCAAGCCGATATGTGGAGCCGTAAGACTTCCGGCAAGTTGCTGCTTGTTCCATGATTTGACCGGCAGGCGACCCCGAGCCGCGAGCATACTGACCGGGTCTTCTGCGGGGGCGATAAAGACCTATGGGTTGCCTCACAGTCGCCAGCATTGCGACGGCAGAAGAGCCGATGACTTGTCGTCGAGCAAGCAACGCGACGAGACGACCGTTCCGCTCCGATATCCGGCCTTAGGGCTGCCGCGGCATGAGCGAGAGCAACGGGGCGGCAGCAGAAGTTCGGTGGTCGGCCCAGCGCGGTTGATCGCCTGCCAACTTCGAGCTTCCGCGTTCGGCCACTTTCAGTCGTTCGCTCGCGCCGCCGGATGGAAACTCAAATGTGTGCTCCAAGCATAGCTGCGGCCCCTCCTGCAGTGTGGCTGATCAGTCGCAAATAAGCACGGACGTATCGGCGCTCGGAGGCGCTTCGCACTGCGGGGCGCCCGCCCGGCAGCCCGTCGATGCTCGCTAGCAATGCCGTCAGCCGAACCGAGCGTGATGTTATCCGGATTGCGAATAAAAAACTTGACAGTGAGAGCATATGCTCCTAGTCTTTGTCTTAAGAGAGCATATGCTCTCACTTTCGAACGGAGCGAAGTGATGAACGAGCCTGAGATTCTTGTAAGCGGTGCAACCGGACGCACCGGCGGTTTCGCCATTGACGAACTGCTCAAGATGCACAAGCGCGTGCGCGCCTATGTGCGCACCGATGATGATCGAGCGGCAGCCCTGAGGCAGCGTGGCGTCGACGTCGCAGTCGGAGACTTCACCGACCTCGACGACATTCGGGCCGCGATGGAAGGCATCCGATCGGCGTATTTCCTTCATCCGATCGCGCCGGGAATCATCGGAGCCGCGGCCTATTTCGCGCAGGCAGCAAAGGAAGCGGGCGTCGCGGCGATCGTCAACATGTCGCAGATTTCCGCGCGCCGGGAGTCAATGAGCCACGCGGCACAGGATCACTGGGTCTCCGAGCAGGTCTTCGACTGGTCGGGTGTGGCGACCACACATTTGCGCCCCACCTTCTTTGCTGATTGGCTCGTGTATCCGCATTTTGCGCGGGAGATATGGGCCACGAAGAAGATCGAATTTCCGTTTGGCAACGGCCGTCACGCGCCCATCGCCAGCGACGATCAGGGGCGCGTAATCGCCCACATCCTCGCCAATCCGGAAGGCCACGAGGGCAAGACCTACACGCTCCACGGCCCCGTCGAGATGAACCACGTCGAGATCGCAGCCGCGATGAGCGAGGTTCTGGGCGTCCGGATCGAATACGCGCCCACTTCCATCGAGGAATTCCGGATCAAGATGGAAACCCTTTACAAGTTTCCGCCGTTCCTCACGCAGCATCTGGTCGAAGTCGCACAGAACTACCGCGATGGCATCTTCTCGGGCAACAACGACGTCGTCGAGAAGATCACCGGAAAGCCGCCGCTGTCGGTCCAGCAGTTTGTCGCCAAGCACCGGGCCGCATTTGTGTGAACACATCCTTGAGAAAAATCGCGCGTTCCGAAAACGTCATGCACCGAATCGAAGGAACCCGCCGTACCTCGCGACGCGCGGGTAACGTTGGCGCAATTAACCGAAATCAGGAGTGCAACACATGTTGTCCGTTCACCAGCCACTCGGAATCGATCAATGTAACTGCTTCGCCGTGAGGAAGGCGAGCAGGCAGATCTCCCGACTCTACGATAGCCATCTCGAGCCCGTGGGTCTGCGCATCACGCAATTCCTCACCCTGGCCGCCCTGCATGAAGTGGGGAGTACACCGGTCAATGCCCTTGCGGAACGACTCGATATCGAACGAACGGCGATGGGAAAAATGGTTGGCTTCCTCGAACGCGACGGCTTCGTCACGATCAAGCCCTCGCCCACGGACGGCCGAAGTCGCCTTGTCGAACTGACCGAGGCGGGGCAGCGCCTGCACGAAAGAGCGTCCCCTCTCTGGCAGGAAGCGCAACGGGAGTTTGAGCAACTGAACGGCGTAGACAACGTTACAGCGTTGCGAGAAAGGTTGAAAGGCGTGGTCGTCGGCGACGTGTCGATGCGTTCGTCGGAAGACTAGGCGTCGGGATTGTTGCATGAAACGAACGCGCCCGACCTGACGGCGGTGCAAATACATAGCCGGTTGCGAAATCGCGCCGTCGGAGTATCCACAACCGGGGAATCGCCACACCATCTCGAGGTTCAGACTCTTCGAAGGATTGGAAAATGCTCACATGGCGATGAGAGCCGGAAGGGGAGGCGCGGCCAACATTCCTTCCGCATGGCGCGTCTACGGAGCGACCTCGGCCGGGATATCCCGCACCACTTCGGTCAGCTTGCCGGAATTGATCTCGTAGAAGAAACCGTAGAGTTTGATGTTCTTCGGCACGGCCGCGCTGGAACGAAGCAGTTGGACATCGTGCCTGATTGATTCCTCAAAATCCGAAATGGCGAGACTGTCGTGGTCGAACATCGTTGAAATGTCGGCGTGGTGATGATCGTGGAACTCTTCAACGAGCGCGTCGGGCGTGAAGGCCGTTGCGCCGCAAAACGAGTGGTGCACCACTGCGACGTTTTGCACCTTGAAGAGATAGTCCATCGTCGCGACCGACTGCAGAGCCGACAGGGCACGTCCTCCTGCGTTCGACACGGCAAACAACGTACGCGTGTTGCCGATCCGGTTGCCGGCCTCGTCCAGAATGTTTTCGCCTGGATAGACTTCGTCGCCGAAGTAGTCGGCGACCGCCTGCGGGATTTCAGATGCTCTCGGGTCAAAGCAGTGGATCACGATGGTCTTCATCGGGATGAAACGGCTGAATCCCTGAAAGTTCGACCGGTCGAACCATGTCGGGTCAAACCATGGTTGTGTCCTGAATTCGAATTGACTGTATTGGCTCATTTGCGTTGCCCCGCTCTGTACGTTCGCCGGCTAGCCGGAAAGGCAGCGACGTGGCGCTGCGTGTGACGTTGAGTATAGGTTTGCCGATCTGCGTCACAAATGACATTGAGCCCTCGGTTTCTGCCAGTGGCCTGTCGCACGAAGCCGTTGCTCATTCGTCGAACGGCGCCCAATCCAGCACGACCGGCGCGTCTACGATGGTGAGCGGCGACCGGTTGTGCGCAACACGCGAACAGATGTGGAACCAGTGCGGGTACGGCTGTTTGCAATCGACCTCGTGGTTGAGCATTTCGTTGAAAGCGCGCTTGAAGTTTCGCCGCGGGTATCGTCGCAGCACTTCGGCAACGTCCGCTGGGTCGAGGTGCGCGCCAGCCACGCCGGAGACATCGTAGGCGAGCCCCAGCTGCATCAGGCGGCTGGTATCGCCCCTGAACTGGTTCATGTCCCATGTATGAAGCGCGATGTTGTCCCAAACCTTCTGCGCCCGATCCTCCGATAGCCCCCGCTCGACGAGGAACGTGCGCGCCGCCGTTGCCCCTTCGATCTCGAACCGATGCGGGCCCGCCGCGTGGTCGGTAAGGCCAAGGTCGTGCAGCACGGCTGACATGAACATCAACTCGCTGTCGACCTTCGCTCCCTCCTGTTGCGCGAACAGTTCCCCGAACCAGTAGCACCGCATCACGTGGTTGAAGAGCGTCTCGTTCGAAACCGAGCGTGCAAGTGCTTCGACCGCACGAGCAAGGCTGCTGTCCGGTACCTTGATATCCGATATCACGATAATGTCCTGTCGATATTGCCATTGAGAACGGCTGAATCAGTATAGGAAAACTGACAATTTGTCGACTGACATTCACGCCTCGCTTTCTGCCGGCACGCTCGTCCTTGCGCTGAGCAGCGCGCCGCTTTTCGTGCACCGCGACGTCGAAGCAGGACGCGCGCTGTCCCCGCTCGCTGCGTGCTGCAGCCCGGTGTTGGCAGAAAAAGAGGTATGGTTGTCATTGCGTGCCTGTGCCCAATACCTGTAGCTTGTCTTGTCGTCCACGGTTGGTCGCCATGGGCCAGTCCTGTTACGCGAGTGCCGGCGGACGTGACTGAGCTTGGCATCCCGCAAATGCCCGCACTTCGATACGTCAGCCTATGTCTAGAACCGACAGTCCGGATGGGCCCGCGCCGCGCAAGATTGTCATCGTCGCCTACGAGGGCGCCAAGCTCCTGGACATATCAGGCCCGCTGCAGGCCTTTAGCGACGCCTGTCTTGAAGACGGTCGTCCCGCGTATGAGATCGTTCTGACTTCCGAGGCGGGTGGCCCGGTGCCCACGGACACGCGCGTGAAGCTGGAAACAGTGCGCCTCGACGACGCGGCGATGGACTCCGTGGACACGCTGTTGGTCGCTGGCGCCGACTTGTTTATGCCAGCGGCTGCGACTGCATCGCTGCGCGCGAGGCTCGTGAGCTATCTCGACCGGCCGCGTCGGCTTGGCTCGATTTGCACCGGCGCATTCATCCTGGCGCAGCTCGGCGTGCTCGATCACCGCGATGCAACCACGCACTGGGCTGCCTGCAGCCGGCTCGAGCAGCAGCATCCGTCGGTCAACGTCAAGGGCGACGCGATTTTTGTGACGTCCGACCATATCTGGACATCGGCCGGCGTCTCCGCCGGAATCGACATGGCGCTCGCCATGATCGAGGACGATCTGGACCATCTGACAGCGCTCAACGTGGCCCGCGGCATGGTTCTCTTTCTCAAGCGACCCGGTGGCCAATCCCAGTTCAGCATCGAACTGCGTCAGCAGATGCGCGACGCGCGCGGCCGGTTCGACGATCTGCATGACTGGATGCGCGCCCATCTCCACGCGGACCTGTCGATTGCCGCATTGGCCGACGCGGCACGGATGAGCCCACGCAACTTCGCGCGGGTCTATCTTCGCGAAACGGGGGAAAGCCCCGGGAAAGCCGTCGAGCGGCTGCGCATAGAGGCAGCCAGACGTCTGCTTGAATCCGGGCAAGAGCCTATTCAGGTCATCGCACAGCGAACGGGTTTCGGCGATGACGAACGCATGCGCCGGGCCTTCTCGAAGGTGTATGGCATATCTCCGCACGACTATCGCCGCCGCTTTGGCCGGAAGGCATGATGCATATCGCGCCGGAAGCGTTCGCGACCGACGATAAAGAAACGTCCCGAAACGAGGGGTGATTGTCGTTGTCGACAATGACGCGTTGCACTATTTTTTCCGGATAGAGCAATAAAGGAGCGTCTATGAACCCGCCTATCACCGTCGCAGGCGTGACTGCGCCAGATTCGGAGCTTGCGCGCAAAGCAGCCGCGCTCGCCGAACGAGCCCATGCGAAGCCGCTTTTGAATCACGTGCACCGGACATGGTGGTTCGCGGAGTTCATCGGCAAAAGGCGGCAAATGAAATACGACCGCGAACTGGTTTATGTCGCGTCGCTCCTTCACGATCTGGGGTTGTCGAAGGACCACGGCGCGGATAAACGCTTCGAGGTCGATGGCGCGGACGCTGCAAGCAGGTTTCTGCAGGCGCACGGCTATCCGAAGACGAAAGTGGATCTTGTATGGGACGCGATTGCGCTGCACTCGGCTGCTGATATCGCCGATCGCAGGGAGCCGGAAGTCGCGCTCGTTCATTTTGGTGCTCACGTAGATGTGATGGGGCTCAGAATGAACGAGATCTCTCCGCAACTGATCGACGACACGCTCGCGCTTTATCCGCGGCTTGGCTTCAAAAAGGCATTCACCCAGGCGCTCGCCGAGGTCGCGAGACAGAAACCGCATACCGCCATCGGAACGGGCCTTGCCGACATTGGACGTCGCCTTGCGCCGGCAATCGAGATTCCGGACGTTTGCGATCTGCTCCTTGGAGCGCCTTTCGAAAGCTGATGTCACGCAGCCATGGTTACCCGTTCGGAGCGTCGTCTTTGCGAACAGGTTCATCTCGACTTCGAATATCGCTGGTTCTGTCGACTCGGACGTGCAGACTCAGTGCCGACTGGTTTGACGGTCCCCACAAACCCCCAGGGATGCCTCCGGGACAGAGAGGCTTTGCGGCACGTCTTCGAATCCGTTTTACGCCGCTGCATGAGCAAAGGATTCGTTGAAGGCAAAGGGTTCGCCGCAGACGCCGGCGCGGTCAAGACCGATGCGAATCGTGTGCGCGACGCACCTGGAGAAGAAATGAAGGTCCAACGTTGACCGGTGAACCGATGTTCGACCGAGGGGCCGGGAAGGCAGCTTCGGGTCGGGAGTACGCACTGCCAAGTGGCCGCTTACGGGCTGCGGAATTCAAGCGACCGCTTTCAAGCGATGAGTTTGAAAGGAGAACTGAAGCAGCTCGACCCGCTCCGGTCATACGATCCTCTCCACCGAACAGCAGTGCGTAGAGTGTGACCAACGCGTGCTAGCGCGGCCAAAAAGCGACTGTTTCCCCTGAGGTGCTATGCACGCCTCATGTACAAAGGTCCAGAAACTTGACGATTTCGGGCCGCCTGAAGAATAGCTGTCTGAAGGCGGCGAAGCCGACCCACCGGCAAACACGGCCGGGAGCGGCCCTTGTCGCGTGAAAGTCGCCTTTGGGTTCACCCGGAACCGAAGGACCGTTGTGGGCCGATTGCTGCCGATCGCCGAATTCCCCCGTCGAGCGTACCGGTGCGCGCCCGTATAAATCTGCCGCCGTCGCGCCGGACGAGGCGCGGCCGACTTTGACGCGTCAAAAAATCGACCGGCCGGAATACGTCGTCAACCACTCCAGCGCCAACGTCCCCGCCAGCGAATTCCCGTTCGCGTCGAGCCCCGGCGCCCACACGCACACGGCCATCTCGCCCGGCAGCACCGCGACGATCCCGCCGCCGACGCCGCTCTTGGCCGGCAGCCCGACGCGATAGACGAAGTCCCCGGCCGCATCGTAGGTGCCGCAAGTCAGCATCAGCGCCGACAGCCGCTTCGCCGAACTCCCGTCGACGATCCGCTCGCCGGTGACGGACGCGACGCCGCCGTTCGCGAGGAACAGTGCGGCCTGCGCGAGCTCGACGCAATTCATCTCGATCGCGCACTGGCGGCAATACGCGTCAACCACCGTGTCGGGCGGCATCTGCATGTTGCCGAAGCTCGCCATGAAATGCGCCATCGCGCGGTTACGCTCCGCGTGCTGAAGCTCCGACAGCGCGACGCGCGAATCGTAGTCGACGTCGTTCGAGCCGATCAGCCGCCGCACGAACTCGACGAGCGCGGTCTCGGCCTTCACGAAGCGGCGGCACAGCACGTCGGTGACGACGAGCGCGCCGGCGTTGATGAACGGGTTGCGCGGCTTGCCGCGCTCGCTTTCGAGCTGAACGAGCGAGTTGAACGCGGTGCCGGACGGCTCGCGGCCGACCCGCTCCCACAGCGCATCGCCGAGCAGCTGGAACGCGAGGGTGCACGCGAACAGCTTCGAGATGCTCTGGATCGAGAACCGCTCGCGCGCGTCGCCGACCGTGTAAACGTTTCCGTCGAGCGTCACGACGGCCATGCCGAACTTGTCGGCGGGCACTTTCGCGAGTTCGGGGATGTAGTCGGCGACGCGCCCCTGGCCAATCCAGGGGGCAAGTTCGGTGTGGATCCGCTCGAGGATCGGCTGATAGTTCATCACGTCATGCAGGGCGGGCGCGCCGCCCGGATTCCAGGGAGCCCGTATGGAACCGTTTTGCCGCCGGTTCGTCAAGCGCAACCCGAATCGCGCCCTTATTTTCGAGATAGGCAAACAGGCGAGCGACGGGCGCAGTATCATGCGGTACGTTTCGGCCGATGGCCGGCAGCCGGCGCGGGCCGGCCGCCGCCGCGGTCTCCCCGTATGTTTCGACCGTTGCCCATGTCTTTTCGCATCTTGCTCGTCGAAGACGACACCCGCCTTTCCACGCTGATTGCCGGCTATCTGCGCAAGAACGACTATGAAGTCGACACCGTGCTGCACGGCGACGCCGCCGTGCCGGCGATCCTGTCCACCCGTCCGGATCTCGTCATTCTCGACGTGAACCTGCCGGGCAAGGACGGCTTCGAGATCTGCCGCGAGGCGCGCAAGCAGTACGACGGCGTGATCATCATGGTGACGGCGCGCGACGAGCCGTTCGACGAACTGCTCGGCCTCGAATTCGGCGCGGACGACTACGTGCACAAGCCGGTCGAGCCGCGCATCCTGCTCGCGCGGATCAAGGCGCAACTGCGCCGCGCGCCCGCACGCTCGGCCGAAGGCGCCGCACCGCAGCCGGAGCGCTACACGTTCGGGCAGTTCTCGATCGACCGCACCGACCGCTCGGTCGTGCTGCCCGGCGGCGACTCGCCCGACCTGACTTCGGCCGAGTTCGACCTGCTGTGGGTGCTCGTTTGCCATGCCGGTGAAGTCGTCAGCCGCGACGACCTGATGCTGCAGTTGCGCGGCGTCGAATTCGACGGCCTCGACCGGACGATCGACGGCCGCATCTCGAAGCTGCGCCGCAAGCTGCACGACGATGCGGGCAACCCGCAGCGGATCAAGACGATCCGGAGCAAGGGTTACCAATTCAGCAAGCATGCGTGGGAATGACGCCGCACCGGCGCAGCGACGCCGCCCGCGGCCGCCCCGCATTGCACGATAGCCGGAAGCCGCGATGATCCGACACACCCGTTCGCACCCCGATGCACCGCCGCTGTCGACGCTGCGCTACGTCAGATGGCGCTGGCTGCATTTCCGCCGCGCGTGGACCGACACGCGCGCCGACCGCATTCCAAGCTGGTCGCGCCTGTACGTGCGCACCTATCTGCATCTGCTCGGCCTCGTGCTGCTGACCGCGCTCGTGCCGGCGCTCGCGCTGTGCGTCGTGTTGTCGCCGGAAGTCGTGTGGCATGCATTCGATGCGCTGCCGGGCGACATCTGGATTGTGCTCGCGTTCGTGTTCACCGCACCGGCGCTCGCGGCATACCGGTGGATGCGGCCGGTCTGGTCCGATCTCGTAATGGTGCGCGAGCGCGCGATCGACTTCACCGGCGGGCGTTTCAACACGCGCGCGCGCGAGTCGCACAGCGTGATCATCGGGCCGCTCGCGCGCACGCTCAATGCGCTCGCGATGCGCATGGAGCGGCTGATCGCCGCGCAGCGCGACCTGACGAACGGAATCTCGCACGAGTTGCGTACGCCGCTCGCGCGCGTGCGCTTCGCTCTCGAGATGTTGCGCGAGCCGGGTTCCTCGGCCGAATATCACGGCGCGCTCGAAAGCATCGCGCAGGACGTGACCGAGCTCGAGGAGCTGATCGACATGAGCCTCACGTATGCGCGGCTCGAATACAGCTCGCTGCAGTCGAACCTGGAGCTGACCGCGCCCGTCGCGTGGTTCGAGCACCAGATCAGCGACGCCCAACTGCTGTATCCGGAACGCGCGATCGAGTCGCGCATCGCGATCGAGTCGGACTTGCGCGTGAAGATGGATCGGCGGCTGATGTCGTACGCAATGCGCAACCTGTTGCGCAACGCGAGCAAATACGCGGCGTCGCGGATCGTCGTCGGGATCGCGGTCGAGCACGGCAACATCGCGATCTCCGTCGAGGACGACGGCCCCGGCGTGCCGGAGAGCGAACGCGAACGGATCTTCGATGCGTTCGTGCGGCTCGATCGCCGCACCGGCGGCTACGGGCTCGGCCTCGCGATCACGCGGCAGGTGCTGCACGCGCACAACGGCCGGATCGCGGTCGTCGATCCGGTCGAGCTCGGCGGCGCGCGCTTCGAGATCAGCTGGCCGATCTGAACGCCGTCAGTACGTACGGCCGAGCTGCAGGTAGATGTTGCGCCGCCCGCCCGGTGCGAGCGCGACACCCATGTACACCGGCCCGAATGCGGTCGACAGGCTCGTGAAGAACGTATAGCTCTGCTTGAGCGTGCCGCCGCCGACCTTCTCGCCGCTCGACCACACGTTGCCGAGTTCCGCGCTGGCGCCGATGGACAGCGCCTTGACCGGCGACGCGTTGAACGTCATCAACTGGTTCATGTACGTCACGTTGCCGTACGCGAGTTCGTTGCCGTTCAGCTGGTCGGCCGCATACGCGGCCAGATGCTGGAAGCCGCCGAGCGTGAAGTTGAACGCGTTGATCAGGTTGGTGCCGCCGATGCTCTTGCCGCCTTCGATCGTCGCGCTAATGCTGTGCCGGCCGAACCGCTGCGCGATCATCGCCTTGCCGTAGATGTCGGTAAACGGCGTATTCGAGATCGCGTCGTCGAATTGCTGCGCCGACTGGCTGTTGTGCGACAGCAGCGAGCGTTCGACGCGGAACTCGGTGTAATAGCCGCGGCGCGGGAACGTCGGATCGTCGAGCTGGTCGATGACGAGCCGCGCGCGCGCGGTCAGCGCCTGCGACGAGAAGCTCGGCCACAGCAGCGTCGAGCCGCTGCCGTCGTCGGTCGGGAACGGCAGGTTGTAGTTCGGCGAGCCGTGCCCGGTCGCATAGCCGATGCCGACCCGGAAGTCGCCGAGGCGTCCGATCGGCAAGCCGAAGTCGAGCCCGGCGCGCGCCGTCTGCATCAGGTACTGGTTCAGCTTCACGTCGCCGCTGTTGTCGTACAGATTCGCGTAGCGGCGCTGGTACTCGGCGTACGGCGCGATGTAGAAACCGTATGCGGACGCGAACGGCTGGCGCAATTCGACGCGGGCCGACTGCAGATCGCTGCCGATCGTCGTATCCGCGCGGAACTCCAGCCCCGACTCGGTGAGCCACGGCCGCCGGTAGCCCACGTGCAGGCGGAAGCCGCCTTCGTCGGTCGAACTGCTCGACATCCCGACGCCGAACAGCAGGAAATTCGGCCCCCAGTACTTTTCCCGCGCGTCGATCTCCAGCACGTTGTCGTCGCCGCGGCTCACGATCTGCTGCGTCACGCTCTCGAAGTTGCCGCCGGTCGTCAGCGCGAGCAGATCCTGACTGACGGTCGCGGGATCGTAGATGTCGCCCGGCTTCACGTGCAGCGCATTGCTGACGACACGCTTCGGCACACCGCCCGTCGTCTTGATTTCGATCCGCGTGATGCGGATCGGCGGCGGCAGCGGCTGCGCATGCGCGGACCGGTACGCCGCGTACTGTTCGGGCGTCAGTGCGAGGTGCCGCAGGCGCGGCAGCGCTGCGGTCGCGGCCGCAGCGCCGGCGGCGATCGCCTGCTTCGCGTTCTGGAAGTCGGTGAACGCGAGCGAGCCGAGGTCGGGCGTGAGCAGCACGTCCTGCGCGGCGAGCTGCTTGCGCTGCGCCGTCACGTTCTGGCGGATCAGGATGCCGACCATCTGCTGCATCACGTCGGCGGGCGACGCGAGCGCGTCGAGCGGGCGCAACTGCGAGCCGATGTCGACGGCGATCACGACTTTCGCGCCCATCTGCCGCGCGGTATCGACGGGCAGGTTGCTGACGAGCCCGCCGTCGACGAGCGCGCGGCCGTTGATCTCCGCCGGCGCGAACAGGCCGGGCATCGCCATGCTCGCGCGGATGGCGAGCGGCAGCGAGCCGTGGTCCAGCACGACCATCTGCCCGGTCTGCAGGTCGGTCGCGACCGCGCGATACGGAATCGGCAACTGGTCGAACGGCTGGTTGGTCGGCACGGCGGCCGTCCAGTCCGCGAGCAGCGCCTGCAGCCGGTTGCCCTGCACGAGGCCGACCGGCGCCTTCACGCCTTTCTTGCCGAAGCCGAGCGTCAGGCCGCCGATGTAAGAGCGTTCGTCCTCGCGGCTGCTTTGCGGCAGGTCCGCGCGGTCGGTCACGTCGAATGCGATGTCGGCGAGGTTCACTTCGGACAGCCGTTTCTGCATCTCGTCGGCGGCCATCCCGCTCGCATACAGGCCGCCGACCACGGCGCCCATGCTCGTGCCGGCGATGCAGTCGATCGGAATGCGGTTCGCCTCGAGCACCTTCAGCACGCCGAGATGCGCGTATCCGCGCGCACCGCCGCCGGACAGCACGAGGCCGACCGACGGTCGCCCCGCAGGGCCGCCGTCGGCGATGCACGTCGGTACGGCGGCCGCGGCGGAGGCCCCGCGAGTCGTCGCGGCATCAGTGGCGGCAGCGGCCGTCGTGGCGGAGCGGGTGGCGGTGTCGGTGGCCGGCAACGGCTGCGCGGCGACGGTGCAGCACCAGAGCGCAATGAGCGTTGCGCCGAGCTGGCGCACCGCGGGCCAGCAGAGAAAAGCGGGCGCTGTCATGGTGGAATACCTGGCGTGATCGGGCATCGGACGCCTGCCGGGAGCAGGCAAGACCGAGAGATTACCGTGTTTTACAAGCGCAACGCGAGCGGCCGACGCGTAGGCGCGTGGCGGCGAAAACGGGTTTTCGGCAATTTCGTCGCGAAAAAATCATCAGAATTGCCTAAAGTATCGGAACGATTTGCCGCTAAGCCCGTGATGGGGCGGCGAGGGCGCGTCCCGGGGGATGCGGCCCGGCCGTTTCGGCTTGTTTGTCAAAAGAAGGCTTGATATGTCGACACCGCTGTTCGGAAAGTTGTTTGCGCAACCCGTTGCGATCGACCCTGGAACGGCGAGTACGCGGATTTACACGCACGAGCGCGGCGTGGTGCTGAACGAGCCGTCGGTCGTCTGCTTTCGCAAGGGCGGCGCGTCCGACGCGCGGCCCATCCTCGAGGCGGTCGGCGAACTCGCGAAGGCACTGCTCGGGCGCGAACCGGGGCATCTGGAGTCCGTGCGGCCGATGCGGCACGGCGTGATTGCCGATGCGCACGCCGCCGAGCAGATGATTCGCCGCTTCATCGACATGTCGCGGACGCGCTCGCGCTTCGGCCGCCGCGTCGAGGTCACGCTGTGCGTGCCGTCGGATGCGACGCCGGTCGAGCGCCGCGCACTCCGCGACGCCGCGTTCGCGGCAGGCGTATCGGAGGTCGAACTGATCGAGGAGGCGCTGGCCGCCGGGCTCGGCGCCGGCTTGCCTGTGACCGAGCCGGTCGGCTCGATGGTGATCGATATCGGCGGCGGGACGACCGAAGTCGCGGTGATCGCGCTTGGCGGCATCGTCTACCGGGAGGCGATTCGCGTCGGCGGCAACCAGTTCGATGCGGCGATCGTCAACCATGTGCGCAATCTGTACGGGGTCCTGCTCGGCGAGCAGACGGCCGAGCGCGTGAAGAAGACGATCGGCTCGGCCACCCGCGCCGTGCCCCGGACATCGACGCGCGCGATCGGACGCGGCGTCGAGGATGGGCTGCCGCGCTCGATCGAACTGTCGAACCACGACGTGGCGGACGCGCTGGCCGCACCGCTCAAGCAGGTGATCGGCGCGGTGAAGTCCGTGCTGGAAAACGCGCCGGCCGAGCTCGTGACCGACATTGCGCATCGCGGCGTGGTGCTGACGGGCGGCGGCGCGCTGCTCGCCGACCTCCCGCGGCTGCTGCGCGACGAAACCGGGCTGAGCGCGCGCGTCGCGGACGAGCCGGCCACCTGCGCGGTGCGCGGCGCCGGCGAGGCGATGGGGCGGCTCGCGATGTGTCCGGCGGATTGAAGCCCCTGCCGGGCATGCCCGGCTCCATGCGTTGAAAGTCTTCGCTTGGGCCCGCTGCGCGCTCAAGCGCGCCGGTCTCGAACCGGCGAATATCCTTGCTGCGTACTCACGCGGCCTCCCGTTCCGCGATCACTGCTCGCGCCGCGCGACCGTGCCGGCGGACGCGTCGATGCGCTGTGCCGCTCGCGACATCCCGCTGCGCTATCCAGTCAGCGTGTTTTCATCACGCGACGTGCCGGCTCGCAACGGAACTGCGTTGCAACCTGTATTGCCAGGGTGGACGCGGTTTCGCATTTTCGCGATTCGAAAATATCCGGTGAACTGTTAAATATTCCGATTTTAAAATCGGATCCGGCGGAGTGGTTCTGCATTGTCCGGACCTGCAATTACTTTTGCTTCCCATATTGCGACGCAATAAATTCGGCCGCCCGGATCGGCATCGGGCGCCGTGTTTTGCGATCGGACCGTAACCATGGATTCAGTCGGCTTCTGCAGGGGGTGCGCGGAATGCGGGTGCGCACGTCCGTCGGGCAGGCGTGTGCAAGTAAAAAATGCGCATTCGATTAACGTTGATCAAATAACCACACATCGGCTGGAAAACGGCGCCCTTTTGATATAGCCTTGTCTGACAAAAAAGCAGCACGATATTTCAAACCAACCAGAAAATCACTGCAGAAAAACAAGGGGGCCGCCATCATGTCATTCGGCTAGTTTTGCGTTCGCAAACGAGAATCGACTAATCGCAGTTCATCCACAAATAAACCGACGTCGTGCCGCGACCGCCGGAAGGCATATTTTTGCCCGCGATTTTCTGCTGTCGCCGGTCCGATTCAGCGGCCATGCCGATGGAGAGGGGAAGCATGAACATTACGCAGCCGAATTCGAAGAAGAGCGGAGAGCCGTTTCCGAAATTCCTGTTGCCGACCGGCATTTTTCTGGCATTGTCCGGCGCGGGCATCGTTCCCGCGTACGCGAGCTGCAGCACGGCAGGCACCACGGTGACCTGCTCGGGCGTCGCGAATCCGCTGGCGCCCAGCTACGCGAACGGCGCCAACAACCTGAACGTCACCGTCAATCCGGGCGCGGCCATCGGCGTGCTGCTGGGCATCGGCGGCACGGCGCTGTCGCTGCCCGGCAGCAACAACACGCTGACCAACAACGGCACGATCGACCCGTCCTTGCTGGGCTCGGGGCTCGGCATACTTTCAAGCGGCGCGGTGGTCGGCAATGGGTCGGCGAGCACCACGACCGTCACCAACAACGGCACGATCAACGGCACGACCGGCGTGGCGATCAGTGGCTTGACCGGCATGGCGTTGTCGGTCGAGAACGGTACGGGCGGCGTCTCCACCATCACCAACACCGGGACGATCGGCTCGACTGCGCTGTCCGGCGCGGCGCTCGTCGGCGCCGACGCGCCCGTGGTTGCCGCGTACGGTGGCGGCCAGGTCAACATGACGAACAGCGGCACGATCACAGGCCGCGTGTCGCTCGGCGCGAACGGTACGTTCGGGCAAGGCAACACGTTCACCAACTCCGGCACGATCAACGGCGGCGTGTCGATGGGCGCGAACAGCAACAACACGTTCAACGCGGTGACGGGCTCGTCGGTCAACGCGGCGGGCGGTATCGGCGGCGCGTTCAACATCACCGTCGGTCCGCTTACGCTGGGCGTTGCGGCCACCGGCGTCGTCGACGGCGGCGCAGGCGGCGACAACACGCTCAACCTGCAGCAGGGCGCCTCGGCGAACGGGACGATCGCCGTCAACAACTACATCAACTTCAATCATCTCGACGTCGCGAGCGGCACCTGGACGATCAACGGTGCATCGACCGCGCAGGACGCGACGCTGTCGGGCGGGGTCGCGATCATCAACGACAACGCGTCGCTCGGCACGGGCACCATTACCGGCAACGGCGGCGCGCTGCAGGCGGGCACGGCCGGCCTCGACGTTTCCGGCAATGTGACGCTCGGTGCGGGCGGACTGGCGGTGCAGGGCGCAACCGGGCTCACGCTGTCGGGCACGGTGTCCGGCGGCGGCACGCTGACGAAGAACGACGGCGGCACGCTGACGCTGTCGGGCGCGAACAGCTACACGGGCGGCACGAACCTGAACGGCGGCGGGCTCGTGGTCGGCAACAATACGGCGCTGGGGCTGGGCGCGCTGAACGTCAATGCGGCGGCGTCGCTCGACACGAGTGCGAACGTGGTGCTCGGCAATACCGTCAACCTTGCCACCGGCACGACGCTGACCATCGGCGGCAGCAACAATCTCGAGCTGACCGGCGCGATCAACGGCGCCGGCGGTCTCGTGAAGAACGGCGTGGCGACCACGACGCTGAACGGCGTGAACACGTACACGGGCGACACGACGATCAACAGCGGCACGCTCGCGCTGAGCGGCGCGGGGAGCCTGTCGGCGAGCGGCACGGTCAACCTGACGGGCGCGGGTGCGACGTTCGACCTGAGCGGCGCCGCCGGAACGCGCACGATCGGCGCGCTGACCGGCGCGGCCGGCACGAACGTGAACCTGGGCGCGAATTCGCTGACGCTCGGCGGCACCGTCAATGCCACCTACGCCGGCACGATCGGCGGCTCGGGCAGCGTGACGCTGACGGGCACCGGCACGCAGTCGCTGACCGGCAACAACATCTATACGGGCGGGACGAACCTTAGCGGCGGCAATCTCGTCGTCGGCAGCAACGGGTCGCTGGGCCTGGGCGCCGTCAATGTGAACGGGTCGTCCACGCTCGACGCCAGCGCGAACGTATCGCTCGCGAACGCCGTCAACATCGCGACCGGCACGACGCTCACGATAGGCGGCAGTACGGATCTCGGGCTGGGCGGCACGGTCTCCGGCGGCGGCGGGCTCGTGAAGGACGGCGCGGCGGCGCTGACGTTGAGCGGTGCAAACAATTTCGCGGGCGGCACGACGCTGAACGCGGGCAGCCTCGTGCTCGGCAATGCCGCAGCGCTCGGCACGGGCGCACTGACCGTCGCGGGCGCGGCGACGCTCGACGCGAATACGAACCTGGCGATCGGCAACGCGATCGATGTCGGCGCGGGGACGGCGCTCACGCTTGGCGGCAGCAACGGGCTCGGGCTCGGCGGCGCGATCTCGGGCGCGGGCTCGCTGGTGAAGGACGGCGCGGCGACCACGACGCTGACGGGCGCGAACACGTACACCGGCGGCACGACGATCAACGCGGGCACGCTGGCGATCGGGGCGGGCGGCAGCCTCGCCGCAACCGGCACGATGAATCTCGCGAATGCCGGTGCGACGCTCGACGTGAGCGGCGCGACGGGGGCGCAGTCGATCGGCGCGCTGAACGGCGCGAGCGGCACGAACGTGAACCTTGGCGCCAATGCGCTGACGCTCGGCGGGGCAGGCAGCGGCACGTTCAGCGGCGCGATTGGCGGCACCGGCAGTCTGACGCTCGCCGGCACCGGTACGCAGACGCTGAACGGCGCGAGCACGTATTCGGGCGGCACGAACCTCAACAGTGGCACGTTGGTGCTGGGCAACGCGGCGGCTTTGGGCACCGGCGCGGTGACCGTCGGCGGCGCGGCCACACTCGATACCAATGCTGCGCTGTCGGTCGGCAATGCGATCGATGTCGGCACGGGCGCGACGCTCACGCTCGGCGGCAGCAATACGCTCGGGCTCGGCGGCGCGATTTCCGGTGCGGGTGCGCTGGTGAAGAACGGCACGGGGACCACGACGCTGACGGGCGCGAACACGTACACCGGCGGCACGACGATCAACGCGGGCACGCTGGCGATCGGCGCGGGCGGCAGCCTCGCCGGGACCGGCGCGATGAATCTCGCGAATGCCGGTGCGACACTCGACCTGAGCGGCGCGTCGGGCGCGCAGACGTTCGGCGCGCTGTCGGGCGTGGCCGGCAGCAACGTGAATCTCGGCGCCAACGCGCTGACATTGGGCGGAACCGCCAGCGGCACGTTCGACGGCGTCATCGGCGGCACCGGCAGCGTGACGCTGGCGGGCGCCGGTACGCAGACGCTCAACGGTGCGAACACCTACTCGGGCGGCACGACGCTGAACGGCGGTGCGGTGGTGCTGGGCAACGCGGCGGCTTTGGGCACCGGCGCGGTGACCGTCGGCGGCGCGGCCACACTCGATACGAATGCGGCGCTATCGGTCGGCAATGCGATCGATCTCGGCACGGGCGCGACGCTCACGCTCGGCGGCAGCAATGCGCTCGGGCTCGGCGGCGCGATTTCCGGCGCGGGCGCGCTCGTGAAGGACGGCGCGGCGACCACGACGCTGACGGGCGCGAACACCTATTCCGGCGGCACGACGATCAACGCCGGCACGCTTGCGCTGGGCGCCGGCGGCAGTCTCTCGTCGACCGGCACGGTGAATCTCGCCGGCACCGGCTCGACGCTCGACCTGAGCGGCGCGTCGGGCGCGCAGACGCTCGGCGCGCTGTCGGGCGTGGCCGGCAGCAACGTGAATCTCGGCGCCAACGCGCTGACATTGGGCGGAACCGCCAGCGGTATGTTCGGCGGCGTCATCGGCGGCACCGGCGGCCTGACCGTCGCCGGCACCGGCACACAGACGCTGACCGGCAGCAACACGTACACCGGCGGCACCACGATCGCGTCGGGCGGCACGCTGCAGCTCGGCAACGGCGGCACGTCGGGCAGCGTCGTCGGCAACATCGTCGACAACGGCGCGCTGATCTTCAACCAGTCGAGCAACGTGACGCTCGCAAACGTGCTGTCGGGTACCGGCTCGCTGACCCAGGCCGGCAGCGGGCAGCTGACGGTGACAGGCGTCAATACGCTGAGCGGCCCGACCAGCGTCGCCGCGGGCACGCTCGCGGTCGACGGCTCGCTTGGCCAGTCGGCCGTGACCGTGCAGAACGGCGCGACGCTGACGGGTACGGGCACGGTCGGCGGCGTCGTGGTCCAGGGCGGCGCATTCGCCGCCGCGTCGCAGCCGGGCGCGGCGTTGAACGTGGCCGGCAACGTCACGTTCCAGCCGGGTTCGACGCTGCAGGTCGCGGTCACGCCGCAGCAAAGCGGCAGTATCGCGGCCGGCGGCACGGCCACGCTGAACGGCGGCGCCGTGCAGGTGATCGCGAACCAGGCCAGCTACCAGCCGACCACGACGTACACGATCCTCAGCGCATCGGCCGGCGTGCAGGGCACGTTCAGCCAGGTGACGTCGAACTACGCGTTCCTGATGCCGACGCTCAGCTACGATCCGAACCACGTGTATCTGCAACTGGTTGCGAACGGGACGGCGCTGCCCGATGTCGCGACGACGCCGAACCAGCGCGCGGTCGCAACCGCGATCGGTGCGCTCGGCGCGGGCAATCCGCTGTATGACACGGTGCTGACGACCGATGCGGCCACCGCGCGCCGCGCTTACGGGCTGCTGGACGGAGAGCTGCACGCGAGCCTGAAGAGCATGCTGCTGCTCGACAGCCGCTACGTGCGCGACGCGGTGACCGACCGCGTGCGCCAGGGCCTCGCGCCCGGATCGGGGCCGCTTGCCGCGCTGTCGTCGGGCGGCGCCGCGCTGTGCGGCGACAACACGGCCGGCGCGACCGATCGGGCGCTGCCGCCGGAGCGCCGCCTCGGTTCGCGAGAAGGCTGCTACGGCGGCACGCCTTACCAGCCGGTGGTGTGGGGCCAGGCGTTCGGCGGCCGCAGCCGGCTTGCGGGCGACGACAACGCATCGACGATCAACCGCAGCATGACGGGCTTCATCGCCGGCGCCGACATGGCGTTCAACGACAACTGGCGCGGCGGCCTTGCGGCGGGTGTCACGCACAGCTCGCTCGACAACGACCAGAGCGCGTCGGCGGCGGTCAACAGCTATTACCTGTCGCTGTACGGCGGCGCGCAGTACGGTGCGCTCGGCGTGCGCGGCGGCGCGTCGTACACGTGGTACCGGATCAACAGCGACCGCAATCCGGGCTTCGCCGGCTTCTCCGATCACGATTCGGCCGGCTACAACGCGCATTCGGCGCAGGTGTTCGGCGAAGTCGGCTACGCGGCGCCGGTCGGTCCGGTCGCGCTCGAACCATTCGCCGGTCTCGCCTATGTGAACCTGCATACCGACGGCTATACGGAAACCGGCGGCGCGGCCGCGCTGCGAGCCGGCGGCCAGACCACGCACGTCGGCTTCTCGACGCTCGGGCTGCGCGCCGCATCGCAGCTCGGCGCGATCGCGAGCGGCACGTTCACCGCGCGCGGGACGGTCGGCTGGCGGCATGCGTTCGGCAACGTGCGGCCGTCGTCGGCATTCACGTTCGCAAACGGCGGCACGTCGTTCCAGGTGTCGGGCGTGCCGATTGCTCGCGACAGCGCGGTGCTCGAGGCCGGCATCGACGCGAACGTCACGAAACGCCTGACGCTCGGCGTCACGTTCAGCGGCCAGTACGGCAGCGGCGTGCGCGACAACGCGGTGCTGGGCAACATCCTGTGGAAGTTCTGACCGGCGCATGACCGGCGCGCAAGCGCTGCCCCGCGACGCCTGCCGTCGCGGGGCAGCGTTTCGTCGCTGCGCACGCTTCCCGTTCTGGCCTATCCTGTGCGAAACACGCGACGCGCGCCGCGCGTCGCGCGTCGACACAGGAGGATCGATGCCGAATCACGCCGAAGCCACCACGACGCAGGCGCCGCAAGTCGCGCCTGTCCCTCCCGCTCAAGCGTCGGGTCCCGCATTCATCGCGCCCGAAGCCGATCCGCAGGCGCTTGCGCGCAACAATCAGTACGTGCTGAAGTCCGGCGACGCGTTCGTGGTCAGCGACGCGCTCGGCGACATCGGCGGCCATGACGACGGCCTGTTCGTCGACGACATGCGCGTGCTGTCGACCTGGCGCCTGACGTTCGGCGGCCGCGCGCCGTCGCTGCTGTCCGGCGCGACGAGCGCCGACAACGCGTCGTTTACCGCGCACCTGACGAACCGCCCGCTGCCGCCGCTCGGCGGCCACGAGACGCCCGAGGGCGTGATCCACATCGAACGGACGCGCGTGCTCGCGGGCGACGTGCTGTACGAAGCGCTGACGCTGACGAACTACGGCGCGAGCGAGGCCGAAGTGCCGCTGTCGCTTTCCTTCGCGGCGGATTTCAAGGACATGTTCGAAGTGCGCGGCACGCAGCGGCCCAAGCGCGGCACGGTCGTTGCGCCGCGCGTCGACGCAGGCGCGGTGCGGCTGCGCTACGACGGCCTCGACAAGGTCGAGCGCAACGTGACCGTGCACTTCTCGCCGGCGCCCGACGCGCTGTCCGTCGATCGGGCCGACTACACGCTGACGATCGCTGCGCAGGCGTGCGTGTCGATCTACCTGACCGTCGATGCGACGCTCGGTGCCGCGCACGACGGCGAACGGCCGGGATGCGGCCGTGTCGCACTGCGCACCGCGCTCGTCGGCGTGCATCGCGAAATGCGTTCGCGGCGCGAGTCGATGGCGCGCGTGAAGACCGGCAATCCGCTGTTCGACGCGTGGCTCGACCGGTCGCTCGCGGATCTCGGCCTGCTCACGACGCAGCTCGAAACCGGCCCGTATCCGTACGCGGGCATTCCGTGGTTTTCGACGCCGTTCGGCCGCGACGCGATCATCACGTCGCTGCAGATGCTGTGGCTGCAACCGTCGCTCGCGCGCGGCGTGCTGCGTTTTCTCGCGGCGCACCAGGCGCGCGAGACGTCCGCGTTCCGCGATGCGGAGCCCGGCAAGATCATGCACGAATTCCGCCGCAGCGAGATGGCTGCGACCGGCGAGGTGCCGTTTGCGCTGTATTACGGCGGCGTCGACACGACGCCGCTGTTCATCGTGCTGGCCGGCGCATACGTCGAACATACCGGCGACGATGCGCTGGTCGACGAGCTGTGGCCCGCGCTCGAGCGGGCCGCGCAATGGGTGATCGGCAAGTGCGACCGCAACCCGTACGGGCTGCTCGATTACCAGCGGACGTCGGAGCGCGGCCTCGCGAACCAGGGCTGGAAGGACAGCCACGATTCGGTGTTCCACGCGGACGGCACGTTCCCCGACGGGCCGATCGCGCTCGTCGAAGTGCAAGCGTACGCGTGCGCGGCGTTCGAGGCGATGGCGACGTGCTCGCAACGGCGCGGCCACCCGGCCGATGCGGCGCGCTATGCGCTGCGCGCGAGGACGCTGCGCGACCAGGTCGAAGCGCTGTTCTGGATGCCCGACGGGCAGTTCTACGGGATCGCGCTCGACGGGCACGGCGATCTGTGCCGCGTGCTGGCATCGAATGCGGGCCATCTGCTCGCATTCGGGCTGCCCGACGCGCAGCGCGGCGCGGCCGTCGCCGGGGTGCTCGGCTCGACGCTGTTCCAGACCGGCTGGGGCGTGCGCACGCTCGCGGCCGGGCAGCCGCGCTTCAACCCGATGGCGTATCACAATGGCTCGGTGTGGCCGCACGACAACGCGCTGATCGCGCGCGGGCTCGCGCGCTACGGCGACAAGACGGCCGCGGTGAATCTGCTGAGCGCGTTGTTCGAGGCCGCGGTCAGCTTCGAAATGCGGCTGCCGGAGCTGTTCTGCGGCTTCCCGCGCCGGCGCGGCGAACCGCCGACCGCTTATCCGGTCGCGTGCCTGCCGCAGGCGTGGGCGGCCGGTGCGCCGTTCATGATGCTGCAGGCATGTCTCGGCGTGAGCATCGATGCGGCGTACCACGAAGTGCGCGTCGAGCGCCCGACACTCCCGGAGGGCGTCGACTGGCTTCGGGTCGAGGAACTGCGGGTGGGCGACGATACCGTCACGCTGACGTTCCGGCGCGTCGACGGCCAGGTCATCGCGGCGGCGGAGCAGCCGGGGCGCGTGAAGGTCGTCGCCGTGTTGTGACGCATTCGGCATGCGGCGCGCGCGGAGGTTGCGCGATGTCGCGCCACGTCCGCGCACGGCGGCATAGAATCGTGACATGACCCCTCGAACGATGGCGGAGGCACCTACGATGACGACCGACAACCGGCCCGACGACGGCGAGCACAAGCTCGAGAATCTCGAAGCGGCGGTCGACCACCTGCACAAGTCGATCGAATCGCAGAGCATCGCGGTTGGCGCGGCGAAGGGCATCCTGTTCAGCCTGATCGAAACACTCGGCGCGCTGATCGGCGATCCCGATCTGCCCGAACATGCACGCTCGGGCTACGAGGCGCTTCGCGACAAGGCGAGCGAACTGCGCGGCGGCCTCGACCGCCATTGACGCAGCCGCTTTGCCGGCGCGGCCGCCTCGCGTGCGCCGGCGCTGCCCGATTCTGCGCGGTGCGCGGAAAAGCCCGTGCGATCAACCACTTGGCAGCGTGGTGCGCAGGATATCCACACGCTTGCCAACACAATCTGTGGAGAACCGGCTCGCCACGCTGCGGCATGGCGCGCCGGGCGGCAATGCCGTCAATCGGTGCCGCATCGTTGACCTGCCCGCGCGGATCTACTGAATCCCCTTTTGTATCAGGATGTTACGTGTCACATTGAAGGAATATCCACAGGCTTGCCAACAAAATCTGTGGATAAGTCTGACGGGATTCCTTCTCGACGGTTGAGTATCCGGCGCGCGGGAGCGGCTGGGCCGGCCGCGCGCCCACCGGCTGCCCGCTGCGTGCACCGGCACGATAATTCGTGCTCGATCAAGGGGTTAGATGGTGGGTACCCAGGATATCCACATCGTTGCCAACACAATCTGTGGACAAGCGCGATCAGTCATTCGGCGGGTGTCGTCGCGGCCGCTTCCGCGGCGATCCAGTCGCGAAAGAGTGTCATCGCGGGCGTGAGCGGCTTCGATTTCAGCGACGTGAGCCAGTACGCGCCGCCGTGCACGTCGATGTCGAATGGCCGCGCAAGCTGGCCGAGTTGCACCTCGCGCGCGAACATGCACGCGGGTGCGAGCGCGACGCCCGCACCCTGCATCGCGGCCTCGACCATCAGCCGCGACGAATCGAACACGGGCCCGGCGACCGTCCACGGCTCCAGTTGAGCGGCGTCGAACCACGCGAGCCATTCGTCGGCCCGGTACGAACGCAGCAGCGTCTCGTTCGAGAGATCGGCCGGTTGCGCGAGACGCCGCGCGATTTCCGGCGCGCACAACACGGACAGCGGCGCGTCGAGCAGGCGCTCGTTGCGCGTCGCCGGCCAGTTCCCTTCGCCAAAGCGGATCGCGAAATCCAGCCCCTCGGCGGCGAGGTCGACGACGTTGTTGTTCGTCCGCAGCCGCAGCTCCACGAATGGATGCGTGTCGCCGAAGCGCTTCAGTCGTGGCATTAGCCAACCTATGGCAAAGGTGCCCACGGCGCCGAGCGTCAGCACCTCGCGGAAGCGTCCGCCCTCGAACTGCTTGAGCACGGTCTCGATCCGGCTGAACGCATCGCTCAATACCGGCAGCAGCGCGCGCCCTTCGTCGGTGAGCCCGAGACCGCGCGGCAGGCGCGTGAACAGCGTGCAGCCGAGGCGCTCCTCGAGCGCGCGCACCTGCTGGCTGACGGCCGCCTGCGTGACGCTCAGCTCCAGGCCGGCGCGCGTGAAGTTCAGGTGGCGTGCCGACGATTCGAACGCGCGCAACGCATTCAGCGGAAGATGAGGGCGGAGCTTGTTCATAAGATTTTCTTTTGTCAGCGCTCAATTATCGTTGCTTGTCGGACAATCGTAAAGTCACGATAGTGCTGTCTCGCCGGCCGGCCGTTTTGCATCCATTCCACCCCCGAGAGACACGACATGACTTACTCATCGCAACGCCGAACCCTGTTGCGGGCCGCCGCCACGGCGCCGCTCGTTCTGACCGTCACCGCGTGTGCGTCACCGCCGGCTCCGGCGCAGGACGTCGCGTCCGCGACGTCGTTTGCGGCGCTCGAGCGCGCGGCGGGCGGCCGCCTCGGCGTATGCGCGATCGACACTGCGAGCGGCCGGCGCGCGTTGCATCGCGCGGACGAGCGTTTCCCGTTCTGCAGCACGTTCAAGGCGATGCTGAGCGCGGCGGTGCTCGCGCAGAGCGTCGAGCGGCCGGGGTTGTTGCAGCAGCGCGTGATGTACGGGCAAGCCGATCTCGTCAACTATTCGCCGGTATCGGGCAAGCACGTCGGCACCGGAATGACCGTCGCGCAATTGTGCGAAGCGGCGATCCAGTACAGCGACAACTCGGCCGCGAACCTCGCGATGAAACTCATTGGTGGACCGGCGGCGGTGACCGCGTTCGCGCGCTCGATCGGCGACGATGCGTTCCGCCTCGATCGCTGGGAGACCGAACTGAACACCGCGTTGCCCGGCGACGTGCGCGACACGACGACGCCCGCCGCGATGGCCGCAAGCCTGCGGGCGCTCGTGCTCGGTGACGCGCTGCCGCCCGCGCAGCGTGCGCAACTCGTCGCATGGCTGCGCGGCAACAAGGTCGGCGACAAGCGGATTCGCGCGGGCGTGCCGCCCGGCTCGCAGGTGGCCGACAAGACCGGCACCGGCGACTACGGAACGACGAACGACGCGGGTGTGATCTGGCCCCCGTCGCGCGCGCCGATCGTGCTCGCCGTGTACTACACGCAAGCGCAGCCCGAAGCGAAGGCGCAGGAGGACGTGATCGCGGCTGCCGCGCGCATCGCGGTCGCGACGTTCGCTTGAGCGTGCGATGCGGCGCGTGTTCGTCGACGGTTGGCTGAAGCGATGGATGCATGCCGTGCCGCTGTCGTGATCGGCATGTCGAAACGTCGCGCGATCAACGACTTAGATCGCGCATGCTCAGGATATCCACACCGTTGCCAACAAAAATTGTGGACAAGCGAGGCGTGCACGCGCGGCACGCGCGCGTGCACGATCCGAAGCGTCGTCGACAAAGCCTTTCGGATCAAGCGCTTGGCCGCGGTATGCGCAGGCTATCCACATGCTTGCCAACAAAATCTGTGGACAAGCCCGGCGCGTTCGCTCGCGTGGCCGATCTTCAGCGCTGCCGATCGTCGAGCGCGGGCCAGCGCGCGAACGCGAACACCCACAGCATGATGAAGTTCAGTACCGGGACGAACATCGTCAGGATCCACCAGCCGGAATGTCCGGTACGCCGAACGATGCGGACGTACGGATAAACGACGATCGCGACGAGCACGAGCGACACGAGCAACTGCGCTGCGGTGAAATGTTCCATGGTCTTCCTCGGAGTGATGTGTCGTTGTCCGATGCGCGCGCAACGGTTCGTCCGTCGAGCGTCGCGTGACGCTGCCTCGATGCCCGCATGTGCCCGCATGCATGCGGCTCGTGCGATCGTGACGCGTCGCCGGGGCCGGCGTCAAGGCGCCGCCGCCGTGCCGGATCGTTCGTCCGCACCCGCATGTGGAAGGTACGGTGCCGCAACGGCGGCGCTGCAGATGAATCGTTGTCCGATCAACGGGTTAGACGATGCTTGCTCAGGATATCCACAAGCTTGCCAACAAAATCTGTGGGCAAGTTGCCGCGACGCTCGCATTGTGGCCCGGCGGTGCGCTGCCGGCCAGCGACGTGGCATCGTGACGCGAAGTGCGGCGATGCGGCGCATATGACGGCCCGGCCCGCGCCGTGTCTGCATCACGCGTGCCAAAGTCCGTCCGATCAAGGGCTTAGCGCTGCGATACGCAGGATATCCACAAGCTTGCCAACATTTTCTGTGGAGAAGTGCGCGTGGCGATCCGCTGGCGGTGCACAAGGTTCAAGCCCGTCGACGCGCCGGTTCGCGTCGGCGCATGCCGGATGCGCGGAGGCCGTTTGAAACGTGTCCATCGAGTGGGGCGCGCGTGCGACGCGAGCACGTGCCGCGCACGGCGCCGGCGCATTCGCTGCGCACGACCGCCAAATTCTTTCGGATCAAAGGTTTGCGAGCGTTAGCGGCAGGTTGTCCACAAGCTTGCCAACACAATCTGTGGAAAAGCGCGCGATCCGGCGTGCGTCAGGCCGGGGCGGGAAAGCGCACCGTCACGGTCAGCCCGCGCCCGCCATGCGTCGTGCCGAGCGCGACTGTCGCGCGATGCTGTTCTGCGATGCGTTTCACGATCGACAGCCCGAGCCCGCTTCCGGAAGACGTGGCCGCCTGCGCGCCTTCGCCGCGATAGAAACGCTCCCAGACGTTCGTGCGTTCGGCTTCGGGGATGCCGGGGCCGTCGTCGGCGACTTCGAGCACGGGCGTCGCACCGTCGATGCGCGCGGAAACGTCGACGCGCGCACCGTCGCCCGCATACCGAATCGCGTTGTCGACGAGGTTGTTCAGCAGTACGCGCAACGTATCGACGTTGCCGACGGCCATCACCGGCGATGCCACGATCGCGCCGAGGTCGATCCGGTGCGCATCCGCGACGCGTGTGCGGTCGGAGACCACCGAGCGGCACAGTGCCGCGAGATCGACTGGTACGGACGCCGACGCGGATGCCTGCGCATCGGGTTCCAGGCGCGCGAGCGTCAGAAGCTGCTCGGCGAGGTGGCCGAGGCGCGTCGTGCCCGCGTGGATCTGAGCGAGGATCTGCTCGCGTTCGGCGGGCGTCGACGCGCGCCGCAGCAATTGCGACTGAATCGACAGCCCCATGATCGGCGTGCGCAGCTCGTGCGCGGCATCGGCGATGAAGTGGCGCTGCAGCGTAAACGACCGATCGAGCCGCGCGAGCAGGTCGTTGATCGCTTCGGCGAGCGGGCGCACCTCGTTCGGCATCGACGCGACGTCGACCGGCTCCAGATTGTTCGCATTCCTGCGCTTGAGGCCGGATGCGATCGTGCGCAGCGGCCGCAGTCCGGCGCCGATGCCGAACCACAGCCCGATTGCGAGCACGGGCAGCATCGAGAACACCGGCCACAGCAGATGCACAGCGATGCCGGCGATCGCTTCCCAGCGTGCATGGCGCGCCTGCGCGACGCGGATCGTGGTGCCGCCGTGCTCGGTCACGTAGGTCCGCCACGGCTGGCCGCCGACGTCGACGCTCGCGATGCCGGTTCGCGTGGGCGGCGGCAGCGCCGATTCGCGATCGGTCGAATACACCAGCGTGCCGTTGCGCCAGACCTGCAGCAATACGGCGTCCGGGTCGCTTGCCTCGAAACCGTGCTTGCCGTCGTTGTTGCGGAACGACAGCTCGCCGTTGGGGCCGACGACGATCTGCTTCGACATGCTGCGCATCTGGTCGTCGAGCAGATCGTCGAGCTCGCGCAGCGCGCCCCAATAAGTGCCCGCGCTCGCGACGAGCCCGATCACGCACGCGGCGGGCAGCAGCCACGTCAGCAGGCGGCGCCGCAGCGATGCGCTGCGCCAGCGGGCGATCGCGCGCTGCAGGCGCGTCATGCGCCGTCACCGATCCGGTAGCCGACGCCGCGTACGGTGCGGATCATGTCGTGCCCGAGCTTCTTGCGCAGATTGTGGATATGCACCTGCACGGCGTTGCTTTCGATTTCCTCGCCCCAGCTGTACAGCCGTTCCTCGAACTGTTCGCGCGAGATCACCGCGCCGGGGTCGCGCATCAGTTCGTGCAGCAGCACGAATTCCTTCGGCGACAGCGTGACTTCGGCGTCGTTGAGCCACACCAGATGCTTGACCGGATCGAGCCGCAGCGGGCCGATCGCAAGCGTGGTTTGCGCGCGGCCCGCATGACGGCGAGTGACCGCGCGGATGCGCGCGAGCAGCTCCTCCAGCACGAACGGCTTTACGAGGTAGTCGTCGGCGCCGCAGTCGAGTCCGGCGATGCGCTCGGGCACGCCGTCGCGCGCGGTGATGATGATTGCCGGCAGCGTTTCGTCGCGGCGGCGCAGCGACGCGAGCACCGACAGGCCGTCGCGGTTCGGCAGCCCGAGATCAAGCAGCAGCAGCCCGTAACCGGTCGAGCGCAGCGCGAGCGCCGCGGCATCGCCGTCCTTCACCCAGTCGACCGCGAAGCCTTCCTGTTTGAGGCCCTGTTCGAGCCCGCTGCCGATCAGCGGATCGTCCTCGACGAGCAGTACGCGCATGGATTCATGTCTCTTCGTGCGGGCGTCCGCCCGGGCTTTCCATGATATGCGCACGTGCCTTAGGCGGAGCTTAAAGATCGTGGGCGTTCGTACTTTCGGACTTGTCCCATGCGGCTTCGTGTCACGTCCGCACGACCTTCAGGTTTGCTTAACCTTACGGTCCGTAATTTTGGGCCGTCGCGTTCAACGCGGTGCGGCACCCGATCCAATCCAAGCAAAGGAACATCATCATGAAACACCTGGCCAGAATCCTGACGATCGCACTCGCGGCACTGCCCGCCGCCGTCCATGCGCAATACACCGGGCCGTCGGCGCTGACGACCACCACCGTGAAGGAGCTTCTCGCGAACGGCAAGGACGATCAGCATGTGCAGTTGCAAGGGCGCATCGTCAAGCACCTCGGCGGCGAGGATTACGAGCTCGCCGATGCGACCGGAACGATCCGGGTCGAGATCGACGACAAGCTGTGGGCGGCCGGACAACCCGTCAGCGACAAGAACGAAGTGAAGGTGACCGGCGAATTCGAGCGCAAATGGTCGGGGCGCGTGCAAGTCGACGCCGATCGCGTCGAAGTCGTGCGCTGACGGGCGCACCGGTGCGGACGGGGCCGGTGATACCATGGGCGACCGGTTCCCGTTCTCACCAAGATGGCCGCCAATTTCGATGAACTCGCGTCCCGGATCCGGGCGCAATTTTCCGAACTGAGTCCGCAATTCCAGGCGGGCGCTGCATTTCTGCTCGATCATCCCGACGAGGTCGCCACTTCGTCGATGCGCAAGGTCGCGCAGCGCGCGCAGGTTCAACCTGCATCGCTCGTGCGGCTCGCGCAGCAATTCGGCTTTCCGGGCTGGAACGAGTTGCGCGACCTGTGCGTCGCGCGCGTGCGCACGCGTCCGGAGCCGCTCACGCAGCGTGCGCGTTCGCTGGTGCGCCCCGACGCAAAGGCGTCGCTCGCGCACGATCTGCTCGCCGCGCAGCAACACAATCTCGCCGCGACCGCCGCGCAGAACGCGCACGCGCTTGTCGACGCCGCGAAGCTGATCCGCAAGGCATCGCACGTGCACGTCGCGGGGTTCCGTTCATGCTACCCGGTCGCGTTCGGCTTCGTGTACGGCTACCGGCTGTTTCGGCCGACGGTCTCGCTGCTCAACGGCGTCGCGGGCTCGCTCGAGATGGAGTTGCGTGCGATCGCGAAGCAGAGCGTGACGGTGATCGTCAGTTTCGCGCCGTATTCGGCGGAAGCGACGCGCGTTGCGCAGGCGGCGAAAGCACAGGGCAGCAAGATCGTCGCGATCACCGACAGCGCGGTGTCGCCGATCGCGCTGCATGCCGACGCGCAACTGATTTTCACGCACGACAGCCCGTCGTTCTTTCCGTCGCTGGTCGCCGCGCATGCGATGGCCGAAGCGCTGGTCGCGCAGTTGCTCGCGCTCGAAGGCAGCGACGCGGTCGCGGCGCTCGAACGCACGGAAGCGGAGCTGCATGCGAAGGGCGCGTATGTCGTGTAGCCGCGCGTGCGGCTTTTCGAGTTTTCCGGGTTGCAGGTTCTTCCGCTCGGTGCGACGCAACCGGTGCATGCGCGTGCGCCGCGCACGTTCCCGCGTGGCTCACGGCGCCGCTCGTCCGGTTCGACGAAAACGCGCCGTGCGCCTGATCGGTAGCATCGGCGGCGTGCTACCGGCATCGATATTTCGCCTTCCGATGAACCGTCGCGGTATCGCGCGCGCGTATGCTGGCGTCTCCAGTCCCGAGGAGACCGCGATGACCGAATTCAGCCCGCAGTTCCGCCACGCCGAAGCCTTCCGCGCGCTGCACGCGCGCCCCGGCGCATTCATCATCCCGAACCCGTGGGATGCCGGTTCCGCGCGCCTGCTCGCGATGGCGGGCTTCGAATCGCTCGCGACGACGAGCGCAGGCTTCGCCTATTCGCGAGGACGGCCGGACAACGCGATCGGTCGTGACGAGATGCTCGACCACATCGCCGAGATCGTTGCCGCAGGCGGTCTGCCCGTCAGCGCCGATCTCGAGAACGGCTTCGGCGACGCGCCGGACGCGGTCGCGGAGACGATCCGCCTCGCGGCCGAAGCGGGCGCGGTCGGCGGCTCCATCGAAGACGCGACCGGCCGTGCCGACACGCCGATCTATCCGCACGACGCGGCGGTCGAGCGGATCGCCGCGGCAGTCGATGCAGCGCGCACGCTGCCGTTTCCGTTCACGCTGACCGCTCGCTGCGAGAACTACCTGCACGGCCGCCGCGACCTTGCCGATACGATCGCGCGGCTGGTCGCATATCGCGACGCAGGCGCCGACGTGCTGTACGCGCCCGGTCTGACCGATTCCGGCGACATCGCGGCGGTCACGCGCGCCGTCGGTGCACCGGTCAACGTCGTGATGGGGCTGCAAGGCGGGTTACTGAGCGTCGATGCGCTCGCGGCGCTCGGCGTGAAGCGCATTAGCGTCGGCGGCGCGCTGGCGCGGACCGCGTTCGGCGCGTTCCTGCGCGCCGCGACCGAGATGGCACGCGACGGCACGTTCACGTTCGCGCAAGCGGCGGTGCCCGGGCGCGACCTCGACCGATGGTTTTCGGCACCGGACAATTCGCCCGTAACGCTGGAGTTCGGACGATGAGTGCCGATAAAATATGGAAACGTTCCCGGTCGAAAATCGATTGACGATAATCAATGGAAGTCGCTGCCGATTTAAAGTCGGCTGACGGCGCGAAATACATCGTTTATTCTCCGCATTCCGGCGGATTGCCTGTGCCTGCGTGGAAACCGCGCCGGTTCTGGCCCTAATCACGCGCCAGCGTGCCGATGGCGCGGATTGTTGCGATTTTTTGGCCCGATGTATTTCCCGTGTTCGGGAGTTGCCGGTTGATTTTCGGATTGGTAATCTGCGGTAGATCCGAAAGACCGGTGTAGGGGCCGCCGGAAAATGAATATATATAAAATCGAGAGAGCGATGAAAATCCGAGAAAATCAACGCAGCGGCTTTCGCGTCGGCGATGTCGTCACGCTGAAAACCGGCGGGCCGCGCATGACCATCACTTACGCCGGGCCAGTCGCGTTCGACGATGCCGACTGGCTGATCTGCCAGTGGTTCGACGACAGCGGCCACTTCCGCCAGGAAATGTTCCGTCACGACGCGGTGACGCGGGAGCCGCGCGCAATTTCCGCCGGCCGCGCCTGCATGCGTATGCTCACGCATCGTTACCGGTCCGCGGCCTGAGCGCGCGCAACGCGATCACCACGACATTTCACGCAACCCCGAAACATCCGGCGGTCGGGAGCGCCGATACTGCACGCATGAACCCGACCGATCCGATTGCCGCGGTCACGCACCGCGATCCCTATCCCTACTACGCGACGCTCGTCGACGGGCCGCCGCTCGCGTTCGACGCTGCGCTCGGCCTCTGGGTCGCGAGCCGCGCGGCGAGCGTGACGGCCGTGCTCGGCCACCCGGCATGCCGCGTCAGGCCGCTCGATGCGCCGGTGCCGCCGGCATTGCGCGGCACGACGGCCGGCGCGCTGTTCGGCGATCTTGTACGCATGAACGACGGCGCGTTGCGGCACGACGTGCCGAAGCAGGCGCTGCGCGCGGCGTTCGCGCCGCTCGACGCGGATGCGCTGCGCGAGCGTGCCGCACGGCTTGCCGGCGACCGACTCCGTGCGCCACACGATGCGCATGCATTGAATGCGTGGTGCATGACGGTGCCGGTGTGCGCGGTCGCCGATCTGCTCGGTTTCGACGATGCACAACTGGACGACATCGCCGCGTGGGTCGTGGATTTCGTCGCCGCGCTGTCGCCCCTGTCGGACGCTGCGGCGCTCGCCCGAGCAAGCGAAGGCGCGCGGCACCTGCTCGACCGGATGACGGAACGCGTCGCGCACACCCGTGCGCAGGACGGCTCACTGGTCGCGGCGGTGCAGCAGGCGGCGCGCGCGGCGGGCTGGCACGCGAGCGGCGCGCTTGTCGCGAATCTCGTCGGATTGCTGTCGCAGACCTGCGAAGCGACGGCCGCATGGCTCGGCAACGTGCTGGTCGCGTGGGATACCACGAAGCCCGGCGGTGCACGCGCGATGCCGGACGCGGCGGCGCTCGATGCATTCGTGGCCGAGGTCGGCCGATTCGATGCGCCGGTGCAGAACACCCGCCGCTTCGTTGCATCGCGCACGACGATCGAAGGCGTGACCGTCGATGCCGGTGCGGCGATTCTGGTCGTGCTGGCGGCGGCGAACCGTGACCCGTCCGCGCATCGCGACCCGCATCGCTTGTTGCCGGCACGCGCGCCGGGGCCGAATTTCGGGTTCGGCACCGGGCCGCACGGGTGTCCTGGCGAACGGATCGCGCGGGCGGTCACGGCGGGGGCATTCGGTGCGTGGTTGCGCGCGGCAGGTCATGAACCCCGCGACAGGCTGGTATGGGACTACCGGGCGTCGGCCAACGTAAGAATGCCGAAGTTTATGCCGGCGAGGTAACCGCAACGACGGGAACGGTGCGATTCAGCGGCAACCCTGCTTCTCGGCCCATTGCTCCTGCGCTGCGACGCGTCGCTGTACGCGTTCGACCAGCCCGGCCGAGAAGGTGCGCATGCTGATGCCGCGGCGTTTCGCTAGGATCGTTTGCGCGACGTCGGTTTGCGGGTTCGGCTGGCAAGCCCAGTACAGCGTCATCAGCCAGCCGATGCCCGTCCACCCGAACAGCGCATTGAACATCGCGATCATCAGCTTGTCGTGCCGGCCGCGGCGGTCGGCAATGACGGCCGGCAGAAAATAGAGCGCGATCGCTGCGACCGAACCGGCCACCTGAATCAGGACTGCGTGTTGCATGTTGCTGCTCCGTCCGAACTGCAATGAGGCCGATTGTCGCGCTTTTTCCATTCGTGTGCCGGCAATTGATTGTTGCGTTTTTGGTGACGATCAGCGCGTAACGGCGCTCTGTGCGTGCACTTCGTTGCTCAGCGCGAAACCCTCGTCGAGCCAGCCGGCGATGCCGCCGATCATCAGCTTCACCGGGCGTCCGAGGCGCGCGAGCCGGATCGCCGCGCGTGCGGCGCCGTTGCAGTGCGGGCCCGCGCAGTAGACGACGAACAGCGTGTCGGCCGGGTACTCGGCAAGCTTGCCTGCGACGATCTTGCGGTGCGGCAGGTTGCGCGCGCCGGGCACGTGACCTGCGGCAAATTGCTCGGGACTGCGGACGTCCAGCAGCACGAAATCGGGCGCGCCGGACGCGAGCGCATCGTGCGTATCCCAGCAGTCGGTCTCGAAGCGCAGCGACGCTTCGAAATGCGCGAGGGCGGCGGCGCTGTCGGCGGCGGGGACGTCGGTTACATATGACATGAAAAGCGCTCCTTGAGGCCGGCGCGGAATGCGCCGGAATGAAGGGAAGTATCGCGGTTCGCCGGCTATCGCGGCAGTGGCGCGATCGACAAGTTCCGGTAACATCGCGCCATGCACAATCATCTCGTCGTCGCGCTCGCCTACGATCGCCTCTGCACATTCGAATTCGGCTGTGTGGTCGAACTGTTCGCGCTCGAACGCCCGGAACTCGGCGTCGACTGGTATCGCTTCGCGGTGTGCGCGAGCGAGCCGGGCCCGGTGCGCGCGGCGGGCGGCATCACGGTCGCCGCGCCGTACCGGCTCGCGATGCTCGATCGCGCCGATACCATCGTGATTCCCGGCTGGCGCGATCCGGATGAACTGCCGCCCGAGCCGTTGCTGAAGAAGCTGCGTGCCGCACATCGCCGCGGCGCGCGGCTCTGTTCGATCTGCTCGGGCGTGTTCGTGCTCGCGGCGACCGGCGTGCTCGACGGGCTGACCGTCACGACGCACTGGCGCTACGCGGAGCGCCTGCGGGCGCGCTATCCGGCGCTGACGGTGAATCCTGACGCGCTCTACGTCGACGAAGGGCAGATCGTCACGTCGGCCGGATCGGCGGCGGGGCTCGACATGCTGCTTCACCTCGTGCGTCGCGATCACGGCGGCGCGATCGCCAACCGTGTTGCGCAGCGCCTCGTGCTGCCGCCGCATCGCGACGGGGGCCAGGCGCAATTCGTGCCGCGCCCGGTCGCGCCGGGCGGCAGCGACCGGCTCGCGAAGCTCATCGACTGGATGCGCGCGCATGCGGCCGAACCGCACACGCTCGCGTCGCTCGCTGCGCAAGCGGCAATGAGCACGCGCACGCTGCAGCGGCAGTTCGCGGATGCGACGGGGATGTCGCCGCTTGCGTGGTTGATCCGCGAGCGCGTGAACGTCGCGAAGGACATGCTCGAAGCGCATCCCGCGCTGTCGCTCGCGCAGATCGCCGCGCGCTCGGGGTTCGGCTCGGAGGAATCGTTGCGCCGGCATTTCCGGCGCGTCGCGGCGACGAGCCCGGCCGCGTACCGGCGCGGGATGGACCGCGGGGTTCGCTCGCCGGACGCGTGAGGCCGTGTCCGCGCGTTCGGCGGCGGCGCGGCTCCGTGCTCGCGGCTTGCCGGCGCCAAGCGTGCGCACGTCGCGTGGTTGACTGCGTAACCGCCGTCATCGCGGCGCCGCAACGACGCCGCGCCGTTGCCGGCGATGGCGCGCGACACCGGCCGCGTACGGCCGGCGCGGCGTCGCGCAAGCGCGGTCAGCGCGAGTTGGCGGCGCGCACAGTTTTCTTGATGCACGCGATCCTGTACACGCCGTCCTCGACTTCTACGCCATGCGTATCGTGCGTGAAGCCGGGGAAACGCAAGTCGTACTGCTCGAGCGCCTTCAGATAGCCGAGCAGCGGACCGTCGGCCGGCCCGGCGTTCTCGCCGGGCATCAACAGCGGAATGCCCGGCGGATACGGCACGACGCCGGTTGCGACGGTGCGTCCGGCCATCTCCGACAACTCCAGCATCTCGATGTCGTTGTGCACCAGATGCTCGAACGCCTCGGCCGGGCTGAAGTCCGGTTGCGGCAGCGTCGAGAAGCCGCGCGACATCATCTCGGTCGTCTTCAGGTCGCTCATCGCGCTGAACATCAGGTCGCACAGCTCGCGCAGGCCGAGCTTGCCGTAGCGGTCCGGATAGCGCGCGACGAGATCCGGCAGCGCCTGTTCGAGCGGTGCGTTCGCGTCGTAGTCGCGCTTGAAGTCGAGCAGCGTGTTCACGAGCGTGCCCCACTTGCCCTTCGTCACACCGAGCGAGAACAGGAACAGGATCGTGAAGTCGGTCGTCTTCTCGACGACGATCCCGTGGCGGTCCAGATACGCGGTGACGACCGACGCCGGAATGCCGACCGGCATCAGGCCGCCGTGCGGCGCGACGCCCGGCGTCACGATCGACACCTTGATCGGATCGAGCATGCAGTAGTCGTCCTCGATGTCGCCGAAGCCGTGCCACGTGTCGCCCGGATGCAGCACCCAGCACGACGGATCGGTGGCGAGCAGCGTTTCGTCCGCTTCGTGGAAGCGCATGCGCCGGCCCGTCTTGCGATCGACGACCGTGTCCGGCTGCCAGCCGTTGAAGAACCAGTCGTCGTTCTCCTCGCATTCCGCATGCAGCCGCGCGAGCATCCGGCGGAACGACACCGCCTCGCGGATCGCGTCCGTCGTCAGCGCTTCGCCGCCGGGACCGTCCATCATCGCGGCGCTCACGTCGTTCGACGCGATGATCGCGTAGTTCGGCGACGTCGACGCGTGCATCATGTACGCCTCGTTGAAGCGCGCATGCTCGATCGGATTGCGGCCGTCGCGGACATGAATGAACGACGCCTGCGACAGCGCGGCGAGCAGCTTGTGCGTCGATTGCGTTGCGAACACGGTCGGCTTGCTCGCGTCGTGCTGCGCGGGATCGCCGTGCATTGCATAACGATCGCGGTAGATCGGGTTGAAGCGCGCGTAGCCGTACCACGCTTCGTCGAAATGCAGGCGGTCCACGCTCTGGCCGAGCAGTTCCTCGACGCGTGCGACGTTGTAGCAGAGTCCGTCGTACGTCGAGTTCGTGATCAGTGCATGCACGGGTGTCGGATCGATGCCGTCGCGGCCGCGCACGAGCGGGTTCGCATCGATCGCGAGACGCACGGCGGCCGCCGTGAGCCGCTCAGGCATGATCGGCCCGATGATTCCGTAATGGTTGCGCGACGGGATCAGGTAGGTCGGGATCGCGCCGGACATCGTCATCGCGTGCTCGGCCGACTTGTGGCAGTTGCGGTCGCACAGCGCGACCTGGTTGCGCGTGACGCTTGCCATCAGGATCACGCGGTTCGACATCGACGAGCCGTTCGTCACGTGATACGTGCGGTGCGCGCCGAACACGCGCGCCGCGTAACGTTCGCTTTCGCCGATCGGACCGGAGTGATCGAGCAGCGAGCCGAGTTCGCCGACCGAGATCGACAGGTCCGAGCGGAACAGCGCCTCGCCGAAGAATTCGAAGTACGCGCGGCCGACCGGCGATTTGAGGAATGCGGTGCCGCCCGTGTGGCCCGGCGTGTGCCACGAGTATTCGTACACGCGCGAAAACTGCGCGAGCGCGCGGAACATTGGCGGCAGCACGGTCTCGCGATAGCGTTCGATCGCGGCGACGATCCGGCCGCCGATGAACGCGGTCGTGTCCTCCAGCATCCAGATGAAGTCGTCGGCCTTGCGCATCGCGTCGACCGGAATCGCGGCCGCGCTCGCGCGGCTGGCGAGCAGGAACACCGGCACCGTCGCATTGCGCGCGCGCATCGCGTCGAGCACGGCCTGCGCGGGCGCGTGCCCGGGATCGTTGCCGAGTTCCCAGTTGAGCAGCAGGCACTGGATCGCGGGATCGGCGTTGACGACCGCGCGCGCGTCGTCGGCGGAGGTCGCAATCACGACGTCGACGAGCCGTGTGCGCAATTCTTCGGCGAGCGCGGTCGCCGCGCGGCCGGTCGCCGTGCGCTCGTCGATGTCGTGCTGTACGAGCAGCGCCTTCATGCCGAGGCGGCGGAATGCCGGTTGGGTCAAGGAAGCGGTCATGGGTGAGTCCCCCGTTTATTGGGTTGCCTGGGCGTTCGCGGCTGCGGCCGGCGAGCGTGCGTGAAGGGTGTCGAGCTTGTGGCGGCCCACTGAGATCCAGAACGTCGCGACGAGCGCGACGATGGTCACGCCGAGCGCGAAATAGCGCACCCAGCGCGGCGAGCGGCCGCCCGGATGAACGTGGGTTTCCTCGATCTCGCGCTGGCGGTTGATCGACAACTCGTAGAACACGATCGTCGCGATCACGAAGATCAGCGACCAGCGCGTCTGCTGGCCGTCGGATCCGACCATCGCCCACAGTGCGTAGACGGCGCCGATCAGGCCGACGATCGTGTAGAACGCGAACTGGTGCGACGGCATCTTGCCGTAACCGAGCACCTTGATTGCAATGCACGAATAGATGTACGGCAGCAGCGTCATGATCACGGCGATCGACGCGATCTTGCCGAACTGCTCGCTCGCGCTGGGCGACATCGTCGCCAGCACCTGCACCGACATGATCACCGCGACGATCGCGAGGCCGGCCGACGGCACGTTCTTCGAGTTCACGCGGGCGAACACGCCGGCGAAGAGGCCGTCGTCGGCCGCGGCTTTCGCGGTCTGGCCGACCAGCAGCGTCCAGCCCGCGAGCGAGCCGAGGCAACCGAGCGCCGCGCAGATCGCGACCGCATTCGCCGCGGTGTCGCCGAGCGCGAGACGTGCGGCATCCGCGAACGGCGCGCTCGACGCGAGCAGCGCCTTGTTCGGGATCATCCCCATGATCACGGTCGAGCTCAGCACGTAGCAGACGGCCGCGAGCACCACGCCGCCGACGGTCGCGATCGGCACGTTGCGCGACGGGTTTTCCACCACCCCGGCCGACACCGACGCGCTTTCGACGCCGATGAACGCCCACAGCGTGAAGTTCAGCGTCGCGCCGATCGCGCTGAAGCTGCTTGCCCCCGACACGTTCCAGCCGGCGAAATACACGTCCTTGCTGAACCAGAACCAGCCGAACACGGCCATCCCGAGGATCGGCACGAGCGCGAAGATCGTCGTGACCGACTGCACGCGACCGACGACGTTCGGCCCGAGGATGTTCGCGTACGTGAACAGCCAGATCACGAAGATCTGCGCGAGCGCGAACACGAGCGGGTCGCGCAGCATCGGAAAGAAATGCGTCAGATAGCCGAGGCCCGCGACCGCGAGGCCGACGTTGCCGAGCACGTTCGCGAGCCAGTAGATCAGATTGGTCTGGTAGCCGATGTACGGGCCGAACGACTTGCGCGCATATGCGTACGGGCCGCCGGCGGCCGGGTCGATCGCGGCGAGCTTCGCGAACACCAGCGCGAGCGACACCGCGCCGACGACGGTGATCAGCCAGCCGAAGATTGCGATGCCGCCGGTGGCGGCGAGGTTCGCGGGCAGCATGAACACGCCGGAGCCCATCATGTTGCCCGCGACCATCAGCGTGGCGGGGATGACGCCGATTTTCGGCGCGGAGGCCGCCGCCGGGGCGGCGGCGGCACGGGAAGGGGACGAGCTGGCATCGGACATGCGAGGCTCCTTGAAAAGACGTGATGCGGTTGAGGTGGCGCGGCCGGACGCCGGTCGGCGATTCCGGAATGGATCGCCGTTTTATTGAACGAGGTCATGTTATATCGGTAATCGGATAGTTAAATGAAAATTCGGAAATTAAATTGATTAAATATTGACGTGAATCATTGAGACTGGCGAAACGATGTGTCGGAGCGGCCACGGTGATATGGCCCGCTGGGCGTTGCGCGGGTGTGCGGCGGCGATGCCGGACGATCGAACGCGCTGGCTGATGGCGCGTCGATCGATAATCGATGTTTTTGTCGAACCGGTTAAATCAAGTCGTGATGTAAATAATCGTTCGGCTGGCAATGATTCCGGTTGACTGTCGTCAACGGAATGAAAACGCGCCGCCGGTGAATATGCGTCGCGTCCGATCGACGCGCGCGGCCCGTGAACACACCGGGAAAGGTATCCGAAAGGGGGCCCGCAAGCGGACGCGGAAACCACCCCGGCGCCAGGGCCATCGGCGTATCATCCGGATTTTCGTCAGCCCGATCCAGGCACCCCGCCATGACCTCCGTCGACACTACCCCCGTCCTCGACCATGACAAGCTCGTTACCTTCGTCGAGCGCAAGTGGAACGATGAAATCCTCCATGCCCTGACCGACTACATCGCGATTCCCGCGAAGAGTCCCGCATTCGACCCCGACTGGGCGAAACGCGGGTATCTCGAACGGGTCGTGACCGACGCCGCGCAGTGGGCCGAACGCCAGCCGGTGAAAGGCCTGAAGCTCGAGATCGTGCGCTTGCCCGGCCGCACGCCGGTGATCTTCTTCGAAACGCCCGCCACGCGCTCGGGTAGCACCGACACGATCCTGCTGTACGGCCATCTCGACAAGCAGCCCGAATTCGACGGCTGGCGCGCCGACCTCGGCCCGTGGACGCCGAAGTTCGAGAACGGCAAGCTGTACGGCCGCGGCGGAGCCGACGACGGCTACGCGATCTACGCGAGCCTCGCGGCGCTCGGCGCGCTCGACGAGCAGGGCGTCGAACGACCGCGCTGCGTCGGCCTGATCGAGACCTGCGAGGAGTCGGGCAGCTACGACTTGCTGCCGTACGTCGACGCGCTGCGCGACCGGCTTGGCCAGGTGTCGCTCGTCGTGTGCCTCGATTCGGGCGCCGGCAATTACGACCAGATGTGGCTGACGACGTCGCTGCGCGGGCTGGTGTCCGGCGACCTGCAGGTCGAAGTGCTCGAGGAAGGCGTTCATTCGGGCGTGTTCGGCGGCATCGCGCCGTCGAGCTTCCGCGTGATGCGGCAGCTGTTCGAACGCCTGGAAGACGCGAAGAACGGCAACCTGCTGCCGAGCGTGTTCCATTGCGAGATTCCCGACAGCCGCGTGCGCGAGGCCGATGCAGCCGCCGCGATTCTCGGCGACGCGGTGTGGAAGGGGCTGCCCTGGGCGTGCGGCGCGGACGGCAAGCCCGTGCTGCCAACCACGACCGACCCGCGCGAGGCGCTGCTGAATTCGACGTGGCGTCCGTCGCTGTCGGTGACGGGCGCGGCCGGCCTGCCCGCGCTCGCCGACGCGGGCAACGTGCTGCGTCCGCGCACCGCGTTCAAGCTGTCGCTGCGCCTGCCGCCGCTGGTCGACGCCGCGCAGGCCGTGCAGCAGCTGAAGGAACTGCTCGAACTCGACCCGCCGTACAACGCGAAGGTCACGTTCAAGCCGGACGCCGGCGCTGCGACCGGCTGGAGCGCGCCGGATCTCGCCCCGTGGCTTGCGTCGTCGCTAGACGCCGCGTCGCGCCGCCATTTCGGCGCGGACTGCGCTTACATGGGCCTCGGCGGCACGATCCCGCTGATGAACGTGCTGCAGGCCGGCTTTCCGTCCGCGCAGTTCATGGTGTGCGGCGTGCTCGGGCCGAAGTCGAATGCGCACGGTCCGAACGAGTTCCTGCACGTGTCGTACGCGAAGAAGCTGACCGCGGCCGTCGCGGACGTGATCGCGTCCGCACGCTGAGCGCTCGCGCCGCATGCTCGTCCCGCCCGATCCGAGCGGATTCAACCCGACTTGACGGAGCCTTGCCGATGACCGCACCGCCGACACCCGACACCGAAGCGCTGCACATGCGCGCCGAACCGCTGCATGCATTCGTCGCGGCGCTGTGGGAGCGGGCCGGCAGCAGCGAGCGCGAGGCGCGGCTCGTTGCCGATCATCTGATCGGCGCGAATCTCGCCGGGCACGATTCGCACGGGATCGGGATGCTGCCGAACTACGTCGCGTCATGGCAGGAAGGGCAGTTGAAACTGAACGGGCACGCGTCGATCGTCCGCGACGGCGGCGCGGTGCTGACTGTCGACGGCGGGCGCGGCTTCGGTCAGGTAATCGCGTTCGAGGCAATGGTGGAAGGAATCGAACGCGCGCGGCGCATGGGCATCTGCGCGATCGGGTTGCGCGACGTCCATCACCTCGGCCGCATCGGTCACTGGGCCGAGCAATGCGCGCGCTCAGGGCTCGTATCGTTCCATTTCGTCAGCGTGCCCGGCGACTTGCTTGTCGCACCGCTGCACGGCACCGATGCGCGTTTCGGCACGAATCCGTTCTGCGCCGCGTATCCGCGCGCGGGCCGGCCGCCGCTGCTGCTCGACTTCGCGACGAGCGCGATCGCGTACGGCAAGACGCGGGTCGCGTACAACCAGCGCAAGCGCGTGCCGGCCGGCTCGCTGATCGATCATCGCGGCCAGCCGACCGACGATCCGGCGGTGATGCACGAGCAGCCGTTCGGCTCGCTGCTGCCGTTCGGTCTGCACAAGGGTTATGCGCTTGCCGCGATGTGCGAGATCTTCGGCGGCGCGCTGGTGGGCGGGCATACGACGTACGGCGACACGCTGCAGAAGACGAGCGCGATCGTCAACGGGATGTTGTCGGTGCTGATCGATCCGAATGCGTTCGATGCCGCCGACGCGGAGCGCGAAGCCGACGCGTTCGTCGCATGGGCGAAGGCGTCGCCGCCGGCCGGCGGCGCGCCGGTGCAGATGCCTGGCGAGCCGGAAGAGGCGAGCCGCGCCACGCGCGGTGCGCACGGCATTCCGGTCGATCGTGCGACGTGGCGGCAGATTCGCGACAGCGCCGTGGCCGTCGGCTTCGGCGACGCGGAACTCGACGCATGGACGCAGCGCTGCACGGAGTCCGCATGAGCTGGCAATCGGAGAAGGCGCACGGCGAGGAGATCGCGTATCGGCTGGCGCCGCTCGGCAGGGTCGAGGTCGTGCGGTTTTTCAGTGGCGCCGCGATGCGGCTCGACGGCGTGATGTTCGGCTTCATGGCGCGCGGATCGCTGTTCCTGCGCGTCGACGACGTGAACCGCCCCGCGTTCGTGGCGGCGGGGATGGGGCCGTTCTCGTATGAGCGTCCGACGCGCACCGTCGCGCTCGAAGGTTATTACGAAACCCCGGCCGACGTGCTCGAGGATGCGGGCGCGCTGTTCGACTGGTGTCGCGGTGCGTATCGCGCCGCATTGATCGCGGGCGCGCCGAAGCGCAACGCGAAGGCGAGTGCGGCACCCGCGCGGCTTCCGGAGCCGAAGTTGGCCGCCGCGACGGCGCCAGCCGCGAAACGGAGCGCGAACCCGCGTGCGAAAGCGCCGCCGAAACCCGTTTCGAAACCGGCCGCGAAATCCGTTACGAAGCGCAAGCGGCCGTAGCGCCGGTTGCTCATCGTAGCCGCATGACGACTCACGTTCTCGTCAATTGGCGATGGACATCGCGCCGGCACCTGCGCGTGACGCCCGCCACCCGCACCGGAATGGACGAAAGCATCAACGTTGCCGAACCGCATGTGCGTCATGCTTCACAACGGCGGCCACGGCGTTTATGATCGGCGCGGACCGCGTCCGCGTCTGGCGCGGCCGCACCTGCCGTGACGCCGGCCCCGCGAACGGCGCACCGAAAGCCGCGCGAATGAATCCCCACTCACCGTTCCAGACGGAGACAACCGATGCTCGTCCTGATTCTCGGTTTAGCGATTTTCCTCGGTGTGCATTCGATTCGGCTCGTCGCGGACGGCTGGCGATCCGCGACCATCGAGCGAATCGGCGAGAAGCGCTGGAAGGGCCCCTACGCAATCGCGTCGATCGTCGGATTCGTGCTGATCGTCTGGGGTTACGGAATCGCGCGGCAGGGCGGGACGCTGCTGTGGGTGTCGCCCGTCGGCGTTCGTCATCTCACCGGCATGCTGACCGCGATCGCATTCGTGCTGATCGCAGCGTCGTACGTGCCGCGCAACCGCATCAAGACGCTCGTCGGCCATCCGATGGTGGCCGGCGTGATGGTATGGGCGATCGCGCACCTGCTCGCGAACGGCACGCTGCATGCGGTCGTGCTGTTCGGCGCTTTCTTCGTGTGGGCGCTGGTCGATTTCGTCGTGTGGCGCGCGCGCGATCGCGGCAACGGCGTCCGTTACCCGGCCGGCAGATTGTCGGGCGATGCCGTGACGATCATAGCCGGACTCGTCGGATGGGCTGTTTTTGCGATGTTCTTGCACGGCCCGCTGATCGGCGTGCGGCCCTTCGGTTGAACGCGCACGCGACGTCGGCGCGGGCGCATTGCACGCGGGCGTTCGGCGCACGTGGCGCTTGACCATCGACGCCGAGTTCGTCGCGGCCGACGGCATGCGCGCAATCCGCGCAATCGGCGCGCGTGGGTCAGATCGGCTTGACGAACAGGCCGACTGTCAGCGCGGCGCCGATGCACACGATTGCGATACGCAGCACGCGCTCGTTTACGCGGTGGAGCGCCCAGGCGCCCAGCAGCCCGCCGACGATCGCGCCGCCGCCGAGCGCGATGGCCTCGCGCCAGTGCAGATCCGGCGAGCTCAGGAACAGCACGACTGCGGACGCGTTCATCACGCCCGCGAGCGCGTTCTTGGTCGACATCGCATGGCGCGGCGACAGGCCGGCCATCGTCAACGCCGCCATCATCAGGAAGCCGATGCCGCCGCCGAAGTAGCCGCCGTAGATTGCGATCAGAAACTGCGAGACGCCAGCCGCGACGGGGCCGAGATGCCGGGTATCCGCACCCGGCTTGCGGAAGAAACTGCCCCACGCGAACACGACCGTCGCGAACAGCACGAGCCACGGCACCAGGTGCGAGAAGATCGATGACGGGGTTTTCAGCAGCAGCAGGCCGCCGAGCGCGCCGCCGGCCACGCTGATCGCGAACAGTGCGCGAAACGGCAGCTTCCCGACGCCGCTCACCATGCTGCGACTCGCCCAGCCCGTCGTCACCTGACCGGGGAACAGCGCGACCGTCGACGTGATGTTTGCCGCGAGCGGCGACATTCCGGACACGATCAGGGCCGGCAGCGTGACGAACGAGCCGCCGCCGGCGAGGGCGTTCTGCAGGCCGGCCCACAGGCCGGCAACGATGATGAGGACGAGCATTGGCGCGGGAGTAACGAAAAGAAGTGAGGGGCACGTGCGATGGTCGCCAGATGGTAATGGAGAGTCGCGGCGGCGCAAAGCTTGTCGAACTGATCGCGGTGTCGGGCGCCGCGGAGCGCAGGCCGACCTCCGGTGTTGCATCGGGCATCGGGCGTTTCATGCCGTCACACCGTTGCGTGGCCGGACCTCCGGCGCGTGTTGCTTCACGCGTGCGGCCGCACGGTCGTTTCTTCCGCTGCCGGATCGCCGCGGACGTCCGGGTAGACGATCGTGCCGTCATCGCGAATCACCGCGCCGGCCGTGAGCTGCGCGAGTTCCGTGCGATTCTTGCCCATGATGTGCAGAACCGTTTCGCCCCGTGCGATCAGGTAATCGGACACGATCCGCCGATGACAGCGCCACCACACGGCTTCCGAGCACATGATCGCGCAGCGCTGTCGGTGCCCTTGCGCGATCAACGCGTCGAGGCCAGCTCGAAACTCGGGCGACAGCGCGTAGTCGGCATAGCGATGGAAGCTGCGGTTCGTCCAGAAGCCGTTGACGCCGATGCGCACGTCGCGGGACTTGCCGCGCAGCCCGCCGAGTTCCGCGATGTGCGCGTACCGGATGCCGGCTCTGGCCAGCGCGTCGGGCAGCGTCGCTTCGTTGAACTGCGGATTTGTGCGCGAGCGCGTCATTTTCCGGATGTCGACGAGCAGCGCGACGTCGACTGCATCGAGCATCTCGATGAACTGGTCGAGCGTGCGGCTCGAGTGACCGATGGTATGGAACGGAAGCGTCACGCGTCGTCCTTGCCGGTGAGGTGTTCGAGCACACGGCCGCGATGCGGGGCGGCATGGTCGGTGCGGTCGCCCTCGATCTCGTCTTGCGGATCTTCCGGCGACGCTCGGCGGCGATGGCCTTTGTCATCGAAATCCTGCGTGTAGACCGCGATGATCGTGCCGGTTGCGGAACCGGCTTCGAAATTCCAGCGAACGCAGTCGCCCAGCTTGAACGGCGTCGTCATGCGGAAATCCTCCTTGCATCGATGCGGTGTCGTCCGGATGTGCACGAAAAGCGTCCCGGCCGACGGCGCAACGTGTTGCCGGTCGCGCAAGCGCCGTGCCGGACCCGCCGGGCTTTCATTCTTCCAACAACGTGGCCCACCGTCGTTTTGCTTGCCGCCGTGAAATTGCCATGCTAATTTTTCATGAAATTTGCCGGTGAAAATTTCACGGGAGTCCGCATGTTCGTGCAGTCCGACCGTCACGTCGCGAGTTACTACGCTGCTGCATATCCGGCGCCGATCCCGCGTCGGCCGGAACTGGACGAATGCATCGACGCCGACGTGCTGATCGTCGGCGCCGGCTTCAGCGGATTGCACACGGCGTTGCGTCTCGCGCTCGCGGGCAAGCGCGTGGTCGTGCTCGAAGCCAGCCGCGTCGCATGGGCCGCATCGGGCCGCAACGGCGGACAGGCGTTGCTCGGCTGGTCGTGCGACATGCAGCCGCTCGAGGATTCGCTCGGCCGCGACGGCGCGCGGATGCTGTGGGACAGCATGCGCTGGGCGGCGGTCGAAGTGCGCGAACTTCCCGCCCGTCACGGCTTCGACATCGACTATCGGCCCGGCAGCCTGTGGGCCGCGGTGCGCCCGCGCCGCATTGCGATGCTGACGCAGGCGCGCGACGAAGCCGGGCAGCGGTGGGGCTACGACCGGCTGCGCATGATCGGGCGCGACGAGATGCCGGAATGGATCGGCAGCGCGCGCTACCTTGCCGCCCTTTACGACCCGGAGGCCGGTCATCTGAATCCGCTGAAGCTCGCGCTCGGGCTCGCGCAGACGATCGAACGGGCCGGCGGCCGCATCTTCGAGCAAAGCCGCGCGCTCGACTGTCGCGAGACCGCTGGTGGCTACGTCGCGCGCACCGCGCGCGGCGAAGTGCGCGCGGACGTGCTGGTGCTCGCGTGCAACGCGTATGTCGACCGGCTCGATCCCGACCTGTCGCGCCGGCTGCTGCCGGTCGGCACCTACCAGGTCGCGACCGCGCCGCTGGCGCCGGACGTCGCGCGTTCGCTGTTGCCGCGCGACAGCTGCGTGATCGACAACCAGTTCGTGCCTGACTATTTCCGTCTAAGTCCGGACAACCGCCTGCTGTTCGGCGGCGGCTGCACGTATCTCGGCGGAATTCCGGCCGACATCGCGGCCGCGACGCGCCCGCACCTCGAGCGCGTGTTTCCGCAACTGACCGGCGTGCCGCTCGACTACGCATGGGGCGGCCACATCGACATCAGCATGCGGCGTACGCCGGACATCGGCCGCCGCGGCCAGCGTTTCTGGCTGCAGGGTTTCTCGGGCCACGGCGTGTTGCCGACGCTCGCCGGCGCACGCGCGGTGGCGGACGCCGTGCTCGGCGACGATCGCCTGCTCGCGCAATACCAGCGCATCCGCAATCCGCGCTTTCCAGGCGGCGCTCGCTTCGCCGCGCCGATGGAGGCGATCGGCAAGGCCTGGTACCGTTTGCGCGATACCGTCTGACGCATCGGAATTCAACATGAACGAACAGGAAGAGATAGAAAGTCTGGCGATTCTGATCCGCGATCTGCGCAAGCATCGCAAGGTCACGCTCAACGAGCTTGCGGAGCGCATCGGTCGCTCGGTCGGCTTTCTGTCGCAGGTGGAACGTGGGCTGTCGCGGCCGACGGTCGCCGATCTCACCGCGATCGGCGAGGCGCTCGGCGTGCCGACCACCTATTTCTACAGCCTGAGCAAACCGCGCAGCGTGCCGTGGGTCACGCGGCCCGACGAACGCCGCACCGTCTATTACGCGGCGGGCATCACCGACATACTCGTGTCGCCGAACATGCGTTCGCGCTTCTCGATCCTGGAAAGCCATCTCGCGCCAGGCGCGAGCAGCGGTGAGCGCGCCGTCGACGACAGCGACGAGCAGGGTGGTTTCGTGCTCGAAGGCGAGCTGACGATCTGGCTCGACGGCGACGATACACCGGTCACGCTCGGGCCGAACGACGCGTTCCAGTTGCCCGCGCACAAGCGGTTTCGCTATGCGAACCTGACCGACGCACCCACGCGCGTGATCTGGGTATTCACCTGAGCGGTCCGCGGGCAGGCGGTGTCGAACGGCCGCCAAGCTGCATCGAATATTTGGCGTACTGATTGGGATGCGGCGGGTTCCGTGCGGGATCCGAAAGACATGGAAAGGATGAGACATGACTGCTGACGTCGTTCCGATGCTGGTCGATGAAGTGCGCGCATTCCGGCACGCGCATCCCGAGATCCGCTATGTCGACCTGATCTGTCTCGATCTGCCCGGCCACTTCTACGGCAAGCGCTATCCGATCGATGCGCTCGAGAAGGTCGCGTCGGGTTCGCTGCTGAAGCTGCCGCAGAACTGCGTGCTGCTCGGCACGCAGGGCGGCCTCTACAAGATCGGCGATTACTGCTTCAACGACGGCGATCCCGATGCGCCGCGCCGTCTGATCCCCGGCACGCTGAAGCCGGTGCGCTGGGAACGGCAGCCGCTCGCGCAGATGCTGATCAGCTCCGACGGCACGGAGGCGCCGATCGAGTTCGAGCCGCGCGAGGTGCTCGCGCGCGTGCTGCGGCGCTTCGCGGCACGGGGGATCAGACCGGTGGTCGCATTCGAGCTGGAGTTCTACCTGTTCGCCGCTCAGCTCGCCGACGGGATGCCGCAGTACCCGCGCGATCGGCTGAGCGACGACCGCGACGATCAGCCGAACATGCATATCGAGCGGCTGTCGCGGTTTGCCGACGTGCTGCACGAGATGGTCGACGCCGCATGCGAGCAGGGCGTCGATGCGACGGTGATCACGGCCGAACTCGGGCCCGGCCAGTTCGAGATCAATTTCGGCCATACCGACGATGCGTTGCGCGCGGCCGACTGGTCGGCGCTGTTCTGCCGCAGCACGCGCGGCGTCGCGTTGAAGCACGGCTATCGCGCGAGCTTCATGGGCAAGCCGTACCTGCACGCGCCGGGCAGCGGGATGCACGTGCACGTGAGCCTGTACGACGACGCGGGTCGCAACCTGCTCGCGGCCGACGGTCAGCGGCCACTGCGGCACGCGGTGGCCGGGTGTCTCGCGCTGCTGCCGCATTGCATGCCGGTATTCGCGCCGAATCACAATGCATTCCGTCGCTACGGATCGATGGTGAACGCGGCGAGCCGCGCGAGCTGGGGCTTCGAGGATCGCGACGCGTGCATCCGGATTCCGGAGTCGGATGCGCGCAATCTGCGGATCGAACACCGGCTCGCGAGCGCCGACGCGAATCCGTATCTGGTGCTTGCGGCGATTCTCGCCGGGATCGAGCACGGGCTCGATGCGAGGCTCGAGCCGATCGCACCGCTCAACGACGATCGCGGCAGCGGAGTCGACTTCCCGAAGGAGATGTTGTCGGCCGTCGCGGCGATGCAGGATCACGCTGCCGTGCGACAGCGGCTCGGCAGCGAGTTCGTGATGGTCTATTGCGAGAACAAGCGGCAGGAGGAACTGGATTTTCGCAACGAGATCGGCGCACGCGAGTATCGGTGGTTTCTTTGACGCGCCGCGTCGACCGGCGCGGACTAGCGAAGTGCGCGCCAGTAGCGCACTTCGTCGATCGGCGTGCCTTCGATGTCGAATGTCTTGATGTCGCTTTCGGCGACGAAGCCTTCACGCTCGTAGAAAGCCCGCGCCCGGCGGTTCCGGACGATCGCCCAGAGCGACACCCAGGCATGGCCCGCGTCGCGCAGCGACCGGCAGGCATGATCGACCAGCACCGCACCGATGCCTTTGCCGCAATGCGCCGGATGCAGATAAATCGCGCCGATTTCGCCCCACGAGCGATCCTTGTCGGTGTCGCGCGTCGGGCCGTACGCGACCCAGCCGGTCACGCCGTCGGCGCCGCATGCGATCGTGACGTTCGCGTCGCCTGCTGTCAGCGCGCGATACCAGAAGCCGGTGCGTTGTTCGACCGATAAAGCCGCAAGGAACGAAGCCGGCATGATGCCGGCGTACGTTGCGCGCCACGATGCGACGTGAATGGCGGCGATGGCGGCGGCATCGGCCGGCGTGGCCGCGCGAAGGGCGATCGTTGTCGTGTTCGATGGCATGCGTGCGTGGTGTTGCCGCTGGCGGGACACAACGCAGACGTCGCCGCATTCAATCCCGGGCGCCGGGCGTGCATGCGGGTGCGGTCGTGAGCCGCACCCGCACTGTCCTTACTCGCCGAGCTTGGCCGTCACACAGCCCGTGCTCGCGCACTCGCGCTCGCGTTCGCGCAGGAACGACAGGCGCGATTGCGTGAAGTCGATCGCGCACTGCAGGTTCACGAGATAGCCGTCGTCCCGGGTTTCGCTGCAGCGGTCGTCGCGCTGCTTCATCCAGGCGAGCTGCCCCGTCTTCAGCTTCGCCTGCTGGTCGCCGCTCAACAGCTTGCGCACACGGCCGTATTCGTCATTCAGTTCGCGGTCGACCTGCGAAAACTCGTTGCTGCTGCAATACACCTGATCGAACGCGCTGCGCGGCTTCCCGCACCCGGCCGCGTGCGCGGCGAACGGCACGGCAAGCGCGAGCAGTGCACAGGATGCAAGCAGATTCTTCTTCTTCATGATGGTGCTCCTCACTGGGTGAAAACCGTTGAAACGAACGGGCGCGGCCGTTACCGGGCGGGCGTACACGCGTCGATCCCGCCCGCGATCGCGGCCGCCAGACGCTGGATCGTCTCGCGCTGCGCGAGCCGCTTTTCCTCGTCGGGATTGACGATCACGCCGGCTTCGACGAGCACGGCCGGGATCGGCGCGGTACGCAGCACGACGAGATCGTCGAAGCGGTGAATGCCGAGTTGCGGATCGATCAGCGGACGGTTCTCGCCCTTGATCGGTTGCGCGTGATACAGCGACGGCCGCTCACCTGCCGCGACCAGCCGCTCGGCGATCGACCTTGCGCAGCGCAGGCTTTCGGCGTGTTGCGGATTGCGCTCCGACACGAATATGGCGAAGCCGCGGAATTCGCGTTGCCGGCCGGCGTCGATGAACTGCTGCTGCATCGAATCGTGATGGATCGACACGAACAGGTTTGCATCGGGCGCCTGCGTCGAACGCTGGTCGAGCGCGATCTCGCGGCCATCGGCCGACGTGCGCAGCACGCGATCGCCGTGCGCGACGAGCTTGTCTGCAACGGCGGTGGACAGATCGAGGTTGTACCGGTATTCGACACGGCCGCTCGCGCCGGTTGCACCGGGATGGGCCGGTGTATGGCCGGTGTCGACGACGATGTAGCGGCCAGGCGCCGGCTGCGCATCGGGGCTTGCGGCGTCGGCCGCGTGCAGCGCGAGCGGAGCGCCGAGCAGCGGTGCACATGCGAGCACGCGCGCGGCGGCACGCGCGAACGGGCGAAGGCGTCGAACGGTTCGGTTCATCATTGTTGTTGTCGAGAACGGCATACGGCGCGTCGCATGGCGCGGCGCCATCGGCCTGCTCAATGCAGTCGGAATGTGGCGCGATTATAGCCGGTGCCGGCGGCGCCGCAATGACGAAACCGGCGCCGGCGAGCGTAATGGATGCCGCTGCTCACGCGAGTACGCGCCGCGCCGCGAGCATGCCCCAGTACGATGCTTCCTCGAACAGCGAAAGCCCGGACAAGTCCGCGTGCGCGAACACGACGGGGCCGTCGGCGTCGCGCAGCGCGAGCAGCCCCGGCCGGCTCAGGAAGCCGACGTTGGGCGTCGCCATCGCATGGCCGCGCACGGTGATCTCGAGCGCGGTCGCATGCTTCCACAGCTCGCGTCCGTACACGGCATGCAGATCGATCGCCGCCTGCTCGCGCAACGCATCGGGCTTTGCCTGCGTGAGCCAGCGGCGCGTGTCGTCCGGTGTGTGCGTGCTCAGCGCCTGATATGCGGAGAACACCGACCGTGTCGGCGGCGACATGCGGATCAGCTGATGCGTCGACACCACATAGCCGAGCCCCGCGCCGTCATAGACGACGTTGTCCCACGCGAGCGGCACGCCGGCTTGCTCGGCCGGCATCCCGTCGAGCAGGAAGTTGGACACGAGCCACGGCGCGCGCGGCGGCAAGTCGCGCGCGGGATCGAAGCCGTATGCGCGCAGGTGCGGAAACACGCGCGCCGCGACGAACAGCGGCATCGCGCTGACGACACGGCGCGCTTTCAGCGTGAACGTCGACACCGCACCATCGGCGGCAATGCGCGCGCACAGCACGTCGACGCTGCCCGCACGCTCGTTCGCGCGAACGGCGAAACCGTCGCGCGACCAGGCGCTCGAACCGGTGCGCGCCGTGATCGATTCGCACAGCTTCGTCACCATCGAGTGCAGCCCGTCGGGCCAGGTCAGTACCGCGCCGTCGCTGGCGTCGCTCGCATGGCCGCCGCGCGACGAGAAATAGTGCAGACCGGCCCACGCGGACACCCGTTCGTAGCCGGCGCCGTAGTCGTCGCGGCAGCAGTAGTTCAGGTACCAGTGCAGCGCGGCGGCGGTGTAGCCCTCGTCGAGCAGCCACTGTCTGAACGAGCGTCGATCGAGCGCGCGCCAGCGCGGGTCGCGCGACGACTCCGCGATCGGGATGCAGAACACCTTGCGGCCGTCGGCACCGCGCGCGGCGCGCAGGTTGTCTGTGTACGCGAAGAAGCGGGCTTGCTGAGCGAGTGCATCGGCGTCGAGGCCGGCCGTCGGGACGATGCCGTCCTGCCACTGCCCGGCGATGAACAGGCGCTCGTCGGGTGCGTGCACGAGCGCGCGTTCGTCGTACGCGGGGTGCGCGGTGAGCGCGCCGGATTCGATCACGCCGAGATCGGCGAGCATGTCGCGCAGATGCGCGGATTCGAGCGACGGCAGCGGCAGGTAGTGCGCGCCCTTCGGATAGCCAAGCTCGCCGAAGCGGCCGCCGGCCGCATTGCCGCCGAATTCCGGCCCTGCGAGCACCATGAAGCGCCGATGACCGGCACGCGCGAGTTGCCACGCACACGACAACCCGGCGGCGCCGGCGCCGAGGATCGCGACGTCGGTCTCGATTGTGCCGGACGGCGGCGGCAACGCTGCGTGGTCGCGCAGCGCATGGCCTTCGCGCATGCCGGGATAGTCGACGCGCGGCGTCGTCTCGATCCAGCCGGAGCGGCCGCACGCGGCGAGCGACGCGGCGGCGGACGCGACGAGGAACGTGCGGCGGTCCATCAGCGCAGCACGTGTTTCCAGTCGTCGTCGAAGCGGCGCACGAGCGGCTGGTCGTTGAGTTCGTTCGGCGACATCGGCAGCGCGGGCATGTCGGCCGGGAAGTGGAACATTTCGGCGGCCGTTTGCGCATCGAGCCAGCGCGTCGGCACCGAATAATGCGTCGGCACGGCGAAGTCGCGGCGCTTGCCGGCGATCACGAAACCCCAGTCGCCGAACGACGGCACGTAGCAGTGATACGGCCATGTATTGAGGCCCGCCTCGTGCAGCGTCGCGATGATCGTCCAGTACGCGTGCGGCGCGAAATACGGCGACGTGGACTGGATCACCGCATAGCCGTTCTCCGACAGGTGACGCGCGAGCAGACGGAACACGGGCACCGAATACAGCCGGCCGAGCCCGAAGTTGGTCGGGTCGGGGAAGTCGACGACGATTGCGTCGTACACGTCGGCGTTCGATTCGAGCCAGCGCACCGCATCGTCGTTGATCACCTGCACGCGCGGGTCCTTCAGCGAGCCCTGGTTCAACTTCACGAGCGATGCCGAAGTCGAAAAGAGTCTCGTCATCGCCGGGTCGAGATCGACGAGCGTGATGCGTTCGAGGTTGCGGTGCTTCAGCAGTTCGCGAACCGCGAGGCCGTCGCCGCCGCCGAGCACGAGCACGCGCTTCGCCCACGGCAGCGCTTCGATCGCCGGATGGATCAGCGCCTCGTGATAGCGATGCTCGTCGCGCGACGAGAACTGCAGGTTGCCGTTCAGGTACAGGCGCATGTCGTCGTGCCATTGCGTGAGCACGATCCGCTGGTACGGCGTGGTTTCCGAATAGATGGTCTCGTCGCCGTACACGCCGTGCTCGGCCCAGTGCGTGATGCGGTCCGACAGCGCGAAACCGGCGACGAGCAGCCCGATTACGAGTGATGCGCGCATCAGCTTGCCGCGCACGTTGCGGATCTCGTCACGGAACAAGTGCGTGGTCCACAGCGCGACGAGCGCGTTCAGCAAGCCGAACAAAAAGCTCGTGCGCAGCAACCCGAGGCGCGGCGCGAGCACGAGCGGGAAGATCAGCGACACCGCGAGCGAGCCGAGGTAGTCGAACGTCAGCACTTCGCTGACGGTATGGCGGAACGCCTGGCGGCGCTGCTGGAACGCGCGCATCACGAGCGGAATCTCCATCCCGATCAACAGGCCGAGCGCGAGCACGAGCGCGTAGAGCGCCGCGCGGAACGGCGCGGCAAGCCACGCGAACACCGCGAACAGGAGCGCTGCCGACACGCCGCCGAGCAGGCCGACGAGCAGCTCGATGTCGACGAAGCGGTCGAGCACGTCGTCGTCCTCGACGAACTTCGCGAGCCACGAGCCGATCCCCATCGCGAACAGGTAGCAGCCGATCACCGACGAGAACTGCAGGATCGAATCGCCGAGCAGGTAGCTCGACAGCGCGCTGCTGATCAGTTCGTAGCCGAGCCCGCACGACGCGAGTACGAGAATCGACAGGACGAGCGCGCGCTTATGAAGCATGGCGCGTCCGTTGTGCAGTGTTCGTCAATGTGGATATACTGGCGCGGATTTTCGAGGGGCCGCCTGCGATGGGCCGGCCTCCGACGGGGCGGCGAACCGAGCACAAAATCCGAGGAAAAGAATGAATAGTGCCTATCTTTATGCGGTTCATTTGCTGTCGGCGTTCGTGCTGCTTTTCGTGTTCGCGGCAGTGTACCTGAAGGTCACGCCGTTCGACGAACTGGCGCTGATTCGTGACGGCAACGCGGCTGCGACGCTGTCGTTCGGCGGCGCGCTGATCGGCTTCTGCCTGACCCTCGCGTCCAGCATCGCGCACAACTCGACGCTCGGCGAAGTCGTGCTGTGGGCTGTCGGCGCGATGGCCGTGCAGCTGGTCACCTATGCCGTGCTCACCCGCCTGATTCCCGGCATGAACCATGCAATCGAGGATCGCAACATCGCGATGGGCGGCCTGATGGGCACCGCGTCGCTCGTCGTCGGCATCATCAATGCCGCCTGCCTGACCTGACGCGCGATACGCGCGAGGAGACCGACATGAGTCTGGGTTCGTTTATCCGCAAGCAGTTCATCGACGTCCTGCAATGGACGGAAGATGCCGACGGCGTGCTGGCCTGGCGCTATGCGATGCAAGACCAGGAGATTCAGTACGGCGGCCAGCTGACCGTGCGCGAATCGCAGGTCGCCGTGTTCGTCAACGAAGGCAAGGTCGCCGACGTATTCCAGCCCGGGCTGTACAAGCTGGAGACGCGCACGCTGCCGGTGCTGACCAACCTGAAGAACTGGGACAAGTTCTTTCAATCGCCTTTCAAGTCGGACGTCTATTTCTTCAGCACGCGGCTGCAACTCGGCCGGCGCTGGGGCACCGCGCAGCCGGTGACGATTCGCGATCGCGAATTCGGCTTCGTGCAGTTGCGTGCGTTCGGCATCTACTCGTACCGGATCGTCGATGCGGCCGCGTTCCATCGCGAGGTCAGCGGCACGCGCGCGCAATACACGGTCGACGATCTCGAACAGCAGTTGCGCAATCTGGTCGTCACCGCGATGAGCACGACGTTCGGCTCGGCCGACGTGCCGTTCGTCGACATGGCCGCGAATCAGACGCTGCTGTCGCAACGCGTTGCCGAGGCGCTGGTGCCGGTGTTCACGCGCTACGGGCTCGCGCTCGATGCATTCGCGGTCGAGAGCGTATCGTTGCCGGCCGAATTGCAGAAGGCGCTCGACCTGCGGATCGGCGCCGGGATGGCCGGGGATCTCGCACGCGCGACGCAATACCAGACCGCGCAGGCGATCCCGCTGGCCGCGCAGAATCCGGGCGGCATCGCGGGTGTCGGCGCGGGGCTGGCCGCCGGCGCGGCGATCGGGCAGGCGATGGCCGGCCAGATCGCGGGCGCGCAACCGGCAGCGGCTGCAGCGCCTGCGCCCGTCGCGGCGCCGGTCGCCGCTGCGCAACCGGCCGCACCGGCAGAAGGCGCCGATTACGTGCAACGCCTCGAACAGCTGAAGGCGCTGCTCGACAAGGGGCTCGTGACAGAAGAGGACTACTCGCGCGCGAAGGCGGAAATCCTCGCGAAACTCACCCGGTAAGCGTTGCGCATGTTCAGTACTTCGTGCCCCCAGTGCGGCGCGCCTGTCGAGTTTCGCTCGGCGGCAGCGGTGATGGCCGTCTGCGCGTTCTGCCGCAGCACGCTGCTCAAGCGCGACGCGGACGTCGAGCGCATCGGCGAGCTGGCGACGGTGCTCGACGACGCATCGCCGATCCAGATCGGCACGGCCGGCCGCTACGGCGCCCGCACGTTCACCGTGCTCGGCCGCATCCAGATGACGTACGACGCCGGCGCATGGAGCGAGTGGTACGTCGTGTTCGACGACGGCGCATTCGGCTGGCTGTCCGACGCGTCGGGCCAGTACGCGATCACGGTGCGCGAGCCTGACGATACGATCGGCGCGACGTGGCCGGCGTTCAATGCGCTCGAGCCCGGCATGCGAATCGACCATGGCGGGCGCGCGTATCTCGTGTCGGACGTGCGTACCGCGCGCTGCACGGGCGGCGACGGCGAACTGCCGTTCCGCGTCGATGCGGGGTGGGAAGCGCGCGTAGCCGACATGCGCACCGGCAATGCGTTCGCGACGTACGACTATTCGGATGCCGCCGCGAATGGAGGGCGCCCGGCCGTCTACGCGGGCGAGGCGCTCCAGTTCGATGCGCTCGCGTTCACGGGGCTGCGCGATGCCGCGAGCGATACGCGCGAGAAGCGCGGTGCGGAGATGGTGCCGTTCGCGTGTCCGAGCTGCGGCGCCCCGCTGTCGTATGCGCCGAACGTGGCCGACTATGTCGTGTGCGGCAGTTGTCACGCGGGCGTGCAGTGCACGGCCGAGCAGCAGACCGTGTTCGCCGCGCAGCGCAAGCTCGATACGGTGAAGGGCGCGCTCGAACTCGGCGCGGCCGGCACGTTCGACGGCGTGAAGTACACGGTGATCGGCATGATGCGTTGCCGCGTGCCGGGCGATGACGACACGTGGGATGAATACCTGCTGCTGAATCCGACGCGCGGTTTTCTGTGGCTCGTGCACAGCGAAGGGCGCTGGGAGCGCGTGCAGGTACTCGATCACTGGCCGACGATCGGCGGCGAGTCCGATGTGACCGACGGCGGCAAGACCTATCGGCTGCGCGAAGCATACGACGCGGAAGTCGTGTACGTGGTCGGCGCGTTCAACTGGCGCGTGCAGGTCGGCGACCGCACGTCGATCGTCGATTATGGCTGGCAGAAGGACAAACTTACGCGCGAGCGCAGCGCAGCCGAGATCGTGTGGTCGCGCGCGCAGCCGTTGTCGGCGGGCGCGCTCGCGGAACGCTTCGGCACGCCGGCGCTTGCGGCCGCATCAGTTGCGCCCGCAACGGGCTCGGCCGGGACGGCGACCGGCCTGTTCGACGCGAAATACCCGAACAGTTTCGCGCCGCTGCCGCTCGTGTTCAGCGCGATGCTGGTGATTTTCAACATCGGGTCGCTGTTCTCGTTCAGCGGCCGCTCCGTCTACGTGCTGATCGGCCTGCTCGTGCTGTGGCTGCCCGAGTGGCTGTGGAAGCGCTTCGCCTCGGACGGGGGTAACGCGTAATGCGCCACATCCTGTACGGACTCTACGGGCTGATCGTCGTCACGCTGTTCAGTTGCACGTCGCTCGGCGGCAGCGGCTCGGGCGGCGCCGGGTGGGGCAGTTCATCCGCGCGCAGCGGCTACTCGTCGTACGGGTCGCACAAATGACCGCGCGTGACAGTCTCGCTCCGCCGCGCACGACGCTCGGCTCGCACGTGCTGGCCGATCTCGCCGGCATCGCCGCGGCATTGCTGCGCGATGCCGCCCGGCTCGAGGCGATCGTCGCCGGCGCCGCGCAGCGGGCCGGCGCGCATGTGATCGGCGCACATTTCCACCACTTCGGCGGCGAACACGGAGTAACGGGCGTCGTGCTGCTCGCGGAGTCGCACATTACGATTCACACGTGGCCCGAGCACGGTTTCGCGGCTGTCGACGCGTTCATGTGCGGCGCCGCGCGCGCGGCCGATGCGGTCGACGCGATCGCGGCCGCGCTCGGCGCGCACGCGCAGGTCCGGCAGCAGGTCGCGCGCGGCTTCGCGTGAGCGGCGCTCAGTGCGGCAGCGCTTCGGATTCGGCCCAGCGCTTGAACGAATCCAGACGCCGGCGCGTGTGCACAAGGTAGAACGCGCCGATCAGCGGTTCGAGCAGCCAGCGCAGCCATGCCGGCTGCGCGCGGAACTGATAGGTGAACTTGACTTCGGTCGTGCCCGGCGCGCGTTCGGTGAAATTCCAGCAGCCGCTGAAGCGTTCGAGCACCCTCGGCCCGTCGACCATTTCCACGGCCGCGACCTGCGGCGGGCGATACGCGATGTAGCGCGACACCATCGTCGCGCCCGACTGGCTGCGGCAGAACGCATCGACGCCGACGTCGGCGGCCATTCCGTCGAGCAGATAGGCGTCGGTGAGGAAGCTGTCCCACACGAGCCGCCGCGCGTAGTCTTGCGACCACGTGAAGAGGCGTCTTCGATCGACGCCGACGATCCGGCTGGCTGAGATCCTCATGATGGCGCGCGCGACGGCCTGGATTGGGATGGAATCGAGTGTAACGCGCCAAAATCCGGTATTCCGTCAGACTTCGTCAAGTCGAGTACATGCTCGATTGACCTTCTCCGGGAATTCCCCTACGATCGGTTCCATGCCTTCGGGAAAGACCCGAAGCGTTTCAATCTCTTGAGGGAGCCTCATGAGTACGCAACAGAACCGGCGCTTCGACGCGCTCGTCTTCATCGGTCGTTTCCAGCCTCCGCATCGTGGCCACCTGAATGTGCTGAAGTCCGCACTGAGCCGCGCCGATCGCGTGTGCGTGCTGATCGGTTCGACCGACAAGCCCCGCACCATCAAGGACCCGTTCTCGTTCGACGAACGTCGCCAGATGCTGGCTTCGCTGCTCGAGCCGTCCGAGCGCGAGCGCGTGACGGTCGCCCCCGTGCAGGATTCGACGTACAACGACGGCGACTGGGTGCGCTGGGTGCAGGATGCCGTGGCCGCCGCGCTCGGCGACGTCGCGCAGCGCAAGGTGGGGCTGATCGGCCACGAGAAGGACGCAACGTCGTACTACCTGCGGATGTTTCCGCAATGGGAACTCGTCGACGTCGATGCGACGGAAGACATTTCCGCCACCGAAATCCGCGATCAATACTTCGCCGAACGCCCCAACAGCTTCGTGCAATGGGCAGTGCCCGAACCCGTGTTCGGCTGGCTCGAACGCTTTCGCACGCAGCCGGAGTTCGCGCAGCTGAAGGCCGAAGCCGAGTTCATCGCGGGCTATCGCAAGGCCTGGTCGGCCGCGCCGTATCCGGTCACGTTCGTGACGGTCGATGCGGTGGTCGTGCACTCTGGCCATATCCTGCTCGTGCGCCGGCGCAGCGAACCCGGTCGCGGGCTGTGGGCGCTGCCGGGCGGCTTCGTGAACCAGGACGAACGACTCGACGCGGCGTGCATCCGCGAGCTGCGCGAGGAAACCGGCCTGAAGTTGCCGGAGCCCGTGCTGCGCGGCTCGATCAAGGATCGCCAGGTGTTCGATCACCCGGCCCGCTCGCTGCGCGGCCGCACGATCACGCACGCGTGCCTGTTCAATTTCCCCACCGGCGAGTTGCCGCGCGTGAAGGGCAGCGACGACGCCGACAAGGCGCGCTGGGTGCCGCTCAATGAATTCGCGCAGATGCGCAACGTGATGTTCGAAGATCACTTCGAGATCGCGTATCACTTCCTGGGGAAGCTGTGATCCGCTGATTCCCCGGATTCCGGTCCGCCGCGACAGACGCGGCGGCGCGTCAACGGCCTAGAGGAGCTCTAGCCATGCAAAACGATCCCGGCGGCTTTGCCGCGGTTCTCGCCAATCCGATCCTCAACACGGATTCGTACAAGGCGTCCCACTTCCTTCAATATCCGCCCGACGCGCAGGCGATGTTCTCGTACGTCGAATCGCGCGGCGGACGCTACGACCGCACGCTGTTCTTCGGCCTGCAGATGCTGCTGAAAGAGTACCTGTGCCGGCCCATCACGCACGCGATGATCGATGAAGCGCGCGATTTCTTCGCGGTGCACGGCGAGCCGTTCCACGAGGACGGCTGGCGCCATATCGTCGACCGTTACGACGGCTACCTGCCCGTGAAGATTCGCGCGGTGCCCGAAGGTTCGGTGGTGCCCGTGCACAACGTGCTGATGACCGTCGAATGCGACGATCCGAAGGTGTTCTGGCTCGCGTCGTATCTGGAGACGATGCTGCTGCGCGTGTGGTACCCGGTGACAGTTGCGACGCGCAGCTGGCACCTGCGGCAGACGATTCGCCGCTTCCTCGAAAAGACCGACGACGATCTCGCGCAGTTGCCGTTCAAGCTGCACGACTTCGGCGCGCGCGGCGTGTCGAGCGCGGAGTCGGCTGCGATCGGCGGCGCGGCACACCTCGTGAGCTTCATGGGTTCGGACACGGTGCTCGGCGTGCTCGCCGCGAACCGCTTCTATCGCGAGCCGATGGCCGCGTATTCGGTGCCGGCGGCCGAGCACAGCACGATCACGTCGTGGGGGCGCGAGCACGAAGCCGATGCGTATCGGAACATGATCGGCCGTTTCGGTCTGCCCGGTGCGATCGTGTCTGTCGTGTCGGATTCCTACGATTTGCTCGCCGCGCTCGACATGTGGGGCGGCCCGCTGCGTCAGGCGGTGATCGATTCCGGTGCGACGCTCGTCGTGCGTCCGGATTCGGGCGACCCGGTGACGATCGTGCTGCAGACCATCCGTGCGCTCGACGCGTCGTTCGGCTCCACCGTGAACGGGAAGGGGCGCCGCGTATTGAACCACGTGCGCGTGATCCAGGGCGACGGTGTCGACGAGCAGTCGATCGAGGCGATTCTCGTCGCGCTCGACGACGCGGGCTATGCGGCGGGCAACGTCGTGTTCGGAATGGGCGGCGCGCTGCTGCAGCGGGTCAATCGCGATACGCAACGCTTCGCGATGAAGTGTTCGGCGATCCGGCGCGGCGACGCATGGCACGACGTCAGCAAGGATCCGGTCACCGATCGGGGCAAGCGTTCGAAGAAGGGGCGGTTGACGTTGCTGCGCAATCGGCGCACCGGCGAGTATCGGACGGTGGCGCTGCCGGTCGCATGGGACGATAGGGCGCTCGAGAGCGAGTGGGACGATGCGCTCGAGACGGTATTCGACACCGGGCGCTTGCTCGTCGATGCGACGCTCGCCGACGTGCGCG